>CAUSKT010000019.1:0-32516 GCA_963532335.1 uncultured Neisseria sp. | reverse complement strand
GGCTTGTGCGGTTTGCTGAAAGAAGGTGCTCATGGAAAATCCCCTAAATGTCTTGATGGAAATTTAGGGGATTTTGGGGAATTTTGCAAAGGTCTCGTATTGTCTGAAAACAGCCGCAATATCGCCGCCATCGGCAGCAGACTGGCCACTCCGGAAGAATACCGTGCCCGCATGGATTTGAAAGCCAGATATGAAGCCGCATTGAAAGCCTATGAAGAAAGCCACGAAGTGGTGCGTACGCAAGCGGCATGGGATGCATACGACCAAAAATTTTGGGCATGGATAAACACCCTGCCCGTACCCGATTACGCCTGGGCGTTGGAAAATATGCCCGAAGAAACGGAAAGGCGGAAAAGCGGCTACCCTGATTTCATCCCATGGCCGCAAGAGCTGACCGATTTAAGCGAAGAATACAACAATTCAACCACACTGCCCGCCAATATAGAACAGGGCTATATGCCGCTTACCGACTGCACGACAGACCCCGCGGCAGGAAACTGCATTTATTGGAAAAACGGCGAAAACCCCGTTTCAGACGGCCGTCTGAAACAATTTGCCGAAAAAGGCATCAATCAAGCCACTGGAGAAGTCGAAAACAAATACCAAGGCGGCGCATTAATCGGTGCAAAAAGCCCCGTTGCCGAATACCGGCACCTGACCGAAGAAGAACTGCGCAACTCATGGAAAAAAAGCGGCCACGCCTTCGCCCCCATGTTCTCCGCCACCGTCAAACTCGGCGACCACACCCGCCTGTTTGCCCGTTACACCGAATTCAAACGCTTCCCCAGCATGTATGAAGGCACATTCGGTTTCGGCAACCACAGCATCGCCAAGCTGTTCAGCATCCCCTTCGACCGCACCCGCTACCCGCTCAAACCCGAACATGCCAAGAATTGGGAAATTTCCCTTAGCCACGACTTCACCCGCCTGCTGCCCAAAATGCGTTACGCGGACGTTCGTCTGACCTACTTCCACAACAAAACCCGCAACGTCATCGACCGCAACTATACCACCTGGCAAATCAGCAATTACGACAAACAAGTCATCAGCGGTTTAGAGCTGCAAACCCGCTTCGACAACGGCCGTGTTTTCGGCGACTTGGGCGTGGTGCGCAACATGAAAAACGAAGTCTGCGACCACCGCGCCATCGAACAGCAATATGATGTGGAAATGTTTGTCCAAAAAGGACGCACTTTCCCCGTGCCTTACTGTCAAAACGGCGGTTTCGCCAGCGGCTGGCTGATCAACCGCATCCAGCCTCGCTGGTCGGTCGTTGCCAACCTCGGCGGCCGCTTCCTAAACGAAAAACTCGAAATCGGTTCGCGCCTGACCTTCCACAGCCGCGTTGAAGACAAACAACAGCCGTCCGCCCGCTGGCGCGAATACTACCTGCAACGTGACGGCGCAAACAGCAAAGCTTTCAACAGCGACAACGGCAACGCCAACTGGCAGCCCGTTACTGTCGTAGATGCCTATGTGCGTTACAAATTCAACAAGCATTTCAGCGCGGAACTCACAGGCAGCAACCTGACCGACCGTTATTACCTCGACCCCATGAGCCGTTCCTATATGCCCGCCCCGGGCCGTACCCTGCGCATCGGTTTGACGGGAAAATGGTAATTTCATCTAACAGAAAACAGTCTCTTTGCGTACTGGCAAAACATTAAGGTCGTCTGAAAAACAATTTTCAGACGACCTTTGGAGAAGCTCTATTTTTAAGAAGCCAATACGCGCGGGAACAGGATTTCATTTTCCAAGTGGATATGGTTGGTCAAATCGTCCACCATTTCGCGTGCCAATGTATACAGGCGCGTCCAGCTTCCGCAAGCGTTTTCAGGAACGGTCAGATTATTGGTCAACTCAAGCAGCTTGGCTACGGCTTGGTCGTGTTCCTCATGCTCGTGCATCATTACATTAATCGGCATTGCCGCTCCGCGGCCGACGCCTTGTTTGATCATTGGAAACAGCATTCGCTCTTCCTTCATCATATGCATCAACAGTTCGTTTTGCATATAGGCAAGCAACTCCGGCACTTCAGCCGGAAAACTGTCGGCATGAACTTCCGCGACTTTTTGAGCCAACGGAACCAGCTCTTCAAATTGCCCGCGGTGTACATCATGGTAGCGTCGCAGGATATGGTCGATGGTTGCACCAAACGGCGCGGTTTCCCATACGGTAAAATCAGTCATGGCAGTATCCTTGGATTTGTGTCAGGTCGGCGTATTCAGACGACCTTTTTAAAGATGGATTTTTTATGAATGTATATAACGGAGTGAAGGATACACCTGCAAAACTGATTTGTATAGATGGAAACAAAACGTATAACAAATTGAGAATAAAAGTAATTTCTTTTTCAAAGAGAGACTGAAGCAGCTTGCTGCCTGAATTGAAGGCAAGAAAAAAGCCCGTCTTGGTCAAGACGGGCTATTTGGAATCTGGCAGAGAGGAAGGGATTCGAACCCTCGATACGCTATTCACGTATACACGCTTTCCAGGCGTGCGACTTAAACCACTCATCCACCTCTCTGTGGAATCAAACATATTTTGTCGTCTGATATTGTAGCTTAATCAGACAAATAAATCTATTCAATAAAAAATCCGGATAAGCCGGATAATTGATTTGGTGCCCAGGAGAAGACTCGAACTTCCACACCCGTGAGGATACTAGCACCTGAAGCTAGCGCGTCTACCAATTCCGCCACCTGGGCAATTAGGATGGATAAGCAAAGCGGCGACCAAAAGGTTTGGTGCCCAGGAGAAGACTCGAACTTCCACGCCCGTGAGGACACTAGCACCTGAAGCTAGCGCGTCTACCAATTCCGCCACCTGGGCTTTGCTTTATTTCCTGTTTTGCGTTACAGTGATTGACTATTTCGCAAAGAAGCGGTCATTATATATTTTAGAAAAAGAATGTCAACCAATAAAATGAACAAAAATATTAAATCTTTAAATTTACGAGAAAAAGACCCGTTTTTGAAACGGGAGAAACAACGTTACGAACATCCGCTGCCAAGCAGGGAGTGGATCATTGAATTATTGGAGCAAAAAGGCGTGCCGTCGAAAATCGAAGTCTTGGCACGCGAGTTGTCGATTACGGAAGAAGAGTACGAATTTTTCGAACGTCGTCTGAAAGCGATGGCGCGGGACGGTCAGGTTTTAATCAACCGTCGCGGTGCGGTTTGCGCGGCGGACAAATTGGATTTGGTCAAATGCCGTGTCGAGGCGCACAAAGACGGCTTCGGCTTCGCCGTACCGCTCACACCCACCAAAGACGGCGATTTTGTCTTATATGAACGCCAAATGCGCGGCATCATGCACGGCGACATCGTGACCGTCCGCCCTGCCGGCATCGACCGCAAAGGCCGCCGCGAAGGAACGGTTTTAGATATTGTCGAACGCGCGCAAAGCAAAGTGGTCGGGCGTTTCTATATGGATCGCGGCGTAGCGATTTTGGAAGCGGAAGACAAACGCCTGAACCAAAGCATCGTTTTAGAACCTGACAGTGTCGCGCATTTCAAACCCGAATCCGGTCAGGTCATCGTCGGCGAAATCGAGACTTATCCCGAGCAAAACCGCCCTGCCGTGGCGAAAATCATCGAAGTATTGGGCGATTATGCCGACAGCGGTATGGAAATCGAAATCGCCGTGCGCAAACACCATTTGCCGCACCAATTCAGCGAAGCGTGTGCCAAAGCTGCGAAAAAAATCCCCGACCATGTTCGCAAAAGCGATTTGAAAGGCCGCGTCGATTTGCGCGATTTACCTTTGGTAACCATAGACGGCGAAACGGCGCGCGATTTCGACGATGCCGTGTTTGCCGAAAAAATCGGACGCAATTACCGTTTGGTCGTAGCGATTGCCGATGTCAGCCATTATGTCCGCCCCGATGACGCTATCGACACGGACGCGCAGGAACGCAGCACCAGCGTTTACTTCCCGCGCCGCGTGATTCCCATGCTGCCGGAAAACCTGTCCAACGGCATCTGCTCGCTCAATCCCGATGTCGAGCGTTTGTGCATGGTGTGCGACATGGTCATCACTTACGCGGGCAATATTAAAGAATACCGCTTCTACCCAGCGGTTATGCGTTCCCATGCCCGCCTGACTTACAACCAAGTCTGGGATTGGATTTCAGACGACCTAGACCACCCGCACAAAGCCCAAATCGACACTCTCTACAAACTCTTCAAAATCCTTCAGAAAAAACGCTTCGAACGCGGCGCGGTGGAGTTTGAAAGCGTCGAAACCCAAATGCTTTTCGACGACAACGGCAAAATCGAAAAAATCGTGCCCGTTGTCCGCAACGACGCCCATAAGCTGATTGAAGAGTGCATGTTGGCGGCGAACGTCTGCGCGGCAGAATTCCTGATAAAAAACAAACACACCGCCCTCTTCCGCAACCACTTAGGCCCGACACCCGAAAAACTCGCCACCCTGCGCGAGCAGCTCGGCTTATTGGGTTTGCAACTGGGCGGCGGCGAAAACCCGACACCGAAAGACTATGCCGCGCTTGCCGAACAATTCAAAGGCAGACCCGATGCCGAATTGCTGCAAGTCATGATGTTGCGCTCCATGCAGCAGGCAGTTTACGAACCGCATTGCGACGGACACTTCGGCCTTGCCTACGAAGCATACGCCCACTTCACCTCCCCCATCCGCCGCTATCCCGACCTGACCGTACACCGCGCCATCAAAGCCGTGTTGAACCAACAAACCTACACGCCAAGCAAAAACTGGCAGGCTTTGGGCGTACACACCTCGTTCTGCGAACGCCGCGCCGACGATGCCAGCCGCGACGTGGAAAACTGGCTGAAAACCTATTACATGCGCGATAAAGTCGGCGAAATATTCGAAGGCAAAATCTCCGGCATGACCAACTTCGGCCTCTTCGTTACCTTAGACGGCATCCACATCGACGGCTTGGTACACATCAGCGATTTGGGCGAAGACTATTTCAACTTTCGTCCCGAAATCATGGCGATAGAAGGCGAACACAGCGGCATCCGTTTCAACATGGGCGACAAAGTCAGCGTCCGAGTGGCGCGCGCCGATTTGGACACCAGCAAAATCGACCTGACCTTGATCAGCAGCGGAAGCAGCGACAAGAAACGCCGCGCCAAAACCACCGCCCAAACCGGCTCGAAAACCAAGCGCAAACTGACGGCGAAAGAAATCGACGACGCGATGAAAACGCCTGTAAAACAGGAAAAACCCGCCGCCAAACGCCGCAGCAAAGCCCAACCGTCCAACGCAGCAACGTCGTCTGAAAATGGCAAAAAGAAAACCGCCAAAGCCAAAACCGCAACGGAAAAAGCCAAACGCAAAGACAAAAAGCCAAGCAAAAGCGTGAAAATCAAGGTAAAAACCCCGGATACCGCGACAGCAAAGCGTAAAGGCAGGAGCAAGGCTAAATAGTCTTTGGGCCAACTTCAAAAGCTGTTTAACGGACAGGTGCGATAAAAAACGGCGGTTGTTCATTATCTATATTTCCACACAATCGTCGTTCCATTTTGCCCCAATCTGATACCAAAAAGGTCGTCTGAAAACCTGTTTCCAAGTTTTCAGACGACCTTGCTTCATTTGTTCTTCAAGTAAATTATTATTTCACCTTAGTCGCCATCAGCGTATGCAACCGACGGTTGTCGGCACGGGCAACGGTGAACTGCAAACCGCCGATAACAACTTTCTCACCGCGCACGGGCAGGTGTCCCAATTCCTGAATGACCAGTCCGCCGATGCTGTCGGCTTCTTCGCTGCTGTAATCCGTACCGAAAAAGGCATTGATGTCTTCGATTTCGGTTACGGCGTTGATACGCCAGCGTTCGGTGGAAACGGCGTGGATATTGTCCGCGCTTTCGTCTTCGTCAAACTCGTCTTCGATGTCGCCGACGATTTGTTCGATAATGTCTTCAAAAGTTACCAGACCCGACGTGCCGCCGTATTCGTCGATAACGATTGCCATGTGGTTGCGCTGCTCGCGGAATTCTTTCAAAAGCGCGTTCAGTGATTTGCCTTCGGGTACAAAGACGGCGGGACGAAGGATGGATTTGAGGTTGAACTGCTCGGGATTGAACATGTATTTGAGCAGGTCTTTGGCATGCAGGATGCCGAGGACTTCGTCTTTGTCTTCGCCGATGACGGGGAAACGGGAATGGGCGGTTTCGATGACGTAGGCGGTGATGCGCTCGATGCTGTCGTTTTCTTTCAAAACGTTCATGTGGCTGCGGGTAATCATGGCATCGCGCACTTCCAAATCGGCAAAGTCGAGGACTTTTTCCAGCCGCAAAAGTGTATCCGCGTCAAACACTTCCTGCTCGTGCGCCTGCCGCAGCAGGCTGAGTACGTCTTCGGCGGAATCGGGTTCGCCGGCAAGTCGGGAAATCAAACGTTCGAAAAATGTCGGTTTCGACCGGGTGTCGTCCATTTCAGTATTCGTCCTCTTGGTAGGGGTTGGGATAACCTGCCGCCTGCATCAGGCGGATTTCGAGCGCCTCCATTTCTTCGGCCTCGGTCTCTTCTATGTGGTCGTAGCCCATCAGGTGCAATGTGCCGTGCATGGTCAGGTGGGCAAAGTGCTGCTCGGCGGTTTTGCCCTGCTCGGCAGCTTCTTTCAATACGACTTGCGGGCAGATGATCAAATCGCCGCAAAGCTCGTCTGAAAACTGATCGGGCAGGATTTCGCCTTCGTTCAAGGCAAAACTCAACACATTGGTGGCGTAGTCTTTTCCGCGGTAATCGCGGTTGTAGGCGCGGGCTTCTTCTTCGTCCAGAAGAATCAGGCTGATGTCGGCTCGGCGGTATTCGCTTTTCAACGCCGCCCATGCCCAGCGGTAGAAATCGCGTTCGCCCGGAAGGTCGGCGGCGGTTGAGGCGTTTTCAAAATTCAGGCAGAAACGTTGCCGCTGCAACGATAAGAAGGGATATTTTTTGGCGCGTTTCATGCTGTAAGGCTGTTGGGTTTAAAATGTTTTTAAAGAATAAGTTTTATTTTACGGCAGTATGCACTAACATCATGCCAGTACACATTATAATTTATTTCGTTGCAACAGATATAGTTATAGTTTAACGGCTTTTCCGACAGATTCTCAGCGGAATACTTTTCAACCACGGTAATTTCAAATGAACAAATTTCTTTTCCCCATACTGATTGCCCTGACAGCCTGCTCCCCGCAAAACAAAATCGAAACGTCGGCTGCCCAACCGACGGAAGCGACGGCAGAAAAAAGCGGCGGCGATACAGTCAAAATGACTGGGACAGTCCATTATTCGCTCGAACAGGCAGAATTTACTGCCAATGGTAAAACCTATTTCCTCAACGGCGGCGAAAGCCTGATGGACAAAGTAGAAAAGAACCGCCTGAGTTCCGGCTCATATAACGTTACCCTGAACAATGTCTGTATTCAGGGGAAAGTGCTGACCAAAGAACAAAACCAAGGCAACGGATTCGGTCCTTTGGGCAAGTACGGTCAGGCAGTTACCGTAGAAAGTTTGTGTTAGACTGTCGAACTTCCCGTCTCATGAATTAGAAAATCAGAAACTGCAAATGAACCCGAAAAAACTCGTTATCGCCAGCCGTGAAAGCCTGCTTGCCATGTGGCAGGCAAAACATATCCAAGGTCGTCTGAAAACCCTGTATCCCGACTGCGAAGTCGAAATCTTGGGCATGACCACGCGCGGCGACCAGATTTTGGACAAAACCCTGTCAAAAATCGGCGGCAAAGGCCTGTTTATCAAAGAGCTGGAACAAGCCTTACAGGACGGACGCGCCGATTTGGCAGTGCATTCAATTAAAGACGTACCGATGGATTTGCCCGAAGGCTTCGCCCTTGCCGCCATCGGCGAGCGCGCCAATCCGTTTGACGCATTCGTATCCAACCAATACGCGCGTTTGGAAGAAATGCCCAAAGGCGCCGTCGTCGGCACATCCAGTCTGCGCCGCGAAGCCCAGTTGCGCGCCCGCTATCCGCACTTAGTCATCAAGCCCCTGCGCGGCAACGTACAAACCCGCCTGTCCAAACTCGACAACGGCGAATACGATGCCATCATCCTTGCCGCCGCCGGATTGCAACGTTTGGAACTGGACGAACGCATCCGCCTGATTCTCTCCGAAGCCGACAGCCTGCCCGCCGCAGGACAAGGCGCGTTGGGTATCGAAATCGCCGCACACCGCACCGACCTTCTCGACGTCTTGAAACCCTTAAACCACGACACAACACACGCCTGCGTGACCGCTGAACGCGCCCTCGCCCACGCTTTGGACGGAAGCTGCCAAGTGCCGCTTGCCGCGTATTGCACTGAAGAAGACGGCCTGCTCACCCTGCGCGGACTGGTCGGACACCCCGACGGCTCGGTAATCTTGCAGGCAGACGCACAAGCCCCCGCCGCCTACGCCGACGCACTCGGACGCGCAGTCGCTAAGAAGCTGGCGGACGACGGCGCGCAGGAATTGATTGAAGCCGTGTTGAAAGAACAAGCCGAATAAATCGGTTGGCAAGAAAAGGTCGTCTGAAAACTGTATTTTAGTTTTCAGACGACCTTTCATATAAACCGTTAAAACAAAGAAGGGCAAAATGAAAAATATCGGTAGATTTCTGGCTGCCGCGACATTGACCGTATTCGCCGCATCAGGTTGCAAAAGCGTTTTGCACAAAGAAACATCTACGCCTCAAGGGCTTTGCGCCATAAAGGAAAATCCTCACCCGCCGGCAACCATTTATTATGCGAAACGCAGCAGCTTGAACCCTAAAATGTTGATGTTCATTGGTGAAGAAAATGATCTGGCTTTTCTTTGCGGATTTGGACCGCAGGAAAAAGAATGGTGGCATGTTCTCTACGACCAGACCGGTGTTTTACAATCTGCATGGCTGTATGATGAACATGCCGGGCATGTGGCTATATATGAAAGGAAGAAGAATGGATTTAACGGGGGACGTTTGGATGACGTTTCAAAAAATATCAGCGAGGCTGAGATGCTTGAAATATTGGGTATGAAAAGCCCGTATTTGTCGGAAGAGGTCAAGTTGCTGAAGAAGATTCGTTAAAATTTATATAAAGGTCGTCTGAAAACCGTATTTTAGTTTTCAGACGACCTTTCTTTTGATTTCTGATTTCCTTCCATTTACATCTATATTTGAAAACTATCGATGTAATTAAATAATTATATAAATCTAATCAATTTCTTGGACGTTTATAACTATTGGTTTTATCAAAATAATTATCAGGTCTTTCAACTTTGGGATTTGTTTCCCTACTATGCCCTCCATCTTTTGACAAATCGCAAATAAAAAGGAAACCAATATGGCACGCTTAACCGTACACACCGTCGAAACCGCTCCCGAAGCAGCAAAACCCCGCGTCGAAGCCGCGCTGAAAAACAACGGCTTCATCCCCAACCTCATTGGCGTATTGGCAAACGCGCCCGAAGCGTTGGCGTTTTATCAAGAAGTCGGCAAACTGAACGCCGCCAACAGCCTGACCCCCGGTGAAGTCGAAGTCATCCAAATCATCGCCGCCCGCACCAACGAATGCGGTTTCTGCGTGGCAGGCCACACCAAGCTGGCAACCCTGAAAAAACTCCTGTCCGAACAATCCATCAAAGCCGCGCGCGCTTTGGCGGCGGGCGAGTTTGACGATGCCAAACTGGGCGCGCTCGCTGCGTTCACCCAAGCCGTGATGGCAAAAAAAGGCGCGGTATCCGATGCCGAACTCAAAGCCTTCTTCGACGCTGGTTACAACCAGCAGCAGGCTGTCGAAGTCGTGATGGGCGTTGCCCTGGCTACTTTGTGCAACTACGTCAACAACGTCGCTCAAACAGAAATCAACCCTGAATTGCAGGCGTTCGCCTGATTCTGACCCAAGGTCGTCTGAAAAGCGGCGGCAAAACCGTTTGCCTGTTTTCAGACGACCTTTTTCAAAAACGCCGTCCCTGTAACGGACTGCCTCCCCTTTCCAACGGAACGCCCTCCCCGCGCCGTCCGCACACATTTTCAAGGATAAGATCATGAACCGTGAAACCTTATTGTCTCAAGTTGCCGAACTCGTCAAAGCCAAACTCAAACCCTTAGTGGACGAAATCGACCGCAATGGTTTGTATCCCGAAGATTTCATGCGCGAACTCGGCGCCATTGGCGGATTCGGCGCAGTCGGTACGGAAGCGGAAGGCGGCAACGGCTTGGGTTTGGCGACGCAAATCGCCGTCCTGCGCGAAGTCGGCAAAGAATGCGGCGCGACCTCGTTCAGCGCATGGTGTCAGGCGGCTTGCGCGTGGTATCTGCACCAAACGCCCAACCAAGCCGTCAAAGACAAATACCTCGCCGACATCCTGCAAGGCAAAGTATTGGCGGGTACGGGCATGTCCAATACTGTCAAACACCTCGCCGGCATTGAAAAACACAACCTTCAAGCCGAGCGCGTAGACGGCGGCTACACAGTCAACGGCGCGCTGCCGTGGGTATCCAACATCGGCGAAGACCACATCTGGGCGAATACCGCCCAAATCGGCAACAGCTACGTCATGTTCATTACCGGCGGACAATGGGAAGGCGTGACCCTGCAAGCCTGCCCCGAATTTTGCGCCCTCGAAGGCACGCGCACGTTCAGCCTGAACTTCAAAGACGTATTCATCCCTGACGAAGACGTGATTGCCGCGCCCGAACAGTTCTCCGACTACATCGCCTCCATCAAGTCCGGCTTTATCTTGCTGCAAATCGGCATCGGCGCAGGCGTGATCGACGGCAGCCTCGGCATCATCCGCATCGCCAACGTCGTCAACGCCGATGTCAACAGCTATCTCGACGACAGCTACGACAGCCTCAAAGCCACCTTGGACGAGGCATGGCAAACCACCGAACGACTGGCAGACTTGGCTTGGAACAACACGCCCGGCAACCTCGCCACGCTGAAACTGCGCGCCTCCGCCGCCGAGCTGACGCTTGCCGCCGCCCAATCCGCCGCCTTACACGCCGGCGCCAAAGGCTACCTCATGCGCAGCCCCGCCCAACGCCGCGTCCGCGAAGCCATGTTTGTCGCCATCGTTACCCCCGCGTTGAAACACTTGCGCAAAGAAATCGCAGCGCTGGAAGCGGCATAAGGGCTGAAACAGACCAACAAGGGGTCGTCTGAAAACCTTTTGCCGACCGTTTTCAGACGACCTCAACCATCAGAAGGAACACACCATGGCACAATATATGTGCGGCCCCTGCGGCTGGATTTACGACGAAGACCTCGGCGACCCCGAACACGGCATCGCCCCCGGCACCAAATTCGATGACATCCCCGACGATTGGAAATGCCCCGAATGCGGCGTGGGCAAAGAAGACTTTTACCTGCTGGACTTCGTGATATAGCTTTGGACACGCTAAAAAGGTCGTCTGAAAACGTTGGATCAAACGGTTTCAGACGACCTTTTTGATTTTGTTGTGGCGCGGCTGCGATCAGGCGTTTTCATCCCGCCAGCGTTTGAACACCAGCGAAGTATTCACGCCGCCGAAAGCGAAATTGTTGCTGACCACATAATCCGTTTCGATTTCGCGGCCGCCGCTCAAAATATAGTCCACCTTGCCGCAGCGCGGGTCGATGTCGTTCAGATTGACGGTCGGGGCAAACCAGCCGCTGTTCATCATTTCGATGGTGAACCACGCTTCCAGCGCACCGCACGCGCCGAGCGTATGGCCGAGATAGCTTTTTTGCGAACTCATGGGAATGAATCCGAACACGGCTTCGGTCGCCAGCGTTTCGGCGATGTCGCCTTTTTCGGTCGCCGTACCATGGCCGCTGACGTAGCCGACCTTGTCGGGCGTAATGCCCGCGTCTTGCAGCGCGAGTTCCATACATTTCTGCATGGTTTCTTTTTGCGGCTGGGTAACGTGGCTGCCGTCACTGTTGGCGCCGTAGCCGACGAGTTCAGCATAGATTTTCGCACCGCGCCGTTTGGCGTGTTCCAATTCTTCCAACACAAAAATCCCTGCGCCTTCGCCGATGACCAAGCCGTCACGTCCGCTGTCGTAAGGACGCGGGGTCAGTTCGGATTCGCCGTTGCGGCGGCTGGCGGCGTAGAGCGAGTCGAAAACATACACTTC
Organism: uncultured Neisseria sp.; assembly: GCA_963532335.1. Taxonomy (GTDB): domain Bacteria; phylum Pseudomonadota; class Gammaproteobacteria; order Burkholderiales; family Neisseriaceae; genus Neisseria. The sequence goes on along the minus strand of CAUSKT010000019.1, from coordinate 20,439 downwards.
GGACGGACAAAATTCTTCGCCGCCGCCCGCCAGCATCATGTCTATCATGCCGTATTTAATCGCCTCATAGGCATAGCCTATGCCTTGGCTGCCGGACGAACACGCGCTCGAAGTCGGGATGATGCGCCCTTTCAATCCGAAAAAGATGCCGATATTGGCTGCGGTCGTATGCGGCATCATGCGCACATAAGTATTGGCGTTGAAATTGCGCGATGTACCCGTAGTCAGCAGTTCGCCCATATCGCCGATGTCTTTGGTACTGCCGACAGACGAACCGCACGCCACGCCCATGCGTCCGTCGGTAATGCTTTCATCTCCAAGCAAACCTGCGTCCGTCAGGGCCTGCTCCGCCGCATCAACACACAGGTGCGACACGCGCCCCATGCTTCTGAGCTGCTTGCGCGTCCAATGTTGGGGCGGAGTGTAGCCTTCAATCGGCGCACCCAGTTGCGCTTCCAATTCGGGGAAACGTTCGCGCCAATCCATGTATTTGACGGCATTTTTTTCGGCTTTAAACGCCGCCTGTATGCTTTGCCAATCGCGGCCGAAGGCGGTAATGCCGCCTATGCCCGTTACTACGACTCTTCTGGTATTCAACACAAACCTCCGTTCACCGCAATCACTTGGCGCGTGATGTACGCCGCTTTTTCATCCATCAGGAAGCGCACCGCATGCGCCACTTCTTCCGGCAGCCCCATACGCGCGGCGGGGACGGCTTTCAAAATTTCTTCGACGGGTACATTTTCATCGACGATGTCCGTATCGATTAAACCCGGCGCCACGCAGTTGACGGTGATTTTGCGTTTCGCCAGTTCGACCGCCAAGGCTTTCGCCGCGCCGATCAAGCCCGCCTTGGACGCGCTGTAATTGACCTGCCCGCGGTTGCCCGTCAAGCCGGACACCGACGCCATGCACACAATCCGTCCGGCTTTGCGGCGTCGTATCATCGGCATGGTCAACGGGTGCAATACATTATAAAAACCGTCCAAATTGGTTCGCAGCACCAAATCCCAGTCGTCGTCTGAAAACGCGGGGAAAGCATTGTCGCGCGTCAATCCGGCGTTCAACACCACGCCGTAATACGCGCCGTTTGCTTCGATGTCGGCAGTCAAAATATCGCGGCAGGCTGCGCGGTCGGACACGTCAAACTGCAACACCCTCGCCTGTCTGCCCAAAGCGCGGATTTCTTCCGCCACGGCTTCGGCTTCATCGCGGCGGCTGCGGCAATGGACGACGATATCAAAGCCGTCCTCAGCCAAACCGAGTGCGACGGCTTTGCCTATGCCCCGGTTGGAGCCGGTAATCAAGATGGTTTCGCTCATAATGTTTCCTATTGGTTGGCGCGGTCTGCTTATTGGTCATCATCTGAACAGCGAAGGCTGTTTTCAGACGACCTTTCCGTCTTTCGGACTGTACACGTTCAACGAGGCTTTTGCCACCAGTCCGTCCGCGGGCAGCTTGGCGCGGGCATCTTCAGGCGCATCCGTCCAATACAGCTCGCAATCGAATACGCCCATACCGCCCGGGTCCTGTATCGACAGATTGGCGACCACCTTCATCTGCGTTCCGACGGGCAGGCTATCGGCAAACAATTCCAGCTTGCGCGTTCCCAGCAAAAAGCCAAGCCGCACCGGCTCACCCGCTTCCAAAGCCTGTATACCTGCAAACGCGCCTATGCCCTGCGCCATGATTTCCATCAGCGATGTCGCCGGCAATGCCCCGTCAACCAACAAGATGTGCTTTTCCCCCACAGCGGCTTGGGCGCAAACGTGTTTCGGGCTGTATTCCGTCACACAATCGAGCAACACCATATGGCCGCTGTGTGGCAATAAAGAAGCAACATCATGAATGGGGCAAATTAAATTTACAGTCATAAAGGTCGTCTGAAAACAGAATACGTTAGAATATCGCGATTATATCAGACCCTAGAATGTGTTAAGCTATTTCGTTAAAATACATCACAATGTAAACTTTTGAAAACCATCATGTCATCCAACATTTGCCGTTTTTCTTTCAATATCGCCGCTTGGCACGCTTCAAGCAGTAAAATCGCCACGCCCGAACAATGGCGGCAATGGGCTTCAGGCGCATTAGACGCCGCCGGGCTGCCCGACCACAAACCCGCGCTTGCCTTCCTGCCCGCCCTGCAACGCCGCCGTTTGGGCAAAGCCGCGCGCCTGATTTGCGACGCCTCGTGGGAATTGGCGGAACAATACCCCGGCAGCCCGTTGGTTTACGCCTCGCATGACGGAGAAATCAACCGCAGTTTCGAATTATGGCTGGGACTGTTGCAAACCGACAGCGTTTCGCCGACCTCCTTCGGACTGTCCGTCCACAACGCTCCCGCCGGACAATGGTCCATGTTGCGCGGCGACATGAGCGAACACACTGCCCTCGCCGCCGGCAGCGACAATTTCGAAACCACTTTGGCAGAAGCCTATGCCCTGCTGCAAGACGGCGCACCATCCGTATTGGTCTTAATCGCCGACGACCCTTTGTCCGATGACTACCCCGTCCACGCCACACGCGCCCCGTTTGCCTACGCCCTTTCGCTCGTACTGACGCAGGGAGACGGCTACACACTCAGCCTCGATGTCGACGACACGTCGTCTGAAAACCCGTCCGACCTGCTGTCAGCCGATTACTGGGGCGCGCTCGACTGGATCCGTTTCTTACTTTCAGACGACCTTTCAGCAGAATGGCAACATGAAAAACGCCGATGGACATGGTGCAAAAAACCATGAAAACCCTAGACTACTGCCGCCGTTTCTTTGCCACCCTGTTCGGCTTCATCCTCTTCGGCGTTGCAGGCGTATTGTTCAAAATCGCGCTTTTGCCCTACACGCTCAAATCCACCAAAGGCGACATCAAACGCCAGCTTGAAGCGCGGCGCATGATAGGGAAAGTCTGGCGCTTTTTCGTCGGCTATCTGCAATGGTCGGGCGTATTGAGCGTCCGTTTCAACGGCTTGGAAAAACTCGGCCGGCCGGGACAGCTCGTCCTCGCCAACCATCCCTCGTTGCTGGATGTCGTCTTGATGGTCAGCCACTTCCCCGACCCGAACGTACTGGTTAAAAAAGACCTGTTGCACAACCCCAGCATGAAAAGCCAGATTATCGCTTCCGGCTACATCCCCAACGACGAAAGCATGGAAATGTTGGAAGAAATCGACGCCGTGTTCAAAAGCGGGCAAAGTATGCTGATTTTCCCCGAAGGCACGCGCACAGGCTGGGACGGACAGGTTAAAATGCACCGTGGCGCGGTATCGCTCGGTTTGCGCAGCGCATCGGTCATCACCCCCGTGTGCATCAAAATGACGCCGCCCAATTTCAAAAAAGGCCAGCCTTGGTACAAAATACCGCCGCACAAAATCCATTATGAAATCACCGTCGGCGACGACATCCTGCCCGAAGAATGGCTGGCGGAAAAACCCTTACCCATCGCCGCAAGGCGTTTAAACGAATACCTTCAAGACTATTTCACAAGGAAAACCACATGAATAACTTAGAAAACCAAATCAAAGAATTGATCATCGACAGCTTGGGACTGGAAGACATCACCCCTGCCGACATCGGCAGCGAAGACCCGCTCTTCGGCGACGAAGGCTTGGGTCTGGATTCAGTCGACGCGCTGGAACTCGGCTTGGCAGTGCAAAAAACCTTCGGCTTCCAGCTCGACGGCGAAAACGACAACCTGCGCGAAAACTTCGCCAACGTCAAAACACTGGCAGAATTCGTCAAAAGCCGTCAGGCATAAAAGGAGAAGCGATATGACCGAACAAGAAGTACGCACCCTTCTGACCGATGCACTGGTCAACCTGTTTGAAATCGAACCCGAGCGCATCAAACCCGAGACCAACCTCTACGAAGATTTGGAAATCGACAGCATCGACGCCATCGACCTCATCGACCACATCAAACGCGAAACCGGCCGCAAACTGCAAGCCGAAGACTTCCGCAACGTGCGCACCGTAGAAGACGTGGTTCAGGCGGTTTTGAAAGTACAAGCACAAGATTCCTGATTCTGATTTAAATCGGCATATTTTCAGACGGCCTTGTCAATCGGCAAGGTCGTCTGAACATCAATAACAACCATGAAAACATTAGGAAAACTCCTGCTCACCCTCGCCAGCATCGCCTACCCGCTCTCATGGTATTACGGCAGGGAAAACGGCGCATTTTTTTGGCTTGCCGCCGCCATGTGCGTTCTGTGGCTGATACGCGCCGCCATGCCGCAAACCACAGCCCAACGCATTACGGCGATTATCCTTGCCGCCTTTTTTGCCACCGTATTGGTTTTCAGACGACCCGACTCGATGTATTGGTATCCCGTCGCCGTCAACGCGCTGATGCTTGCCGTTTTCGGCGGCAGCCTGTTTGCCAAACAAACCGTCATCGAACGCCTCGCCCGACTGCAACACCCCGACCTTCCCCCCGAAGGCGTGCGCCACACCCGCCGCGTTACGCAAATCTGGTGCGGCTTCTTCATCCTCAACGGCGCAACCGCCGCCATTCTGGCAGGCTTGCAATATTACGACTGGTGGGCGGCTTATACCGGCATCGTGTCGTATGTGTTAATGGGGCTTTTGTTCGCCGGAGAGTGGGTGTATCGGAAAGCCGTATTGAAAGTATAGGACATACCAACTGATGAAACCGCCGTTTCAAATGACCAACCACATCTTGAACAATATGGTCGAAATCTCACGGCTTGCAGGCAGCCTGCAATGGCAATACGAACGCAATCTGCACCTGCGTAAGGAAAACCGTATCCGTTCGATCCAATCTTCTCTGGCAATTGAAAACAACTCATTGACTGTAGAGCAAGTAACCGACTTGGTTAACGGCAAACGCGTTTTGGGCGACCCGAAAGAAATCCACGAAGTACAAAACGCTTACGAAGCTTACGAAGAAATTATGGGCTACAACCCATATGCCGTCCGCGATTTTCTCAAAGCGCACAAACTGCTGACAAAAGGCTTGGTTCGCCTGTCGGGACGCTTCCGCAGCAAAGATGTCGGCGTTTTCGCATCAGACGGTTTGCTGCTCCACATGGGAGCGCGTCCCGAACTGATACCCGACCTGATGAAAGCATTGTTCAGGTGGGCAAAAACCGACGATACCCCGCTTTTGGTCAAAAGCACGGTCGTCCATTATGAAATCGAAGTCATCCACCCTTTTGAAGACGGCAACGGGCGCATGGGCAGATTGTGGCAAAGCGTACTGCTCAGCCGCTGGAATCCGCTGTTTGCATGGCTGCCGGTCGAAACCATCGTTTACCGCAACCAGCCCGGCTATTACCGCGTACTTGCAGAAGCAGACCGCGCCAACAACTCCACCGTCTTTATCGAATTTATGCTGGACATGATTTTAGAAACGCTGCAAACCTACCGCACCGATGGAATAAGCGATAAAATCAGCGGTAAAACAAGCGGTAAAAAACAGGCAATCTACGACCTCATCCTCCACCACCTGCAAACCCATGCCCATATTTCCAACAGTCAGCTTCAAATGCTGACCGGCAAATCTCCTGCCACCGTACGCAAATATCTTGCGGATTTGGTATCCGAAGGGTTGCTGGAAGCCGAAGGGGAAAACAAGCAGCGTGTTTACAGGTTGAGTGGAAAGAAAAAAACGCAGGATTGAATATTTTTTAATTTGTAGTTATCAGAAATAGATTTTTATTATTCATATACTAAGTACTTTCAAAATGAACTCTAATAAAAACTCTCCCGCTTATTTTGATTATATTGCTAATTCCTTATCTATTATTTTTAAGTTAAGCCTTTTAATTGGAGGAACTTCTTCTATTTTATATTTCATTAAAATTGGACATATACCATCTAATCTATCGCTAGGAGATGGCTTATTATTTCTTCTTGTTTCAGCCTGTATTACTATAAATTATGTCGTTTTTGCCGTATTGAGCACTTCATTTGGAATAGTATTGACACAGTTAATTAATTATTTTTTTGGAAGTTATACTAAAAAAATAATTAAGATTTATAATATTCATCGAATAAAAAAAGGAAAAAAGGGGTATAAATCATATTACAAACTGGCCAAAATTGAATCTCCTGTATTACTTTTCTCCATAATTTATTTAATTACACTCATAATAACTTACGAAGTTAGCCAAGACATTTATATAATTATAACGCTTGTTTTAATGTCCATTGCTCAATGCATATTTTACTCTATGTGGAACGATTCCCAGAGACAATTCAGTTATATAGAAAATAACATTTTGATTAAAAATTACAAAGCAGATGGAATTAAATATCCACTTCTACAAAAAAATTCATCCAAACAAAATATACAGAAATTACATATGTTTATTCCAGTATTTATTATTATATTGCCTATCTTGATGGGGAATTTTTCAATGTCTGGATTCTTACTGGATTCATCCATGAGATTAGCTAAAATTAGGTTAGAGAAACCTTCAGCTATATATATTAAAAAACCATATTCCAACATTCTGCCCAAATCACTTATACTAAAAAAAGAAAATCAACTTAATGATTTTACTGCATTTACCAATATCAAAATTCTTTTCAGAGGCTTTGGCACAACAACTATTATTTCTTTTCAAGAAGGAGAGTCGGAAAAAAGAATCGGGATTCCGAACGAAGATTTAATCATCGAGACTGAAGAAAAAAATAAGTAGTTGAAATCTTTAAAATCAATACAAAATTACGATGAGATTATTATGCTACCTCTGATAAGTATCCTCTCCCCCACTCTACCCCAACAAGACCTCATCGCCACCCATCCGAATTGGACGCGCGTCGATTTCAACCGTGCGGTTTTCCGGCTGTCAGGTCGTCTGAAAACGGCAAACGTGCAAACTGCCGCGTTGTGGTTTGACGATGCCGCGCTGTTTGCCTGCGCCGTGTTGGCGGTGTGGCATTCGGGCGGGCGGGTGTTGCTGCTGCCGAATCTGGCGCGGGACAATTTGGACTGGGGGCGGACGGCGGATGTGTTTTTGACGGATTCCGAAGATTTGCAAAGCAAGTTGAGCAGCCAAACCGAACAACGCGATGAATCCAGACAGCAGTTGGATGTGCAAGCCAACCCACCCGTATGGCACCTGCCCGATTTGCTTGCACACGCATCGCCTGAAAACCCGACGCCCGCCCCTGAAGACCATCTGATTCCCGACCATGCCGAAGCGTGGCTGAAAACGTCGGGTTCCAGCGGCGAGGCGCAGGTGATTGCGAAAACCGCCGCGCAGATGCAGGCGGAAGCCTTGATGTTGGCGGACGCGCTGCCGTTCGGGCGCGGCGGGGAAACGGTTATCGGCAGCGTCATTCCGCAACACCTTTATGGCTTTACTTTCCGTTTCGCGCTGGCGCTGACAATGGGCTGGCCTATGGAGCGGCGGCAGGCGGTTTATCCGGAAAACCTGCTCGCCAGCACGGCGGCGCATGAAAAAGTGGTGTGGATTGCCAGTCCGGCGGTACTCAACCGCTTGGGTGAAAACCGCAACTGGCAGAGCATCGGCCATAAAATCGCGGGCATCGTGTCGGCGGGCGGCGCGCTGCCCGAAGCCACGGCGGATTTGCTGCAACAGGCTGCCGTCCGCCCGTTTGAAGTGTACGGCAGCACCGAAACCGGCGTGATTGCGTCGCGTCGGGAAAGCCGCGAATGGCAGCCGTTTGCCGGCTTGAAAATCGGGCAGAACGAAGAAGGCGCATTGTGGGCATCTTCGCCGTGGTCGCCCGAACGCCGCCAGACCGCCGATTTAATCGAGCCGCAGCCCGACGGTTTCCTGCTGCTCGGTCGCCAAGACCGCATCATAAAATTCGAGGACAAACGCGTGTCGCTGACTCAAATCGAACACGAACTTTTACGGCATCCGTGGATTGCCGACGCCCATTGCGGCCGCCATCCGCAACATCAGCGCATCGCCATATGGGCGGCGTTGAACGCGGACGGTATCGCCGCCCTGCGCGACCAAGGCAGAGCCGCCGTTGCCGACGCGCTCAAACGCCACCTTGCCGCCACGCAGGACACCATCGCCCTGCCCCGTTACTGGCGTTTCGTCGACAGCCTGCCGCGCAACGCTCAGGCAAAAATCGCCGCCGCCGATTTTCAGACGACCTTTACCGTCGCCCAAACATCGCCCGTCTGGTCAAAAGCATCGTCTGAAGAAGAAACTGCTGCCGAAGCCTTCATCGGCCGCGTGCCGCTCGATTTGGTCTATTTCGGCGGCCATTTCGCCACTTTCCCGCTCGTACCCGGCGTAGTCGAGCTGCAATGGGTACGCGATCTGGCGGCGCGTCATCCGTGGGGCAGGCAGCGCGTCGTCCGCGTGGAAAATTTGAAATACCAGCAGTTCGTCCGTCCGCATGACGAAGTGTCGGTGGAACTGAAATACGATGAGGCAAAAAACAAATTGAGTTTTAAAGTCAGCAACGGTGACAATCCGTGCGCATCGGGGCGGATTGTGTTCGAGGTCGTCTGAAAATGCTTTTTTAGGTTCCGCCCTCTTCTGCGGGAAGAGGAAAACCTGCAAATCGGGGACAATCCCGCTCAAACCTAATAACAACCCATAATCAAATGAAAAGATAGAAAATATGCAACTTTTTCCAGCACTAGCACAACGTTATTCCGAAGAACACCAGTCCGCAGGCGAAGCGCAGCGTTTGGCGCAGGAAATCGCCTTTGCGCCGATTGTGTTCCAAGTATCCCGCCTGATGGTGAAATTCGGCATTTTGGATTTGCTGAACGACCATTCAGACGGCCTTACTCAAGCCGAAATCGCCGAGAAAGCGCAAATCAGCGGTTACGCCGCGCAAGTGCTGCTTGAAGCCTCGCTCTCCATCGGCACGGTACATACCCGCGACAACCGCTATTTCATCAGCAAAGCGGGCTGGTTTTTACTGAAAGACAAAATGGCGCGCGTGAACATGGATTTCACGCAGGAAATCTGTTACCAAGGCATGTTCGACTTGGAAAAAACCCTGCAAACGGGCAAACCCGAAGGGCTGAAAGTTTTCGGCAGCTGGCCGACGATTTACGAAGGCTTGTCGTCGCTGCCGAGCGTCGCGCAGGAAAAATGGTTTGCCTTCGACCACTATTATTCCGACAATTCCTTTGCCGAAGCCTTGAAAACCGTGTTCGCCAAACCGGTTAAAAAACTGCTCGACGTCGGCGGCAACACTGGCCGCTGGGCGGAACAATGCGTCGCCTACAACGCCGAAGTCGAAGTCACCATCATGGATTTGCCGCAACAAATCGCCCTGATGCGCGAAGCGACCAAAGGCAAAACCGGTGCGGAACGCATCCATGCCCACCCCGCCAACCTGCTCGACCCCGAAGTCCCCTTCCCGACGGGTTTCGACGCGATTTGGATGAGCCAGTTTTTAGACTGTTTCAGCGAAGAACAAGTCACCTGCATCCTGCGCCGTGCTGCCGCTTCCATGGGCAGCCACACCAGCCTCTACATCATGGAACCCTGTTGGGACAGGCAGCAATACGAAACCGCCTCCTACTGCCTGACCATGACCAGCCTGTACTTCACCGCCATGGCCAACGGCAACAGCAAAATCTTCCATTCCGAAGACCTGATACGCTGCGTTGAAAACGCCGGATTGAAAGTGGCGGAAATTTCAGACGGCATCGGACGCGGACACAGCATCTTGCGTTGCGAAAAGGTCGTCTGAAAAACGGTATCCCCATGAAAACCCTAGTGTTAATCCCCCACTACAACCACCCCGCCGCCATCGCCCGCGTCGCACAGGCCATGCACGGCTTCGGTTTGGACGTATTGATTGTGGACGACGGTTCGCGCGAAGAATGCAAACCCGTATTGCAGGCATTGGTTTCAGACGGCATCCGCGTCCTTTACCGTCCCATCAACGGCGGCAAAGGAGCTGCGGTCAAAACCGGTTTGAAATACGCCGAAGAAAACGGTTACAGCCATGTTTTACAGGTCGATGCCGACGGGCAGCACCATCTGGACGACACGCCCAAACTCTTGGCGGCGGCGGAACAAAACCCCGAAGCCGTCGTCTGCGGCTGGCCGCAATACGGCGGCGACGCGCCCAAAGCGCGGCTGTACGGGCGCAAAATTACCGATTTCTGGAACATGCTGCACACTTGGTCTTGCGACATCAAAGACGGAATGTGCGGCTTCCGCCTCTACCCGCTCGCCCCTGCGCTTTCGGTCGTCCGCGAAGAAACCGTAGGCGACCGCATGGATTTCGACACGGAAATCCTCATCCGCCTGTACTGGCGCGGCGTCAAGCCGGTTTGGATTAAAACGCCCGTGCAATACGCCGCCGACGGCGTGTCCCACTTCAACGCCTTCGCCGACAACGTGCGCATCAGCAAAATGCACACGCGGCTGTTTTTAGGGATGTTGCGGCGTCGTTTGGGCGCTTTATTCGGAAAGGCCGTCTGAAACCATGACCGACAACACGCAAAACCACTGGGCGGCGCAGCCCGAACGCGGCAGCCGCCTGTTTCTCGCCCTGACCACGCTGATGGTGCGCTATCTGCCTGCCTTCCTGATGAGGCCGTGCATCTGGTTTGTGGTACTGTATTTCTACGCCACCGCGCCCAAACCGCGCCGCCATATCCTGCGGTATCAAACCCGTCTTCAGACGGCCTTTCCCGATACCGTTTTGCCGAAACACGGCGTATTCAAACAATTTATCGCGTTCGGCGAGGCAATATGCGACCGTTTTGCCGTGTGGCAGCGCAAAATCCGTTATGAAGATTTGGTACTGGAAGACCCTGACGGCGTTTATGCGCAAGTGAGCGATTCGGTACGCGGGCAGATTTTCGCCTGCTCGCACTTGGGCAACACCGAAGTCTGCCGCGCGCTGGTGTCGCACCATAAAGGCTTCAGGCTCAATGTATTGGTACACAGCAAACACGCGCAGGCGTTCAACGAAGCCTTGCAAAAAGCGGGCGCGGAACACATCCGCCTGATTCAGGTCACGGATTTGGATCCCACCCTGATGATGGAGCTGAACCGCCGCATCGAAGACGGCGAATGGATAGCCATTGCCGCCGACCGCGTACCCGTGCGCGGCGAGAAAACCGCCGACATCCATTTCCTAGGCCATACCGCCCCCATGCCGCAAGGCGCATGGCTTTTGGCCGCACTCTTGAAAACGCAGGTAAACACGCTGTTTTGCGTCAAGCAAAACGGCCGCTACCATTTGAAACTGCGCCGCTTCACCGATACTTCCGACTGGAAACGCGGCAACCGCGAAGCCGCCGTTACCGCCGCCATGCAGGGCTTCGCCGATATTTTGGCGCAAGAATGCGCGCAAAATCCGCTGCAATGGTTTAACTTTTATGATTTTTGGAACGAGGAAAAAGAAAAGGTCGTCTGAATCCTGAACTGCCCCTAAATCTTAGGCATTCAATAAGAGCCTATTCGGGTGCTCTGTTCAAATTCAGACGACCTTTGTGTTTGAACAGGCGGTTTAGGCCTTGCCCGTGCTGCCGAAACCGCCTTCGCCGCGTTCGCTGGCGGCAAATTCGTCCACGACTTTAAACGAGGCTTGGACGACGGGAACGATGACCATTTGCGCGATGCGTTCCATCGGCTCGATGGTGAACGCTTCTTTGCCCCTGTTCCATACGGAGACTTTAAGTTCGCCCTGATAGTCCGAATCGATCAGTCCGACCAAGTTGCCCAAGACGATGCCGTGTTTGTGTCCCAGACCGGAACGCGGCAGCAAAACGGCGGCGTAGTCGGGATTGGCAAGGTGAACCGCCAGGCCGGTCGGAACAAGGTAGGTGTCGCCCGGTTGCAGGGTCACGGCTTCGTCCAAACAGGCGCGCAGGTCGAGTCCGGCGGAACCCGGCGTGGCGTAGGCGGGCAGTTTGTCCGCCATTTTCGGATTAAGGATTTTCAGTTCGACTTCGGTTTGCATGGTTTTTCGTTTGTATCAATAAAAAAGCGCATTATAACAGCAGCGCTTGAGGCCGTCTGAACAATGGGGGTATGATGGGTCGGGGCGCATTTCCCGCTGGCCCGATATCGGAAAACGGAGGATAAAAATGGATTTGCACAATATCCGCGAAGATTACAGCAAGCGCGAACTGTCGGAATCGGAATGCCGTGCCGACCCGATTGTCCAGTTCGAGCAATGGCTGAACGAGGCGATTCATTCGCAAGTCAACGAGCCGACCGCCGTCAACGTTGCCTCGGTGGGCGAAGACGGCAGGCCGAACAGCCGTGTGGTGCTGCTGAAAGAAGTCAATCCGCAGGGATTCGTGTTTTTCAGCAATTACTTAAGCCGCAAAGGACGCTCGTTTGCCGCGCATCCGTTTGCCGCCATGACGTTTTTCTGGCCAGAGCTGGAGCGGCAGGTGCGCGTTGAAGGGCGCATTGAAAAACTGGATGCCGCCGCTTCGGATGAATATTTCGACAGCCGCCCCTACACCAGCCGCATCGGCGCATGGGCAAGCGCGCAAAGCGAAGTGTTGTCGAGCAAAGCGATGTTGGTTGCCAAAGCGGCGGCAGTGGGCGCGAAACACCCGCTGCACGTCCCGCGTCCGCCGCATTGGGGCGGCTATCTCGTCATTCCCGACCGCATCGAATTCTGGCAGGGCCGCCCCAGCCGCCTGCACGATCGCATCCAATACCGCTTGGTTGACGGCAACTGGATACGCGAACGGCTGTCGCCTTAAACTTTCCACAGCTTCAAGCCGATAGGGTAAAATCCCGACTCCCGCAAAAGGTCGTCTGAAATATAAAAACGTTTTAACAAAACTCGTTTCATTCGTTTTCAGGCGGCCTTTTATCCGTAACTTATTCCTGCCGCCACCGCCGCAGAAGAACCGTTTTCCGCAGCGGGTTGAATTTGACTTGCCTTGTCCTACTTCAAATTCAACCCGCTGCCATCAAACGCGTTAGGAGAACCCCATGTCCAAGCAACCCACCAGCAAACGCCAATGGCGCGACGGCGCAGCCCCGTCTGCCAAGAAAACCGCCAAACCTTTCAAAAGCAAATCCCGTCCCAAAGACGAAACGCGGAAAGCCGCTTCCAAACCTTACAGACAAAAAGTTTCAGACGACCTCAAGCCGCAAAACGCCCCCAAACAGCGTGCCGCCAAAGCCAGAAAACTCGTCGTCCGCAATCCCAACCAAAAAATCATGGAACGCGCGCGCGATTTGAAAGAGCGCCGCAGCGACCTGTCGCGCATGGAACCCGAACGCCTGCAAAAAGTGCTTGCCGCGTCCGGCGTCGGCTCGCGCCGCGAAATGGAAGAGTGGATCAACAACGGCTGGGTAACGGTCAACGGCAAAACCGCGCAACTGGGCGACAAAGTCACCCCCGACGACCACGTTACCGTCAAAGGCAGCATCATCAAACTCAAATGGGCCGACCGCCTGCCGCGCATCATCCTGTATTACAAACAAGAAGGCGAAATCGTTTCCCGCGACGACCCGCAAGGCCGCGTCAGCATCTTCGACCGCCTGCCGCAGGCCGCCAGCAGCCGCTGGGTCGCCATCGGACGCTTGGACATCAACACCAGCGGCCTGCTCATCCTGACCACCTCCGGCGAACTCGTCCAACGTTTCGCCCACCCCAGCTTCGAAGTCGAACGCGAATACGCCGTACGCGTACTGGGCGGGCTGACTACCGAACAAATGCGCAGCCTCACCGAAGAAGGCGTGATGCTCGAAGACGGCTTGGCAAAAGTCGAACGCATCTACGAACAAGGCGGCGAAGGCGCAAACAAATGGTACAACGTCGTGATTAAAGAAGGCCGCAACCGCGAAGTGCGCCGCATATTCGAAAGCCAAGGCCTTACCGTCAGCCGCCTCGTGCGCGTCGGCTTCGGCCCCATCGGCCTGCCCAACCGCCTCAAACGCGGACAGTTCTACGAACTCAACCCCGCCGAAGTCGCCAACATCATCAAATGGGCGGACATGCTGCTGCCGGGCGAACGCCGCCGGAAGAAAAGTTAATGTAAGATAAATCGGGGCTGAGACCTTTACAAAATCGTCTCAGCCCGACAAAATCTTGCCCAAGTCATAAACATAGTGGGTTAAGTTTAGACCAGTACCGCATTGCTCCGCCTTGTCCTGATTTAAACTTAACCCACTATTCACACATTATAGTGGATTAAATTTAAATCAGGACAATGCGACGAAGCCGCAGACAGTACAGATAGTACGGCAAGGCGAGGCAACACCGTACTGGTTTAAAGTTAATCCACTATAAAATCCAAATAAAAAGTGACCCTGCGTTATCGTTGAATCAGCCAATACACTGCTATCAATACTTTTAACAATCAGCATGTGATATTTCTATGGAGCTTAAATCATGCCGCGTTTTTTTCTAAAAACCGTTTCCATACTCACTTTAGCAGCGTTGGCAGCGTGTTCCGGTTCACACGAACACTCAAGTTCTTCACCTGACAGCCTTCAGAGCCCACCCAACGCAGCACTGTCTACTGCCGCCGTTGCTGAAGAAAATCTGCCTCTTGCAGAAAACACCGAACGCTACCAAGACCAACCCGACCAACCGGTCAAATCCGTTGCCCAAGAGCCTGTATCCACATTCAGCATCGATGTCGATACCGGAAGCTACGCCAACGTCCGCCGATTCCTGACCAATGGCGAACAGCCGCCCAAAGACGCTGTACGGATTGAGGAAATCGTCAATTATTTCCCCTACAACTATCCACTGCCTACTGACAACCGTCCATTTGCCGTTCACACTGAAACCATTGATTCTCCATGGCAACCGGAAGCCAAACTCATCAAAATCGGCATACAGGCTCAAGACACCGCGAAAAAAGACCTGCCGCCTGCCAACCTCGTTTTCCTTGTGGATGTATCCGGCAGTATGGGGGAGGAAAACAAACTGCCGCTGGTTCAAGAAACCCTACGCATCCTGACCCGACAACTGCGCCCGCAAGACAAAGTGACCCTGATTACCTATGCGTCAGGCGAGGATCTAGTGCTTCCACCCACCTCAGGTGCAGATAAAGAAACAATCCTGAACGCCATCGACAAACTGCGTGCAGGCGGCGCGACAGACGGCGAATCCGCACTGCAAATGGCTTATGAGCAAGCGCAAAAAGCCTTCGTACCCAACGGCATCAACCGCATCCTACTGGCGACTGATGGCGACTTTAACGTCGGCGTATCCGACACCGAAACCCTCAAATCCATGGTTGCCGAAAAACGTAAAAGCGGCGTTTCACTCAGCACCCTGGGCTTCGGCATGGGCAACTACAACGAAGACATGATGGAACAAATCGCCGATGCGGGCGACGGCAATTACAGCTACATCGACAACGAAAAAGAAGCGAAAAAAGTCCTGCAACAGCAGCTGACCTCCACACTCGCCACCGTAGCGCAGGATGTCAAAATCCAAGTCGAATTCAACCCCGCCACCGTCAAAGAATACCGCTTGGTCGGCTATACCAACCGCACCCTGCGTAATGAAGACTTCAACAACGACAGAGTAGATGCGGGCGACATCGGCGCAGGCCACAGCGTGACCGCCCTCTATGAAATCATCCCGCAGGGCAAACAAGGCTGGCTTGAAGAATCGCGCTATCAAAAAGCCCCAGCCGCTAAAGGCAGCAAAAACGAATACGCCTTTGTCAAAGTGCGCTACAAACTGCCTGGACAAAAAGACAGCCAATTGATGCAGCAAGCCGTCCCCGTCGGCAGCAAACCGCTTGACCAAGCCGACAAAGACACCCTGCTCGCCCTTGCCGCCGCTTCCTATGCCCAAGCCTTGCGCGGCGGAGAATACAACGGCAAACTCAGTTGGAGAGACATCGAAAACATGACACAAAAAGTCCAAGGCGATGACCCGTTCGGTCTAAAATCCGAATTTCTCCAACTGGTACGTACCGCCGCCGGACACGGAGGAACATCAGGTCCTTTAGTTAAAGAGTAAAATCTCAAAAGGTCGTCTGAAAACTTTTCAGACGACCTTTTATACACCCTGTCTCAACCACCATCAGGAGCCGCTTCATGTTCACACTCAAAACCGACAACGACCGCCTGCTGATCGCCTCAGCCGATTTGCGTGCGGAAATTTATCTTTACGGCGGGCTGCTCAACCGCTACGAAATCCGCCGCCCCGACGGCACATGGTTCAACATCGTCAAAGCCTACGACACCCCGCAACACGCCCGCGAGAGCCTGACCGAATGGTTCCGCAGCGGCAAGCTCAGCCCGTACGCCTGCCGCCTACGCCACGGCAAATACAGCTTTGACGGCAAAGCGTATCAGTGCGGCAAATTCAAACTCGCCGAACACGCGGCACACGGTTTGATGTATGACCGCGAGTTCGCCCTCGTCAACAGCCATGCCGACAGCCAATCCGCCGAAGTCGAAATCCGTGCAGATTACGCACAAGACGACAGCGGCTACCCCTTCCCCTTCAGCCTGACCGTCCGCTACCGCCTCAGCGCAGACGGTTTAAGCATCCGCTCTACCGTCCGCAACCAAGGTACGACCGCCATGCCGCTCGCAGACGGCTGGCACCCCTATTTCACACTCGGCGGCAAAACCGACGATTGGTCGCTGGAAATCGACAGCAGCAAACGCTTGGGCTTCGATGCCGATTTGGTTCCCGACGGCAGCATAATTGACGACACCCGTTTTCAGACGACCTCAAACCTGGCAGGCATCGAATTGGACAACAGCTTTATCTTGGCACGCAGCAAACCCGCCGCCTGCACGCTTTCAGGCAACGGACTGACCCTGAGCATTTACCCCGACGCATCCTATCCCTACCTGCAAATCTTCACCCCATCGACCCGCGACACCATCGCCATCGAAAACCTCAGCGGCGCACCCGACTGTTTCAACAACGGCTTAGGGTTAATCAAACTGGACGCAGGAGAAGAAGCCGCATTTGAAACGCGCTACCATATCGCAGCCAACCGTCCGTAAGCAGCCCGAACCTTTACCGGCAAAGCAAAGGTCGTCTGAAAATGCCCAATCAGGTTTTCAGACGACCTTTTAACCAACTGATGCACTGGTTTCTTTGACTGAAAAACAAAAAACAGCCAGCGTCAATAAACCTAGCATTTTCAATCAAATATGCTGTATTGAATCATAACCTGACCGAAATAGCGTTGCCATATTTTTTCTTTTACCCCACTAAAAGCGAAGTCATACTGAGCGAACCGGCGACAAGGTTATCGTTGAAAAACGTAATGGCATCATCCGGCTCGCGCAATGCCATGATGCAAAGAAAAGGCAGATAGTGATCCGGCGTCGGCACAGAGAGCATCGCCTTTTCGCCCAGCTGTTCGTAATGAATCAAAGTATCGTCATCCCTTTCGACAATCGCCTGATTGACCGCTTCGCGGAACGCAAACGCCCAATCATAACCCGCGCCGATTTGATTGATATGCGCCCTACTCATCACGCTCAAATTATGAATAATATTGCCGCTGCCGATAATCAACACACCCTGTTCGCGCAAGGCGGATAATTTTTTCGCCAAATTGAAATGCCATTCCGCAGATTGCGAACGGTTCAGGCTGAGTTGTACCACAGGAATATCGGCATCGGGATACAGAAATTTCAACACCGCCCACGCACCGTGATCAAAACCGCGTGTCGGATTCAGCTCCACATTTTCCGATTGTAATAACGACCGAACTTGCTCCGCCAATTCAGGCGAACCGGGCGCCGGATACTGCACTTGGCTGAGTTCTTCAGGAAATCCGTAAAAATCGTAAATCATTTCAGGATGTTCGCCCGATGTAACCTGCAAACGGCTGCTGTACCAATGCGCCGAAATCATCAAAATCGCTTTGGGTTTGGCAAACTTTTGCGTAATCAGGCTGAGATTTTGGTTGAACGGATTTTCCTTATCCAACGCATTCATCGGACTGCCATGGCCGACAAACAATACAGGCATTTTTTTCATCATTGCCTCCTTAAAATATTTGATGAGGCGGATTGTACGGATAAATGATTAAGCAATAAATCTCAATTTACGAACAATATAATTTCCCAATAGGAAATGATGAAGTATTCTTTGGCTTTGCTAAAAAATTAAAATCAAAAGGTCGTCTGAAAGTTGAGTTTCAGACGACCTCTTATCCTAAGAGACCGTTTTAATCAATCTCTTTTGCCAATATTCAACCGTTTGCCCATCAAGCCCCGTCTGTGCTTGACCCGGCTTTGCCGTTCTCCCACAAAGTTTTCAGCAATACTTTCCACGCCGACAATTTGGGATTGTGCTGTCTGCCTTACCCAATCAAGTCCATTTGCGTCATATACCGGTTCATTTCCAACATCACGCCTGCTTTTTATCAACAAACGCTGCGCCCGTTTTGGATGAGGTCGTTTTGCACGGTTTGGCAAGTGTCGTTTTGCACGCCGTTCTCCACCCATTTTTTGAGCATTTCAAAACCTCGGTCGTCTGAAATTTGACGCCACCCTGTCCAAGTGTTATTAATAATTCCTATTCACAAACAAACAGGAACAAACATGAAAAAAGTTGGTAACAAAGTGGTCGTTGTGGGCTTGGGCGCGGTTGGGGTCAGCTATGCCTATTCCATGCTCAACCAGGCCTTGTGCGACGACATGGTTTTAATCGACATCAACCGCACGCGCGCGGAAGGCGAAGCGCGCGACTTCCGCCACGGAATGCCTTATGCCGCCTCGCCTGCGCGTATTTACGTCGGCGATTACGATGATTGTTCGGATGCGGACATCGTGTGTATTTGCGCCGGCGCGGCGCAGGCTCCCGGCGAAACCCGTTTGGACTTAATCGACAAAAACCTGCGCATCTTCCGCGACATCGTTTCGAAAGTCATGGCTTCGGGCTTTGACGGCATCTTCTTGGTTGCCTCCAATCCCGTGGACGTACTGTCTTATGCCGTCCTGCGCTTTTCAGGCCTGCCCAAAGAGCGCGTTATCGGCTCGGGTACCATCCTTGATTCCGCCCGTTTCCGCGTTTGTCTCGGTAACGAATTCGACGTCGCGCCTTGGAGCGTCGATGCCATGATGATCGGCGAACACGGCGACAGCATCATCGCGCTTTGGAGCACCGCCAACATCGCGGGTATGTCAGTTCAGAAGATGTTGGAACAATCAGAAGACGGGCAGGCGCGTATGGACAAAATTTATAACACCGTGCGCAATGCCGCCTACGAAGTCATTGCCGCCAAAGGTTCGACCAGCCACGGCATCGGCATGGGTTTGAGCCGTATCTCCAACGCCATCCTGCACAATCAAGGCGTCGTGTTGCCCGTTTCCACCCTGCTTGAAGGCGAGTTCGGACAAAACGGTGTGTATATCGGCGTACCGACCGTCGTCAACCGCCAAGGCGCGGTCCGCATCATCGACCTGCAACTTTCAGACGACGAAGCCGAACGCTTTGCCCGCTCGGCGGAGCTGTTGAAAAGCTATCAACGCAAAGTCGATGAAATGGTCGGATAAATAGAATCGCCTCTAAGTAAAACGTCGTCTGAAAACTGGAAATTTGGTTTTCAGACGACGTTTGCTATATAGGGATAGGACGAAGTTAATCTGTCAATAGTCTAAATTCAAATACAAAATACCTAGTTACTTTATTTTCGATACGCAATTTACCGGTTGTCGTCGTTCCCGCGCAGGCAGGAATCCATTTTTGAAATTCGGAAACTGTTTTTCAAATAAAGGTTTCTTAGGTCTTACGATGGATTCCCACCTGCGCGGGAATGACGGTGCTAATCTGCCTATAAAAAACGTCGTCTGAAAACCCAATTGCCGGTTTTCAGACGACGTTTTTTATTCACAAACCTAAGTCCTATTTTTCTGCCTTCAACACCCTTTGCCGGCGCGTTTCGCTCAACACCATGCCCGCGCTGACGGAGACGTTCATGCTTTCGACCGTGCCGAACATGGGTATCGACACCAGCATGTCGCAATGTTCGCGCGTCAGGCGGCGCATGCCTTCGCCTTCGTTGCCCATCACCCATGCCGCGCTGTCGGGCAGGTCGCAATGGTAGAGGTCGGAATCGCCGCCCATGTCGGTGCCGATGATCCAGATGCCGTATTCTTTCAGTTCGCGCAGGGTGCGGGCGAGGTTGGTTACGGTGATGTAGGGGACGGTTTCCGCCGCGCCGCAGGCGACTTTGCTGACGGTGGCGTTCAGTCCCGCGCTTTTGTCTTTCGGCGCGATGACGGCGTGTACGCCCATTGCGTCGGCGGTACGCAGGCACGCGCCGAGGTTGTGCGGGTCGGTGATGCCGTCGAGTATCAGCAATAGCGGCGGTTCGCTCAGGTTTTCCAATACGTCTTCGAGGTGGACGTGGTTTTTGGAAGCGTCGATAAACCCGACCACGCCCTGATGCCGCGCGCTTTTGCTGATGGCGTTGAGGCGGTCAGCGTCGGCGAAGTGTACGCGCACGTTTTCGTTTGCCGCTTTCTCCAACACATCGCGCGTGCGGGCATCGTTTTTGCCTTCTTGGACGTAGAGTTCGGTAATCGATT
>CAUSKT010000018.1:0-33794 GCA_963532335.1 uncultured Neisseria sp. | reverse complement strand
AAACCGACCGCATCTTGGGCGTACACATGATCGGCCCGGTTGTCAGCGAATTGGTCACTGAAGGCGTTACTGCGCTCGAATTCTTCGCCAGCAGCGAAGATATCGCACGCATCATCCATGCCCACCCGACCTTGTCCGAAGTGGTTCACGAAGCCGCACTGGCCGCCGACAAACGCGCTTTGCACGGCTGATGAGGTCAAGTAAAGCATAAAAGGTCGTCTGAAACTTTTTCAGACGACCTTTTCGGAAAGATGAATGTTCGGAAGCAATGTTCCGATAGGTATAGAGAGAAAATAGGTCATATCAGTTGCCATTGTTTCCTTGTCGGAATGACGATTTAAGTATTTTCTATTTGAATCTGCTGCGATAGCGGGTTAAGTTTAAATTCAGGAGAAGGCGACGAAGCCGCAGACAGTACGACAGTACGGTAAGGCGAGGCAACGCAGTACTGGTTTAAACTTGAACCACTATATATAATCGGTGACACATTCACAGACAGCATTTGATTATGAATAAAGAAGTAATCGGTATCCTGTTTATACCGATGGGCATCATCAGCATGTGTATGGCCGCATTGTGGCAGATGTATGTGATGATGACCGAAACTTATACGCTCAACCGTTTCAAAGACAAAGAATTGGTTTGGCGCGTGGCATTGTTGTTTATCAGTTTCAGCCTTGCCGTTTACCTGCTCTGCCCGAATTCGCGTAAAAAAGGCATCGTCTTTTTTATCCTCGGGGGCGGTGGCGCAATCATGTATCTGCTTGCGCGGATGTGGTTGCCGTTCAGCAAGTGAAACGACGATTTTCCGACCGCCGAAAGGTCGTCTGAAACGCACGGGGTTGCCATTTGGAGGCAGTCTCAGGGCATTCCACTAATCTAAAGGAGAAATCCATGAATCTACACGAGTATCAGGCTAAAGAACTGCTGGCAAGCTACGGCTTGCCCGTGCAAGGCGGTATTTTGGCGCACAACGGCGAAGAAGCCGCAGCCGCTTACGACAAACTGGGCGGCAAATTTGCCGTCGTCAAAGCCCAAGTCCACGCAGGCGGACGCGGTAAAGCGGGCGGCGTAAAAGTCGTCAAAAGCCGTGAAGAAGCCAAAGAAGTGGCAGAAAGCCTGATTGGCACCAATCTGGTTACTTATCAAACCGATGCCAACGGTCAGCCGGTCAACAGCGTTTTGGTTTGCGAAGACATGTATCCGGTGCAAACCGAGCTGTATTTGGGCGCGGTGGTCGACCGTTCTACCCGTCGCATCACATTCATGGCTTCGACCGAAGGCGGTGTGGAAATCGAAAAAGTTGCCGCCGAAACTCCTGAAAAAATCTTCAAAGTAACCGTTGATCCGCTGGTTGGCCTGCAACCTTGCCAAGCGCGCGAAGTTGCGTTCCAACTGGGCTTGAAAGACAAACAAATCAACGAGTTCGTCAAACTGATGACCGGCGCGTACAAAGCGTTTGTCGAAAACGACTTCGCCCTGTTTGAAGTGAACCCGCTGGCAGTCCGCGAAAACGGCGCGCTGGCCTGCGTGGACGGCAAAATCGGTATCGACAGCAACGCGCTCTACCGCCTGCCGAAAATCGCCGAATTGCGCGACAAATCCCAAGAAAACGAACGCGAGCTGAAAGCATCCGAATTCGACCTGAACTATGTTGCGTTGGAAGGCAACATCGGCTGTATGGTGAACGGTGCCGGTTTGGCGATGGCAACAATGGACATCATCAAACTCAAAGGCGGCCAACCTGCCAACTTCCTCGACGTAGGCGGCGGCGCAACCAAAGAGCGCGTGGTTGAAGCGTTCAAACTGATTCTCGAAGACAAGTCCGTCAAAGGCGTATTGATCAACATCTTCGGTGGTATCGTCCGTTGCGACATGATCGCGGAAGCCATCGTGGCAGCCGTTAAAGAAATCAACGTTGACGTGCCTGTCGTTGTCCGTCTGGAAGGCAACAACGCCGAACTCGGCGCGAAAATCCTGAACGAATCAGGTCTGAAACTGACTTCCGCCGACGGCCTGAATGACGCAGCCGAAAAAATTGTCGCAGCCGTAAACGCCTAAGGAGAAAAGAATGAGCGTATTGATTAATAAAGACACCAAAGTATTGGTTCAAGGTTTCACCGGTAAAAACGGTACTTTCCACTCCGAACAAGCTCTGGCTTACGGCACTAAAGTCGTCGGCGGCGTAACCCCGGGCAAAGGCGGTCAAACCCACCTGAACCTGCCCGTGTTCAACACCATGAAAGAAGCCGTTAAAGAAACCGGCGCAGACGCATCCGTGATTTACGTTCCCGCTCCGTTTGTGTTGGATTCTATCGTTGAAGCCGTTGATTCCGGCGTAGGCTTGGTGGTTGTGATTACCGAAGGCGTACCGACTCTGGACATGCTCAAAGCCAAACGCTACTTGGAAACCAACGGCAACGGCACACGTTTGGTCGGCCCTAACTGCCCGGGCGTGATTACTCCGGGTGAGTGCAAAATCGGTATTATGCCGGGCCACATTCACACTCCTGGCCGCATCGGCATCATTTCCCGTTCCGGTACATTGACTTACGAAGCCGTGGCACAAACCACCAAACTGGGCTTGGGTCAATCAACCTGTATCGGTATCGGCGGCGACCCGATTCCAGGCATGAACCAAATTGACGCGCTGAAACTCTTCCAAGAAGACCCCGATACCGACGCCATCATCATGATCGGTGAAATTGGCGGTACTGCGGAAGAAGAAGCAGCCGAATACATCCAATCCAACGTAACCAAACCCGTCGTCGGCTACATCGCAGGTGTTACCGCTCCTAAAGGCAAACGCATGGGCCACGCCGGTGCGATTATCTCCGGCGGCAAAGGTACTGCGGAAGAAAAATTCGCCGCTTTTGAAAAAGCCGGCATCGCCTACACCCGCAGCCCTGCCGAATTGGGCAGCACCATGCTGGAAGTGTTGAAAGCAAAAGGCTTGGCGTAACAACGCTTAGTCGTTTTGACTGAAAAGCTGAAAGGTCGTCTGAAAACTTGGAAACAGGTTTTCAGACGACCTTTTTACTTGGTTTGCCATAATCTGCAAATTTCGTTAGGCGTTTGTTTCCAGCGTTATAGTGGATTATAGTGGTTTAAAGTTAATCCACTATATCGTACAGATTGTCGCATAAGCTACATAAATTGTCGGATATTCTATACTTTGCAGTGTTATCTTTAATTTTTATTCAATATATAATCATTCTCAAAAACAAATCAATCATATCAACATCTTCCTTTCTTACTTTTTCAGACGACCTTATTCATATCTGAATTCATTTCCCATTAAGGAGCAGTTATGAACAGCCTGTGGCAGCCTAACTGTTTGAGTATCGTCATCGCTTTTGCATTTTCATCCGCATATGCTCAAACTGTACCCGATAAAGTCAATCTGAACGAAATTACCGTAAAGGGGGCAAGAAATACACCCGCCCAGAGTAATGGCAACTACACCGTCAAAGGCAGCACCTCGGCCACCAAACTTGACTTGAAACTCAAAGAAACCCCGCAAAGTGTAACCGTTTTCACCCAGCAGCAGATGCAGGATCAGAATTTGCAGAATCTTGATCAGGTGCTGGAAGAAACGCCGGGTATTACCGTCTTGCAGGACTCCGTTACTGGCATGGGCGAAGCCCAGTATTATTCGCGCGGCTTTCCCGTCGACAATTACCAGCTTGACGGTGTGCTGGCCAATAAATACCTGCTTGGCGGACCGCGCTTTATTGCCGCACAGGACAGCTATCTTTACGACAGGGTGGAAATCATCCGTGGTTCGAACGGGCTGAGCACCGGAGTGGGTGATCCGGCGGCCAGCGTCAATTTTGTGCGCAAACGCCCGATGGCGAAAAAATCGGGGGAATTGAACCTGAAATACGGTTCTTGGAACAACAAACGTGTCGAATTCGATTACGGCGGCGCGTTGAACAAATCCCAAACCCTGCGTGGCCGCGTCGTCGGAACATGGGAGGACGGCGACAGCTTTATGGACAGAATCAAACGCAAATCCCATGCCTTCTACACTGTATTCGATTGGACGCCAACTGACAAAGACGGCTTTACGTTTGGCTTCAGCCGTCAGCACCGTAACATCACCGGTGCGCCGACCAAGGGGTTGATGCGTTATTCAAAGGTTACCCAGGATTATGATTTCGAATTGGGGGATTCCCCGACGCATTGGATAGATGCCCGCGACGTTCCGCCGAGCTTCAACAACGGGGCGGAATGGGCGTTTAACAAAGCCACCAGCGACAATATGTTTGCCGAATACAAACATCATTTCAACGACCATATCAAGCTGCAAACTGCCTATACCCGCAGCCGCACCAAAAGCGATCTGCGTTACGGCGATATGGGGGTAAACGGCTACGCGCCGCAATTTAACGCAGCAACTTATGATTTCGGCCGCGAACGCGACAAATACGACGACAAGGCGTTCGATATCCATCTGGACAGCCGTTTCAAACTTTTTGACCAGGACCAGCAGTTTATTGTCGGTTTTAGCGGCATCCGCCATACCCAGACGAGGGACGATTATAATTTCAGCAGTAGCGGCGAATTGAATGTTGATGATGCCAAACCGACAGGTATTGCGGCCATGACGGGAGAACCGATAGACCGTAATTTCTATTTATGGCAGGCGATTCCGCTTGATTACTGGAATAACGGCAGCTATCCCATGTTGGGGTACAACCGGGCTTGGGAGAAAAAATTGGGACCGGACGGGTTGATTTCCCGCGATCATTTGGCTTCGGAGCAATATGGTCCCTATTTTGCCCTGAAGCTCAAACCGGTCAGGTGGCTGACGGCAGTGATAGGCGGGCGTTGGCTGACATGGCGGGACAAAGGGGGCGGGAAATGGTCGTTTTACAAAAACAAAAACAACGTGATAACGGACGATACGGTCGAAATGCCCGACGAAGGGTACGCTCCCGATCACAATAAAAGCAGTATGTATCACGATACAGTGCGCAAATTCGTCCCGTACGGCGGCGTGATTGTAGAACTGACGCCGACCATCAATGCCTACGCCAGCTATACTGGCATCCTGAAAACTAACAATGTCTTAAGGAACAGGCCGGCCTATGGCGAGGGCGGCGGATGGCTGCCGCCGATTACCGGCAATTCCAAAGAAGTCGGCATCAAAGGCGGCTTGTGGAACGACAAGCTGAATTTTGCCCTGTCTTACTTCACCATGACCCAGAAAAATTACCCCACACTCGAACCTACAGGCTCGCGCTGTTACGAATGGAAATACGGTGGGGAAAACGGCAACGAACCGTGGTGCTTCCAAGGCGATTGGGAATACGGCACAGGCAAGGGCTATACCAGCAGGGGGTTCGACATCAACCTTGCTGGGCAGATTACCCCGAAATGGCGAATGCAGGCGGGCTTTGTCAAACTGAAGATAGACAAACCTTACGACGCGCCCAACTCCTCCAACGACTTGGGGGACGACATGAATCTGGAGTACGGCGGCACCTATACCGCGCCGGATAAAACCTTCAAATTCTTCACCAGCTACGACTTTACCCCAAAGCTGACGATGGGGGTGGGGATGCGCTGGGTCAGCGGCACCAAGCCCAAACCTTGGGGGCATGGTCTTTCCAACGGGCAATATTACGTTTCCGACAAACCCAAAGCCCTGTGGCAGCCTTCCTACTCGATATGGAACGTCATGGCGCGCTATAAAATCAACAAACACGCCGCACTGGCGGTCAACGTCGGCAACCTGACCAACAAACGCTATTACACCAACTCCCGCAGCAATTTCTACGGCAAGCCGCGCAATGCCTCCGTTGCCTTGAAAATAAAGTGGTAGGCTGTTTGGACGGAGCCCTTCCGCCAAGAAGCAGTTTACATGACGGAAAAGTTTTAAAGAGGCCCAAAGGTCGTCTGAAAGTTTTCAGACGACCTTTTATCTCCCGCGTTAATCTTTACATGTTTTCAAACCACCTTTAGCCGAATTGACTTGAGAAGAAGTGTAAAGGGGTTATAATCAGTTAACAGATGAATAATCTGTTATTTCACCCATATGGACATCAAGGAGAAGGTAATGAGAAAGCATGATTTTGAATCCCGCAAAGAAGCTTTGTTGAAAGACATCCAAGACGTGATGAGCGATGTTGAAGAGCTGTACAGCAAAGGCGTAGAAGTCGGCTCGGAAGAAGGCAAAAAAGCCAAAGCCAAATTGCAGGAGAAACTTGAAGCTGCTAAGGATCGTTTGCATGACTTCCAAGAAGAAGCCGGTGACCGAATCAAATACCACGCTGACCGCGCGCGCGAAAAATACGACGAATTTGAAGAATTGGCAGAAGAGCGTTTCAAAGAAGGCAAAAAACGCTTTGCCGAGTTTGGAGAAGAAGCGGGTGACCGCATCAAACGCGGCGCACGCCAAGCCGATGCAGCCGTACACGACAAACCTTATTACGCAATGGGCTTTGCCGCACTGGCAGGCTTGGTCGTCGGCGTCTTGCTGAACCGCCGATAATCGGTCAAACAGGAATGCCGTCCGGACACGATTTCTCAAAGTCTTGTTCCGGCGGCGTTTGCTTATGAGGGGTGGCGAAGGTTTCAGACGACCCCAAAGCCTTCGGATTGTCCGTTTCGGAGCAATCAGGGAAATCGGAATATGGGTATCAGACAAAATATCGAACATACGAAAACGCTGCTGAATCAAGGTATTGATTTGCTTTTGCTGCGGTTGCAGATTTTGAATCTGGATTTGGCGGAGCAGGCGGAAAACGTGTTCCGCATCATCATATGGCTGGTCGTATCGGGCATATTGCTGCTGATTGCATTCATCAGCCTGCTTTTTGGACTAAACCGCGTGTTGTCAGATACCGCGGCGATATGGGTATTTTTCGGGATAACCGCCCTCAGCCTAATTGTCATTGCAATTTTGTTCGGTAAAGTGTCAAAAGACTGGCACAGCCAAAACAACCAAATCGCGGCAACCTTGCAGGACATCCGGGCAGACATCGCCTGCCTGCGCGGTCAAGATATGCAGGAAGGAGGGGGCGATGAATAAAACGGAACGCGATGAAGCACGCGAACTGCTGCAACTGGAAGCCAAACTCGTCCGCCTGAGAATTGAGGCATCGTATTTGAAACAGCGTAAATTGAAGGAACAGGAAGAACGCAAGTCGGACACGCTGATAAAGCTGCTGGATTTGGGCAACGAGTTGACGCAGACAAGCCTGCTGTATAAAACGGCAGGACTCGCCATTCCGCGCAAATACCGCTTCGGCGCGCTGCTGGCAGCGTTTGCGTTGAAGGCTGCGATGAAGTAGATGGGATTAGAAAGAAGGTCGTCTGAAAGTTGGGTTTCAGACGACCTTTTTGTATTTTTGGAATTCGTGGGCGAAGCCCACGCTACGGTGGGTTTCAGACGATTTTGGGTTGTCGGTGTAGGTTGGGATAACCGTATCCGATGGGATATTTTTCTGCCGTCATTCCCGCGCAGGCGGGAATCCACTTTTGAATTTCGGCAACTGTTTTTGAATATCTGTTTCTTAGGGTTTCCGATGGATTCCCGCCTGCGCGGGAATGACGGTTGCTGGAGGTATAGAGGCTTTTGTTTGCATTCGTTATATTTTTTGAAATGTCGCAGTCGGTCAGGCGATGTAGGAACGGTAGCGTGGGCTTTGCCCACGAATCATGATTGCTTGAAACATAAAAAGGTCGTCTGAAACTGTATTTTTCAGTTTCAGACGACCTTTGGTTTCAGAAAAGCATAGGGTGATACGGTATCACTATGCTTTAAACTTCAAGCCTTAACGCCAGTAGCGCCACCAAGGCATATCGTTCGGTTGCCATTGGTGTTGCAGGAACGGGCTTTGCGGGAAGTTGGTTTCCAAGACGCGGCGGGTGTCGGCGGCGAGTTGGGGTTTGTCCAGTTTTTTGTAAGCCAGCTCCATCATGGCGAGCGATTCTTCGACGTAGCGGGTATTTTGGTAACGCTCGACGATTTTTTGGGCGCGGTTGACTGCGGCGAGGTAGGCGCCGCGTTTCATGTAGTAGCGGGCAACGGAGATTTCGTTACCGCCCAAAGCGTCCACCAGTTTCGCCATGCGCTCGGTTGCGTCGGCGGCGTATTTGCTCTCCGGATAGCGTTGTACCAATTCGGCAAACGCTTGGTATGCGCTGCGGTTGGCTTTAGGGTCGCGGTCGGACCAGTCTTGGGAGGCGAGTTTGTTGAGGAAGGATTGGTCTTCGTTGAACAGAACCAAGCCTTTGAGGTAAAGCGCGTAATCCATATTCGGATGTTGCGGGTGATGGCGCTGGAAGCGGTCGATGGCGGCGAGGGCTTTTTCAGGCTCGTCGTCTTTGTAATAGGCGTATGCGGTGTCCAGCTGCGCCTGTTGCGCGTAGCGGCCGTTGGGGAAGCGGGATTCTAAAATTTCGTATAACTTGATGGCTCGCGTATAATTGCTGCTGTTCAACTCGTCATGCGCTTCGGCATAGAGTTTTTCCACGTTCCAATCTTGTGTGATTTGCGCGTCTTTATCGACCGTACCTTTATTGCTTGCACAGGCACCCAGTGCCAGACTTAACGAAACTACTAAAAGAATTTTTTTCATGCAGAATACTTCCTTTGATAATGAAGCCGATTATAGCGACGATTTAGACTTTACGTCAGCCCCCGAAGCAGAAAGTTGTGTTAATTTGACTGTTCCGCTGGAGCTTGCGGGCGGGCGGCTGGATGCGGTGTTGGCAAAGCTCATGCCTGATTATTCGCGCAGCCGCCTGACATCGTGGATTAAAGAAGGCGCGGTCATTGTAAACGATAAGCCCGCCCAACCCAAAGACAAAATGATAGGCGGGGAATCCATCAGCGTAACGGTACGTCCGAGCGAAGAGAATCTCGCGTTCAAACCCGAAGCGATGGATTTGGATATTGTGTACGAAGACGATACCGTCATCGTCGTCAACAAACCTGCCGGACTGGTCGTCCACCCCGCCGCAGGCAACTGGACGGGGACGTTGCTCAACGGTTTATTGGCGCATTGTCCCGAATTGAGCCAGATTCCGCGCGCGGGCATCGTCCACAGACTAGACAAGGAAACCAGCGGCCTGATGGTGGTCGCCAAAACCCTGCCTGCACAAAATTCTCTCGTGCAACAGCTTCAAGAGCGCACGGTCAAACGCATTTACCGCGCCGTCGCCAACGGCATCGTTCCCTTTGACGGCAAAATCGAAACCCAAATCGGACGCGATCCGCACAACCGTCTGAAAATGGCAGTCGTCAAATTCGGCGGCAAACCTGCCGTTACCCACGTCAAAGTGTTGGAACGCTATCTCGCCCACAGCTACATCGAATGCTCGCTTGAAACAGGCAGGACACACCAAATCCGCGTCCATATGCGCGAAGCCAACCACCCGCTTGCCGCCGACCCTGTTTACGGCAACCTGCGCCATCCGTGCAGCGAACCGGTAAAAGAAGCCGTTAAAAGTCTGGGCGCGCGTCAGGCTTTGCACGCCTACCGCTTAAGTTTCGTCCATCCGAAAACCGGCGAAACCGTCTCTTTTGAAGCCCCGATTCCCGACGATATCTACCACTTGCTCTCCGTCCTGCGCCTCGAAGCAGGCTTGGATTCGTCTTTGAGCAACGAAGAAGAATGGCAGGACAAACTCGGCACGGATGACGATGATGATTGGAACGAAGACGACTACGATGTCGAAGTGGTTTATGTGAGGGATTAAGGTGTCTTCTTCGGATTTGGTAAATCTTGCACAAATGGACGGTAAAATGCAGTGGCTGGCGGGTTACGGCAATTTGTCGTCTGAAAAAACATACCGACTTGCCACTAAAGCTGCCATCGTTTCCATGATTGCGCTACCCGTATGGGTGGGTATGTTGATTATGGAGGATATGGAGATTCTGAACATAGGCTCCGGTTTCTTCTTCCTGTCATTTCTTTTGATAATGATTTTGCCCTTCCTGTATTTGTCTCTATCATCCAAAAAAAGAGCATTGGAAAAATTACAGGATGAGTCTTGGCGATACGACCCTGTCAAACGTGTACTGACGCATTGGGAAGGCAGCGAAATCGTTATGGAATATCCTCTTTCTGAGAATGACCACTTATCAATAATCAGATGGAGAAGCAAAGGCTACAGAGAATCTTTTACGTTGGAATATCGCCGCCCGTATCCCGCACCATACGTTCAAATTTTGACTTTTATTTATAGCAAGCCGTCAGACAAAAAAGATTTCGCGGCTGCCGCACAAAATATTGCCAAGCAGATGAATCTGCCTTTAGATGAAAACGGTTTGTACAACTAGTCTGATCAGACTTTTCATACCAATATCGCATTCAATATATCGAGAAGTCGATTTAAAACGAGTAGCTTAGGAGATGATGATGAGTCATAAGGAGCAAGTTTGGCGAGATGCTTTTAGATTAGACGATTTATCTGAAATTGACGGGAATTTTTTATTGGCAATTGCTGCTGCAAAAAAAGAATTTGATGGTTATTCGCAAGGTAAATGGGATCTGAAAAACTATATTATTTGGTTAAATATTTCCGAAAATGGAGAATTTGCCAATATCGGCTTTATACCCAAAATAGATGAAATGGTGGGCGGGATATTTTTTGAAATTCCTTATAGAGGACTATATAAATATGGTCGGGGTTATGAGTTTTATTACCGACTGGAAGATACGGAATTATTGGAAGTAGTGGGGATGCGTTAATACGCAATTGTATTATTTAAATGACCTTGATTACTTTCTAAGGCAGATGGGAATATTCAGGCGATACGGTTGAAAAAGCTTACTTGCCATACTGAATGGTCAATTTAAGGTAGAGGATTTAGGTGCCGGCATGAGTTATCAGGAAAAAGTTTGGAGAGATGCTTTTGAATCTGATTATTTATTTAGATTAGATGGAAGTTTGTTATTGGTAATGGCTGCGGCTAAAAAAGAATTTGATCGTTATTTGCAGAATCAATCGGATTTGAGGAACTATACTATTTGGTTCAATATTTCCGAGAATAAAGAATTTGCCTGTATCAGTTTCCTGCCTAATCAAGGAGAAGATAAGCATGGTCGGGGTTATGACCTTTATTACCGATTGGAAAACACAGAATTATTGGAAGTCGTAGAGATGCGTTAATACGAAGCCGATAGACACATTCTTTCAAACCTTTCCTTACTCAGATAAAAACATGAAAACCAGCACAGAAACCTTAAACCTCGCCCCGCAAGGTAAAAATTTCCTAACTGCCGATTGGCCTGCACCCGCCAACGTGAAAACCCTGATTACCACCCGCAATGGCGGCGTGAGCCAAGGCGTGTATCAAAGTTTGAACCTCGGTTCGCACGTCGGCGATGATCCCGATGCCGTGCGCCGCAACCGTGAAATTGTGCAGGAACAGGTCGGGCTGCCCGTCGCCTACCTCAATCAAATCCACAGCACCATCGTTGTCAACGCTGCCGATGCATTGGGCAACACGCCCGATGCAGACGCTTCGGTGGACAACACAGGCAAAGCCGCCTGCGCCGCGATGACTGCCGACTGCCTGCCTGTCTTGTTCTGCGATAAAGCCGGTACGGTCGTCGCTGCCGCACACGCCGGCTGGCGCGGTTTGGCGGGCGGCGTATTGCAAAACACCATAGCCGCGATGAATGTCGCGCCCGTCGAAATCATGGCATATCTCGGCCCTGCCATCGGCGCGGACGCATTCGAAGTCGGACAAGACGTGTTCGACGCATTTTGTACGCCCATGCCCGAAGCGGCAGACGCATTCGAAGACATCGGCGGCGGTAAATATCTTGCCGACATCTACGCACTGGCGCGTTTGGTTCTGCGCCGCGAAGGGGTGGACATGATCTACGGCGGCACACACTGCACCGTCTTGGAACGCGACACTTTCTTCTCTTACCGCCGCGACGGACAAACCGGCCGCATGGTCAGTCTGATTTGGTTGGCGGAAGAATGCGCGGCAAGCCGTGTATCCGATATTTGACTGAAAAAAGCCGTTGTTAAGCGTATCGGTTCCAATATCGTTAAGGTCGTCTGAAAATATCGGTTTCCTCAATTTCAGGAACGGTTTTCAGACGACCTTTGTTCGTTGTATCCTTTAGATAAATCAGGCGGTATTTGTCATTGCATATGACGCTATTGAGGCCGTCTGAAAACAAGGAAACCGTATATTTGATTTGAAAGAAAGGATAATTAATATGGATACCCAGTCCATACAAAATCAATTCAACGCCGTATCCGCACAATACGACGGTCAACGCCGCGCCCTGATACCCTGCTTTGACCTGTTTTACCAAACCGCCGCCGACTTGGCCGCAGGTGTGCCTAATGTGCGCCGCGTACTTGATTTGGGTGCGGGTACGGGTTTGATGAGTGCATTTGTACACGCACGTTGTCCTGATGCCGAATATACTTTGGTCGATATTTCCATGCAGATGCTTGCTCAAGCCCGGCAGCGTTTCCAAGGCCTGCCGAATTTCCGTTATATGGCGCAGGATTTGGCGCGGTTGGACGAAGCTGCAGGCCTGCCGGAGGGTGATTTCGACCTGATTGTGTCCGGTTTGGCCATCCATCATTTGGAAAACGGGCAGAAACAATCGCTGTTTCATCAAGTTGCCCGCCTACTTGCGCCAAACGGCCGCTTTATCAACGCCGACCAGGTGTTGGGCGAAACCGCAGCCTCCGAACGCACCTATACCGAAGCATGGCGGCATCATGTTATGCATAACATCGCGCTGACCGAAGCCGAGAAAAATGCCGCATTCGAACGCATCAAACTCGACCGCATGGCTACGTTATCCGACCAGTTCCAATGGCTGCGCGACGCCGGGCTTCAGGCCGATTTGTATTTCCAACATTATAATTTTGTTGTTTTCGCCGCTGTCAAACCGTCAGAATGTGGGAGATAATCCGATGAACGATGCCCTTATCCAAACTTTCGCCCTGACCTTCGGCTTTCCCTACACTTAAACGCGGCAAGAATTGCCGCCGTTGGAAGGCGGGCGGCATCTGCATTTGGGCGCGTTGGACGGGTTTTACCGCCATATGGACGGTATGTGGCAGGGAAAAAATCCTAGTGTTGATTATTGGCTAGAAATGGAAACCCAGTTTTTGCAATGGCTGACTTATGCAAGGCTGCCGGATATTTGGAACGATTGGGCTTTTGGTTGGGACATCAGAGCTAAACAATATTTGCCGATAGAAGGCTGGCGCGAAGAATGGGCGGTGTTTGGCGTAATGTTTGACGATTCGATTCTTTTTGCCGATACCGTCGCACCCGACAGCCCTGTTTATTGGCTGATGACCGGTTACGGCACGGTGGAAAACCGCCGCCTTATCGCGCCGTCTGTGGCTGCGTTGATGCAAACTTTATTGGCTATTTCTGATTTTGAACAAAAATGGCAGGCAGAGGGCAGGGCGGTTTATGATGAAGAAGGCTGTTGTACGGTTGCAGAATTGAGTGCGGCATTGCACGATTTGCTGTACAGAGAACTGCCGCCCGAATGCGCGGCAGGATTTGAAGAAGCGTTTTGGGGATGATGTTGGCTTGAGGTCGTCTGAAAAAACAAATAGCAGATTAAGGAAATTCTGATGAACACCGTTTCCATCCAAAACCTTTCCCACCGCTACGGCAAGACCCTTGCGCTTGACGATGTGTCGCTGGACATTCCGAAAGGCGCGACAGTCGGTTTGATCGGGCCGGACGGTGTGGGCAAATCGACGCTGCTCTCGCTGATGGCGGGGGTGAAGGTGATTCAGGACGGACGGGTGGAAGTGTTGGGCGGCGATATGGCGGACAAGGACGTGCGGCGGGACTTGTCGCACCGCATCGCCTTTATGCCGCAGGGTTTGGGGCGCAACCTGTATCCTACCTTGTCGGTGTATGAGAATATCGATTTCCACGCGCGGCTGTTTGGTTTGGACGGGCAGGAACGCACGCGGCAGATTGCGCGGCTGATGGAGGCGACCCGCCTTGCGCCGTTTTCCGGCAGGGCGGCGGGCAAGCTATCGGGCGGGATGAAGCAGAAGCTGAGTTTGTGCTGCGCACTGGTGCACAGCCCGGATTTGTTGATTCTGGACGAACCGACCACGGGCGTGGACCCTTTGTCGCGCCGCCAGTTTTGGGCGCTGGTGGACGATTTGCGGCGGGAACACGCGGGCATGACCGTGATTGTGGCGACCGCCTATATTGAAGAAGCGCAGCGTTTCGAGCGGCTGCTGGCGATGGACGCGGGCAGGCTGCTGGAAAACAAGCCTACTGCCGACGTGCTGGCGGATTACGGCACGGACGTGTTGGAAGAGGCCTACGTCAAAATGCTGCCGCCGGAAAAACAGCAGGGTTCGGGCGGTTTGGACATTACGCCGTTCGTCCCCGATCCCGCTGCGCCGCCCGCGATGGAAGCGCACGGGCTGACCAAGCGTTTCGGCGATTTCACTGCTGTGGACCACGTCAGCTTTACCATTCAAAAAGGCGAGATTTTCGGCTTTCTCGGCAGCAACGGCTGCGGCAAGTCCACCACCATGAAAATGCTGACCGGCTTGCTGGAAGCGACCGAAGGCGCCGCCACGCTGTTGGGCAAGCCGATAGACGCGGGCGGCTTGGATACGAAAATGCGTGTCGGCTATATGTCGCAGGCGTTTTCGCTGTATGAAGAACTGAGCGTGCGCCGCAATCTGGATTTGCACGCCAGACTCTACCAGATGGGCGCTAAAGGCGCGGCGGCGGTGGAAGAAGCCCTGCAACAGTTTGATTTGGCGGACGTTGCCGACACCGCACCCGCATCGTTGCCGCTGGGCATCCGCCAACGCCTGCAACTGGCCGCCGCCTGTCTGCACCATCCCGAAGTATTGATTTTGGACGAACCGACTTCGGGGGTCGATCCCGCCGCCCGCGATATGTTCTGGCGGCATCTTCTGAAACTCTCCCGCGAAGACAAAATCACCATTTTCGTTTCGACCCACTTTATGAACGAAGCCGCCCGCTGCGACCGCATTTCCTTTATGCACAAAGGCCGCGTGCTGGCTGTAGGTACGCCCGCCGAACTGGCGGCAAGGCAGAATGCGCCGGATTTGGAAGAAGCGTTTGTGCAGTATCTGATTGAAGCGGAAGGCGGGGACGGTGGGGAAAGGTCGTCCCGCCAAGAGGCTGCGCACTCTGAAAGTGATCAACGCGAGTTTCACCAAGACGTAGACGGCGTGCGTGAACAAAGTTCGCACACCCTACCGGCGGAAACTCCGGCCGTAGGGTGTGTGGCGCAAGCCACGCACGCGGAAGGGGAATTGGATGACAGGCATTCTGAACTTTCAGACGACCTTCAAGGAAAAGATACGAGGTCGTCTGAAACTCAAAACGGCGTGCGTGAACAAAGTTCACACACCCTACCGGCGGAAACTCCGGCCGTAGGGTGTGTGGCGCAAGCCACGCACGCGGAAGTGGCATCGGATGATAGGCATTCTGAACTTTCAGACGACCTTCAAGGAAAAGATATAGGGTCGTCTGAAACCCAAAACGGCGTGCGTGAACAAAGTTCATACACCCTGCGAGACAACCCAAACACCCAAACCTTCAAATACCGCTTCTCCATGATTTGGACCTTCGCCCGCCGCGAAGCTAAAGAACTCCTGCGCGACAAAATCCGCCTGTTTTTCGCCGTGTTCGGTCCGCTGATTATCATGGCGTCGGTATCGTGGGGGATTTCGTTTGACGTGCGGAATCTGAAATTCGCCGTTTATGACCGCGACCAAACCGCCGCCAGCCGCGAGCTGGTTGAATATTTCGACGGTTCGCGCTACTTCCTCCAACAGCCGCCGATACAGTCCGAAGCCGAAATCGACACCGTGCTCAAAAGCTCCGGCGCTATATTGGTCATCGATATTCCGAGCGGTTTCGGGCGCGATTTGGCGCGCGGGCTCAAACCCGAAGTCGGTTTTTATGTGGACGGCTCCATGCCGTTTAACGCCACCAACATCCGCGGCTACATCGGCAGCCTGATCACCGCCTACACCAAAGACCGCATCGCCGAAAGCGGGCTGCCCGTTTCGCTCAAAGCCCCCGCCGGTATCGAACCGCGCTTTATGTACAATCAGGATTTCGACAGCATCAACGCCATCGCCCCGGGCGTGATGATGCTGGTGTTGATGATGATACCCGCCATGATGTCGGCGGTCGGCGTGGTGCGCGAACGCGAAATCGGTTCCATCGCCAATTTCTACGCATCGCCCGCCGCCGTGGCGCAATATCTGATCGGCAAACAGCTTCCCTATATCGCCGTCGGCATGGTCAATTTCGCCGCCATGATGCTGATGATTATTTACCTGTTCGGCGTGCCGCTCAAAGGCTCGTTTGCAGGACTCGCCGTCGGCACACTCTTGATGGTGTCCGCCACCACCGCGCTGGGGCTTTTGATTTCCTGCTTCGTGCGCTCCCAGCTTGCCGCCATCTTCGCCACCGCCATCATCACCATGATACCCGCGCAAACCTATTCCGGCTTTCTCTACCCGCTGTCCACCATGGAAGGCGGCGCGCTGGTTATCGGCAAAACCTTCCCGTCGTCGTGGTACTACACCGTCAGCGTCGGCAGCTTCACCAAAGGGCTGCACACCGCCGACCTGCTGCATGAATACGCCGCCATCGCCGCCTTTGCCGCCACCAGCCTGATTCTGGCGTGCGTGTTGTTGAAGAAACAGGAGAAGTGAGAGGTCGTCTGAAAACTCGGCAGGCGGGTATTGATGCCTGATTTGTTCCTTAACTCACTATACTATAAAGGAAAAAACGCCATGAACCGAACAACCCTGTTTGACGGACTGGCCGAACGCTACGGCGCGGCGGCAGAATATCCGTGGGCGAAATCTCCCGATTTTGCCGTGTTCCGCCACACGGGCAACCGCAAATGGTTCTGTTTGTATATGCCTGTGCCGTCTGAAAAATTGGGCATAGGCGAGGGCGGTCTGACGGAAATCGTCAACGTCAAATGCCGCCCCGAACACATCGGCGCATGGCGCGCGACGGCAGGCATCCTGCCCGCCTACCACATGAACAAAGAACATTGGTTGAGCATCGTATTGGCGCAAACGCCCGCAGAAAACGTGTGGCGGCTGATAGACGACAGCTTCGTGCTGACACGCTAGGATTGATTAACTCCACACATCAAACGAAAGGAAAAACATGAAAACCATAGGCATCATCGGCGGTATGAGCCCCGAAAGCACCGTGCTCTACTACCAAATCATCAACCGCGAGACCAACCGCCGCTTGGGCGGCAACCGCAGCGCCAAAATCCTGCTCGACAGCGTGGATTTTGAAGAAATCGTCCGTTTGCAGAAAAGCGGCGACTGGGCGGAGGCGGGAAACGTGTTGGCGCAAAGCGCGCGGAAGCTGGAAGCGGCCGGCGCGGATTTTTTGCTGCTCGCCACCAACACCATGCACAAAGTCGCCCCCGCCATCGAACAGGCGGCCGGCATCCCCTTGCTGCACGTCGTCGATGCCACTGCCGCCGCCATCAAACGGCAGGGCTTGTCCGCCGTCGGCCTGCTTGGCACGCGCTTTACCATGAGCGACGGTTTTTATACGGAGCGCATGGGTTCGCAGGACGTACAAACCATAGTTCCGACCACCGCCGAACAAGATGAAATCCACCGCATTATTTTTGACGAACTATGCCTGAACCGCATCCACCCCGAATCTGCCCGCTACTTTTACGACGTGATAGGTCGTCTGAAAAAGGAAGGCGCGCAGGGCGTGATACTCGGCTGCACCGAAATCTGCCTGCTTGTGAACGAAACCGACAGCCCGCTGCCCGTGTTCGACAGCACCGCCATCCATGCGCTTGCGGCGGTGGATGCGGCACTGGCGGAATAAGTGGAACTTTTGATTAAACTGCTACGGAGTGGGTTTGCCATTTCGTATCAGTTTATCCGTAGTCCCACCCATGATGCGGCAAACGCCAAATTTCACGATATGGATGTTATCCGCTTATGAAGAGTAAACTTTGTGAATAATTTTGACGGCTTTTCCGTTGCGGTTTAATTCCGTCTCGGTATGAGCGCCTGAAGCGCAATCCAAACTTTGGTATTTCATATTGATATGGTTGGGATTTTTACGGCGAAGTTTGAAGGACCA
Source organism: uncultured Neisseria sp. (assembly GCA_963532335.1). Classification (GTDB taxonomy): domain Bacteria; phylum Pseudomonadota; class Gammaproteobacteria; order Burkholderiales; family Neisseriaceae; genus Neisseria. The sequence continues at coordinate 15,676 of CAUSKT010000018.1, read as the reverse complement.
TTCAAAGGTTTCGGGTTGTGCGTTTTCCGTGTTGCCGCAGTCCATTTTTTCTTTACCGTTCAGAGTCAGGTTTTTGCGCGGTAGGGTGGAAGGAACGGTTTTAGGGTAGGGCGCTTCGCCGTTGTAACCTTGCTTCATAAAGGCGGAGTAGGCTTGTTGCAGCGAACCGGTGTAACGGCATTCGTAGCGGGTTACGATGGCATCGAGTTCGGGGTTGCCTGTGGATTTCGGGCTTTCATGGCAGGACAGATTGCCGGCAAAAGCGGCAGGGGAAGCGAGAAGCAGGCAGAGCAGTAAAGGTTTGACGGACATCATAGTTCCTTAGATTGGATTGATGAAATAGGTCGTCTGAAATCAAAGCTGATCCCAAATGACCTTATTTGAAAAACATAATTATACATTGTCGGTCTGACTAAACGAGTTGGATTGACCAAGCGGCGTGATAGCCGATTCCATACGCGTTGTCTTTATCCGCTGCGTTTCGATGGATTTTTTAGGGAAAAACAGACTCTATTGTGTGTACACGGCGAACCTGCTGCCGGACTTTTAATGGGAAAACCGAGGCTGTAAAGCTGAAAAACAGCCGGACAATTTTTCAGACGACCTTTGAGAAGGCAAGCTACCAACAGGAATCCCCATGCGTACCCTGAAAAACATTCTGACCCTGATGCTCAAAGAGTTCCGCAGCGTGCTGACTGATCCGGTGCTGATGGTACTGATTGCGTATATCTTTACAGCCACGATTTATCAGATGGCGCAGGTGGGCGCGGATTTGAAAAATGCCACTGTCGGCATCATCGATCAAGACCGTTCGGTTTTGTCTATGCGTATCCGCGATGCCGTGCAGCATCCGTTTTTCAAACCGGTAGAGGACGTGCGGCGCGAGGATTCGGACGAATTGATGGACAAGGGCGAATTCACCTTTATTTTGGAAGTGCCGCCCAATTTTCAGCGCGACATGGCGGCGGGGCGCAATCCTGATTTGCAGCTTTTGGTTGATGCGACGTCGATGACGCAGGCGGGGGTGGGCGCGTCTTATCTTTCGCAAATTATCAACCGCGAAATTTACGAATTCACCGGCGTGACGCGGCCGGAGTTAATCAACCCCGTCATCAATACTTATTACAATCCCAACGGCGAGAGCGCGTGGTTTATGCCGACTTCGCAAATCGGCTCGATGTCGTGTATGTTGCTGATTTTATTGACAGGGGCGGCGGTTATCCGCGAACGCGAACGCGGCACAATCGAGCATCTGCTGGTGATGCCGGTCAATGCGTTCGAACTGATGATGGGCAAAGTGCTGGCAAATGCCGCCGTGATTTGGGTGGCAGCATTGTCGTCGCTGTGGTTTATCGTGCATTTGAGCATAGGCGTGCCGCTCATCGGCTCGGTGCCGCTTTATGCGGTAGGGCTGGCGTTGTTCCTGTTTTCAGTGGCGTCGCTGGGCATCATGATTGCCACGTTCGCATCGACGATGGGACAGTTCGGTATGCTGATGCTGCCGGTGTATATCGTGATGAACCTGTTTGCCGGCGGCGCATCCCCGCGCAGCAACATGCCGCACGCGGCGCAACTGATCAGCGAATATTGGCCGCTGACGCAGTTCGTCAAATTCTCGCAAGACATCCTGTTCCGCGGCGCGGGGATTGAAATCGTGTGGGGGCATATGCTGATCATGGGCTGTATCGGTGTAGGATTCTTATGGCTGGCATTGTTGCGGTTTCAAGGGATGCTGGAACGGCAGGGTTGATGAGGTCGTCACGCCGAGGATCGCTAAAAAGCAAACCTGACGGTTCGCTGCCCTCTCCCTAGCCCTCTCCCACGGGGAGAGGGGATTGAGGATACCGAACTCCAGCCATTTTTGGATTTCAGCCAATTTTGTCCATCCTCACCGTGGGAGAGGGGATTGAGGATACCGAACCCCAACCATGTTTGGGATTTCCAGCCAATTTGTCCCCTCTCCCCGTGGGAGAGGGTTAGGGAGAGGGCAGTAAGCCGCAGGCTTACATTTAGGTTTCTAGGTTTCGCAAAAAATCTTCTGAAAGGTCGCTCCAACAGGAGAACGCACATTCTGAAGCCGTTGCGGCAAATTTTATTTGTGTGCAAGATAAACGAAAGGTCGTCTGAAAACGTTTTATCCTGTTTTCAGACGACCTTTTTACTTCCTTAACACTTTACCTGACGCGCTTTACCTGCCCGACTGTGTCCACACGTTTTGCAGGTAGGCGTAGGTCAGCTCGGCGGTGCCGGAGACCAGCGCGATGTCGCTGCCCAAGTCTTCGGCTTTACCCACGCCGATGGGCAGGGCGCCGGAGGCTTTGATGGCGGCTACTCCTGCTGCGGCGTCTTCGATGCCGATGCAGCGGCGGATGTCCGCGCCCACGCCCTCGGCGGCGGCGAGGAAGATGTCGGGGGCGGGTTTGGAATGCGCGACGGCGGCAGGGTCGGCGACGGCGTCGAAGAAGTGGGTCAGCCCCATGCGTTCGAGCAGGAACGGGCCGTTTTTACTGGCGGACGCGAGGGCGATTTTTTTGCCGTTTGCTTTCAATGCTTCCAGCAGCGGCAAAATGCCGGGGTACACGTCTTCGGGTTTGACCGCCTGAATCATCTCCAAGTAGTTGTCGTTTTTGCGGCGGGTCAGTTCGGCGAACTCGGCTTCGCCGACGGTTTTGCCGCCGTGCGCGAGGATGCGTTTGAGCGAATCGTCGCGCGACACGCCTTTGAGCTGCTCGTTAAACTTGCGGTCGATGCTGATGCCCAGCCCTTCGGCGAGCTTTTTCCATGCGCGGTAGTGGTATTCGGCGGTGTCGGTGATGACGCCGTCGAGGTCAAAGAGCACTGCGGTAAAAGTCATTTTGCATTCTCCTTATTTGTTTAACGCGGCGGTGTGGCTGCCGTTGAGCGTGATGTCTTTGCCGTACACCTGCAAATCGAGCGATTCGCCTTTGAGCAGGGTGAAGACCACGTTTTCTTTACCGACGGCGACTTTAATCAGACGGCCTCGGTAGTTGATGTGGAAGGCGTAGCCTGTCCATGCACTCGGCAGGAACGGTGCGAAACTGAGTTTGCCGCCCCAGGTTTTCATTTGAGCGAAACCTTGGACGATGGCGAGCCACGAGCCGGTCATGGAGGTGATGTGCAGGCCGTCTTCGGTGTCGTTGTTGTAGTTGTCCAAGTCCAGGCGGGCAGTGCGCTGGTACATTTCCACGGCTTTTTCTTCTTTGCCCAGTTCGGCGGCAAGGATGGCGTGGATACAGGGCGACAGCGAGCTTTCGTGCACGGTCATCGGTTCGTAGAAGTCGAAGTTGCGGCGTTTTTCGTCCATATTGAAACGGTCGCCGAAGAAGTAGATGCCTTGCAATACGTCCGCCTGTTTGATGAAGGGCGAACGCAGGATTTTGTCCCACGACCATTTCTGGTTGAGCGGCAAATCGTCGGGCGAAAGCGCGGACACGGGGCGGATGTCTTTATCGAGGAAGCCGTCGTGTTGCACGAATACGCCGAGTTCTTCGTCATGCGGACGGTACATATTGGCGCTGATGTCCGCCCATTTTTCCAGTTCGGCGGCACTCACATTCAAATCCGGACGCGGATATTTCGCCAAGGCTTCGCGGGTGTAGTCCAATACCCATGCGGCGAGGGTGTTGGTGTACCAGTTGTTGTTGATGTTGTTTTCGTATTCGTTCGGGCCGGTTACGCCGTGAATCATGTATTTGCCGTTGCGTTTGGAGAAGTGGACGCGGTCCGCCCAGAAGCGGGACACTTCGACCAAGACTTCCAAGCCTTCTTTGGCAAGATAGCTTTCGTCGCCGGTGTAGTTGGTGTAGTTGTAGATGGCGTAAGGAATCGCGCCGTTGCGGTGGATTTCCTCGAAGGTGATTTCCCATTCGTTGTGGCACTCGATGCCCGTAAACGTCACCATCGGATAGAGTGCGCCCGCCAAGCCCTGTTCGCGCGCGTTGTGTTGCGCCTGCGGCAGTTGGTTGCGGCGGTATTGCAGCAGGTTGCGGGTAACTTCGGGTTCCGCCAGTGCGAGGTAGAGCGGCACGGCGTAGGCTTCGGTGTCCCAATAGGTCGCGCCGCCGTATTTTTCGCCAGTAAAGCCTTTCGGGCCGATGTTCAGGCGCGCGTCTTCGCCGTAGTAGGTGGAGAACAGTTGGAACAGGTTGAAGCGGATGCCCTGCTGCGCTTCGTCGCTGCCTTCGATGACTACGTCGGCGATTTCCCAACGGTGCAGCCAGCCTGCTTTGTGTGCCTCCAGCAAGGTTTCAAACGCAACGCCTGCGATTTTTTCCGACAAGGCGCGGCCGGCGGCTTTCACGGCTTCCAAGCCCTGATAATCGCGGCTGGTGGTAACAATCACGCGTTTTTCAAAGGTTTCGGGCGTGCCGCCGACTTCGGCTTGAAAAGAATTGGAGACCTGCCAGTCGGTTTGGCTGCCGCCGAGGGCTTTAAAGCTGCCGGCGAAGGTTTGCTCGGCGTTGACGATGAATTGTTCCACGCCGAAGGGATTGGCGACAGTTTGGGTGGCAATGTAGGAGCAGTCGTCTGAAACGCCTTTGTCCAATACCTGCCAGAATTTTTCTTCGTAGTTGGAATCTTCGTTTTTCACATCGGCGTCGATGATGGAATCAATGCGGACTTGGTGGGTTTTGCCGTCAACGGACACAGCTTCCCAGCGGATAACCGCCAGCTCTTTTTGCGCGACGGACAGGAATTTGCACACATCGAAACGCACGCCGAATACGGTGAACGAGCGGCGCAACACGCCGTGCTGCATATCGAGTTCGACGGAGAAGCCGGCAACGTTGTTTTTCGCCAAATCCACTTCCTGCCCGTCGACAAAGATTCTGACTTTGCTGAAATTGAGCGCGTTGATGGCTTTGCCGAAATATTTTGGGTAGCCGTTTTTCCACCAGCCGACGCGGGTTTTGTCGGGGAACCACACGCCGGCGATGTAGGTGCCCAAGTGGCTGTCGGCAGAGTAGGTTTCCTCAAAGCTGCCGCGCATACCCATATAGCCGTTGCCCAAGCTGGTCAGGCTCTCTTGCAGCCGTTTGTGTTCTTTTTCCAGTTTTGCCGAACGCAGCGTCCAAGGGCTGACTTCCATGATTCTTGTATACATCGTAAAGCTCCTGTTTTGATGGTTTTATGGCAAACCGTTTTGAAATACGGTTCGTCTTACTTAAATCAAATAAAGCGTCGGCAGAAGTTTCAGACGACCCTCCTGCCGATAAATGAAGAAAATTATGCGCCGCCGTGTGTTTCTTTAATCAGGAACACGGAAAACGCGCCCAGCAGCAGGACGACGCCCCCTACCAAGAACATATTGGCCTGCAAACCGCCCATCATCGGGAACAACATGAAGCTCAACAGCGAAGCAACAATCTGAGGCATACAGATGGAGCCGTTGAACAAGCCCAAATAAGTGCCCATATGCTTGCCCGACAAGGCGTTGGTTACAATCGTCAGCGGATAAGTGATGATGCCCGCCCAAGCAATACCGATTAAGATGTAAGACAACACCAGCGCGTATTGGTTGCTGATGAAGAATACGGAGAAAAAGCCGAGCGCGCCCAAAGCCAGGCAGCTGAAATAACCCGCCTTAAGGTATCGGTTGGGGATTTTCGCCAATACAAACGAACAAATCACCGCCGCAACCGACTGCACCGCCGCCAATACACCGTACCAGTTGCCCGCTTCCTGATAGCCTACGGAAGACGCATCGGTCGTGTGCCAGACGTTTTCCGCAATCGCGCCAGCGGAATAAGTCCACATATATTGGAAAGCGAACCAGCAGAAAAACTGCACCAGAGTGACCGTCCAAAACGCTTTAGGCGCGGTTTTCAAGAGTTCGAACCAGTTGGCTTTTTCCTGATTTGCCGCCACGTCGATGCCGTGGTAGCGGGCGTAGGTTTCCGGATCGTATTCCTTCACTTTGAAAATCGTGAACGCGCTGGTAATCACCAACAACGCCGCGCCCACATAAAACGCCACGACCACGGTCTGCGGTACGACGCCTTTCTCGGCAGTATTCGCCAAACCGATATACGCAAACACAAACGGCAGAATCGCCGCCACAACCGCGCCCGTATTCGCCAAGAAGCTCTGAATCCCGTAGGCGTAGCTTTTTTGCTCCTCATTGACCATGTCGCCGACCATCATTTTAAACGGCTGCATCGCCATATTCGACGACACGTCCAACAGCGCAATCATCAGCGCGCCGAACGACAAAGCCGCCAGCGACGCATAACCGAAACCGAAGCTGCCCGAGTTCGGCATCAGAATCATCACGATGACCGCAATCAGCGTGCCGTAAAGCAGATACGGCAGACGGCGACCGCCCAAGCGCGGCTTCCATGTGCGGTCGGAGTAATAACCGACAATCGGCTGCACCAGCATCCCTGCCAACGGCGGCAGGATAAAGAACCAGCCGAGGCTGTGCGGGTCGGCGCCGAGCGTCTGGAAGATGCGGCTCATCTGCGAGCTTTGCAGGGTAAAGGCCGTCTGAACGCCGAGAAAACCGAAACTGAGCATCCAAATCGTGCTTTTCGGCAGCGAGGGCAAGCCCTGCCGCGTAGGTTGCGTATTGTCCGACATGAGGTAGTCCTTTCGTTTTTTTGTAATAAAACCGGTTTCGGTAAACATCATCGAGCGATGAATACCGATAAAAGGGGCGTGTTGTGACAGCGCATGATGTTGAGTCGCGCGGGTCAAGGGTCGTCTGAAAACGAAGACAGAAGACGGTTTCAGACGACCTGGTGTCCACATCACACTAAGCTATTTTTTAATCAACAGTTTGGGCAATTCAGCCCCATCGGTGCAATTTCGGTAACGCAGGCAGCGGCTAAACCATAATCATCGTTATGATGAAGTCGGTTTGGGAGGGGACATCGGGCTGCGAAGCGGCAAGAAATTGTTTAAGGAATTCAATTAAAGAGGAAGCGTCCTCACTTGGATAACAGTCGGATAAAACCATTTTCCGCGCTTGTCACGGATAGAAAGCGTAGTGTTCAAACATTTGTTTTCAGACGGTTTTGAGTAACGTGTCATCAGTAAAAACGCGCAGGGGATGTTGTCGGAAGAGTAGGGTGGGCGCGATTTGCTGAGGGATGGTATTGTTGTTGTGAAGCATCTGGTATAGATAAGCGGGGTCATTATGTTTTAAAACATACATGCTGGCAAGTGGCTATCAGTACCATAGTTGACTATCCGCAAAGTTTGAGTGGAGAAGCAAAGAAACGGCTTGCAAGCTGTTTACTGATTCGTCCTATTTTTCGTAGGACATATCGGAAAGGCGGCAGAGAGTTTGGGGATAAGGTATGCAGGTCGTCTGAAAACGGTTCATCCCGTTTTCAGACGACCTTTTTTGACAATGTGATACACTGTCATTCTGACGACATAAATTATCGATGCAAAGCCAAACGCTTCAGGAATACAAATTGAACATCCTCATTACTTCTCCCCGCGCGCCCGTTGCGCTGGAATGGGCGCGGTTCGCCAAACGCGGCGGACATCAGGTTGTGTTTTGCGACAGCCTGCATTTTCCGGTCGGCATTTTTGCCGGATTGGGCGGGTACCGCCGCATTCCCGCGCCGCGTTTGGATTTCGCCGGCTATGCGCGAGCTATGACGGAACTGGTGGCGCAGGCGGATTGTGTGATTCCGACTTGTGAAGACATTTTTTATTTGGCAAGGCTGGATTTGCCGGAATCGGAGCGCGCCAAATGTTGGATGCCCGATAATGAAACGCTGTTTACCCTGCATGACAAATTCCGTTTTTTCGAACGGATGCCGCAGGATACGGCGGTGCGTTTTCCGGCTACGCGCCGAATCACGTCGGTCGGCGAAGTCGAATGCGACAGCGTGAAGAAAACGGTATTGAAGCCTGTTTATTCGCGTTTCGGACGCTCTGTAATACGAGGCGTCACTGAGGGTCGTCTGAAAAACATCCATATCAGTGCGGATTATCCTTGGGTGCAGCAGGATTTCATTACGGGGCAGGGGCTGTGTAATTATGTGATTTGCGAACACGGCAGCGTGTTGGCGCATGCCGCCTACCGCCCGCGCTACCTGCTCAACGATTCGGCATCGACCTATTTCGAGCCGCTTTCCGACCCGCGTTTGAACGAATTTGTGACGAAATTTGCCGAGCAAAATGCGTATCACGGACAGGCGGCTTTTGACTTTATCGATGACGGAAACGATTTGTGGCTGTTGGAATGCAATCCCCGCGCGACCAGCGGCCTGCATCTTTTACGCGAGGATTTGATATTTGACGGAGCAGGGCGCTTGCAGCAACGGAAACACAACGTACCATCCAAACCTTTACGGGTCGGCGCGACCTTGCCGCTGCTTTTCGGTTATCGGGCTTGGAAAGAGGGAAAATGGACGGCGCTTTGGCAGGACTTCCGCCGAGCCGATGATGTGATTGCCGATTTGCCTTTCTATGCGCAATGGCTGGCATTGGGCGAGATGATGTGGCGCAGTATCCGGCATCATAAGCCTTTAACCAGCGCCAGCACTTTCGATATTGAGTTTGACGGCGATGAAAACTGATCTGTCCCACGAATTTTCGGCATTGTTCCGAGACATCCCGCTGCAACGCCTGTTTGCCAATATGAATGCCCGCGCCGAGGCTTTGAATATCGACGGTTTGGATATTCCCTGTACCGTCATCGACCGGATCACACCTAATTGCTATACCGCGTCGCCGCATTCGGCAATCGTGGATTATGCGAGGGACGAGTTGGTCAAACTGCCCGGCGGGCAGCGTATGCTTGCGGCCGGTTTGTTGTCGGCGTTAAGCGGCATTCTGCGGTTGAATCAGATCGACCGTATGGTGACGCTGAACAATTATTGCCTCTCTACCAATAGCTTCTCAGAGGCTTTTCAGACGACCCCAATGTCGAAGCTGACCCAAGCCGCCGTCGCAAAATGGCCGAAACATGCTTTGTCCGTCCGTTCGCTGAATCCGCGCCAACATAAGGATTTGATTGAACGGCTGGAACAGCTCGGTTGGAAAATGGTTGTGACGCGGCAGGTTTACATTATGGACGATTGGCAGGCAGTCAGGGCAAAAACCAATACCAAACGCGACCGCAAGATATTTAATGACGGACGTTATGTTTTTGAGCGCTTGAGTGCCGACAGTCCCGATGCGGATTTTGAAGCAGCGGTGCATTGGTACAACCGCCTGTATCTGAACAAATATTCCAAGCAAAACGTACAATTTACCGCTGAATTTATGCGCGAAGCCGTATCGCGCGATATCTTGAATTTATTTCTACTGCGTGACGGCAAAACCGGTGAAAGCGCCGGAGTATCAGGCGTGGTCATCGACAGCGATACCGCTACTTCGCCCATCGTCGGCTACGATGATGCCAAGCCGCAAAGTGATGCCTTATACCGCCGCTGCATGATGCGTTCCATGCAAACCTGTATCGAAGCGGATGTCCACTTAAATTTCAGTTCCGGTGCGCCTGATTTCAAAAGGGTACGCGGCGCAGTACCTGAAATCGAATATATGGCGGTCTATACGTCCCATCTCCGACCTGCGCGCCGGCTTATTTGGAAGCTGTTACACGCATTGAGCCAAGGGTATTACAAAAAAATCCTGATTAAATACAAACTGTAAACATATAGTGGATTAACTAAATCAGGACAGGGCGACGAAGCCGCAGACAGTACAGATAGTACGGAACCGATTCACTTGGTGCTTCAGCACCTTAGAGAATCGTTCTCTTTGAGCTAAGGCGAGGTAACGCCGTCCTGGTTTAGTTAATCCACTATGAATATTGAACTTAAAACATGGAGTACATCATGAAAAAAACGTTTTTACTCATCTGCCTTGCCGCCACTGCGGCCGCATCCGCCGAAACGATATCGTTGGAAGTATCGGGCAATCCGGCATTCCGTCAATATTCCGCAAATGCAAAGGTAGAGCCTGCGTTCAAATCCATACAAAACGAATGCGGTGATTTTGCCGTTGCGCCCCTTTTGCTTTCCCCGAAAAAGGACACCAAATATTTCGTCGCAGTCTGCACAATGGGCGGCAGCGCATTGACAGAATTCCAAATCCTCTCCAGCGGACGCGGCAAATCAAAGGTCTTGTTGGAAGACGGAGGCTATGGAATCAATATCTTGCCGAAACAACATAACGGTTTGCGCGATATCGCCGTTACAGAAGGCAATGCAGGATATTGCACCGAAACGCGTTACCGCTTTAATGGAAAAGCCTACCGCCCCTATAAGCGCAAGAGCTGCCTAGGTTAATCCATGCTGTAAGTTTCAAAAGAGGTGTATCAACATAAAAAAGTTGATTTGCCATCACAATCAAATAAAACGACACAAACCATGAATATAGAAAAAATGAAACGCGCTTGGTATCCGTTGATACCGAGCAAGCAGCTGAAAGACAAACCCGTTCATCGCGAATTGTTGGGACAGCAGCTGGTATTGGTACGGCTGAACGGACAGGCAGCCTGTATGGATGATTGCTGTCCGCATCGGCATGTGCCGCTGAGTGCGGGCAAAATCGTTTCGGGCAAACTCCAATGTTGTTATCACGGCTGGGAGTTTGACGCACAAGGCAAAGTTTTGACCGTTGTCGGCGGGATGTGTGCTTGTGAAGAAGCTGAGAGTGTTCCTACGTTTCCATGCCGAGAGTACGACGATTGGGTGTGGGTTTGTCTGGTTTCTGATATTCCTTTTGAACCGTATGCCGATTTTGAAGCACCGGAAGGTTTTGAAACCGCCAACGCCGTCCGATATATGGAAGGCGATTTCATCCACGCCATCGAAAACTTCCTCGACCCGACCCATACGCGCTATATCCATTCCAAACTGCTGCGCAACAACGGCAAACAAAGCATGCAGATCAGCCAGAGCCACCATGAACGCGGTTTCGTGACGCATTATCGTCTCAATCAACAGCAAAACGGATTGATTAATAAGTTGTTCGACAAAGGCATTACCGTCAATGATGCGGCATTTACCTTCCCGGGTTTGGTGCGTATCGATTACTTCACACCGAACAGTCATGAATATCGGATTTCCGCCTTCTTTATCCCTCAAAGCAAGGGCAGTATGGGCTTAAATGTCCGAGTCCATTTTCCTAAAAGCCGCTTTCCATTGCCCATCAAATTCCATCTGTTCCGCCCGTTTCTTGAACGTCTGATGGTTCAGGATTCCGCCATTATCAAAAGCCAATACCATCATCACAAAGAGCATTATGCGAATAGGCCTTATTGCAGCACCACCAATGATTTGGTGATTGATCATTTGCTGCATCTCTTCTTGGAAAACATGCCGGAGGGCATAGACAAAACGGGAGAAATGAGTTTATAGAGAAAGCGAAACCAGAGGAGAAGCGTGGCAGCTTGAGGGTCGTCTGAAAACAGTGTAAAACGGGTTTCAGACGACCCCTTCTATAAAAACTGTCAACAATTTTCATTAATATATTCCAAATGCCCGAATATTTATTTTATAAAAATCAATACTCAATCTTTTCGGTATTCGGATAATGTTAAAAGATGAAAGATTTTGTCTTGATTGAATAGACGGTTTGCGTTATCGTTTGCATTCTTTCATTCATAAACTCTGTGTTTCATTCCAATTGATTGGACAGTCTGACTGTCGCCGTGTTCCTTCAATGCGCGTACCCTAAACCGCTGCTTGGAGGACTTGCATTACAGGTGCTGTGGCGAGGCGGGTTGCCCCTATTGGTTTGAAGCCGTATAAAAGAGGTCATTATGCAATTATCAGGTGCACAAATCATAGTGCAAAGTCTCAAAGCCGAAGGTGTAGAGTATGTTTTCGGCTATCCGGGCGGCGCAGTCATCGAAATCTACGACGCTATTTTCCAACTCAATAAATTCAAGCACATCCTGACCCGCCACGAGCAGGCGGCGGTACACGCGGCAGATGCGTATGCGCGCGTCAGCGGCAAAGTCGGCGTCGCGCTGGTTACTTCCGGTCCGGGCGTGACCAATGCGCTGACAGGCATTGCCACCGCATACAGCGATTCGATTCCGATGGTGGTCATCAGCGGACAGGTCGGTAATTCGCTCATCGGTACGGATGCGTTTCAAGAGGTGGATACGGTCGGCATTACCCGTCCGTGCGTCAAACACAATTTCTTGGTAACCAACGTCAACGAGCTTGCCGAGACCATTAAAAAGGCATTCCAAATCGCCGCCAGCGGCCGACCCGGCCCGGTCGTAGTCGATATTCCCAAAGATGTGACGCAGGCGATGGCGAAATTCAGCTATCCGCAGGAAGACATCTTTATCCGCTCTTACCAACCTGTCGTGCAAGGCCATATCGGGCAGATTAAAAAAGCCATCCAAATGTTGGCTTCCGCCAAACGTCCGATCGTTTATTTCGGCGGCGGCGTGGTATTGGGCAATGCTTCGGAAGAGCTGACGAAGTTTGTCCGCATGACGGGCGCACCGTGTACCGGCACGCTGATGGGGCTGGGTGCGTATCCTTCAAGCGACCGCCAATTCTTAGGCATGCTGGGTATGCACGGCACTTACGAAGCCAACCTCGCCATGCAAAACGCAGATGTCGTGTTGGCAGTGGGCGCGCGTTTTGACGACCGTGTCGTCTCCGTTCCGTCCAAATTTTTTGAAAAAGCCAAAAAAGTCATTCATATTGATGTTGACCCGTCCAGCATCGCCAAACGCGTGAAAGTCGATATTCCGATTGTCGGCGATGTGAAAAACGTCTTGTCCGAAATGATTGCATTGTGGGGCAAACAGGATGCTCCTGCCGCCGACTCTTTGGACAAATGGTGGAAAAACATCGAAGAATGGCGTTCGCGCAACTGCCTGTGGTTTGACAACGACAGCGAAATCATCAAGCCGCAATATGTCGTGCAGAAACTTGCCGAAGTTACCGGCAATTCCGCCATCATCACTTCGGACGTAGGGCAACACCAAATGTTCGCGGCGCAATATTATCCGTTCGAACGCCCGCGCCAATGGCTCAATTCCGGCGGCTTGGGTACGATGGGTGTAGGCCTGCCGTATGCGTTGGGTGCAAAACTCGCCGCTCCCGACCAAGACGTATTCTGTATTACGGGCGAAGGTTCGATTCAGATGAACATCCAGGAATTGTCCACCTGCTTCCAATACCATGTCCCGATTAACGTCGTTACCCTAAACAACGGCTACCTCGGCATGGTTCGCCAATGGCAGGAGCTGTATTACGGCAACCGCGAATCGGAAACCTATTTCGATTCCCTGCCCGATTTCGTCAAACTGGCAGAAGCATACGGGCACATCGGCATCCGCGTGGACAAAAAATCCGATGTTGAAGGCGCGCTTTTGGAAGCGGTCAAACAAAAAGACCGTCTGGTATTTATCGACTTCTTGACCGATAAGAAACAAAACGTGCTGCCCATGGTCGGCAACGGCAAAGGTTTGGACGAAATGGTCCTGCCGCCGCATATGCGCGAAAACCCGAAAGCGTAAGGAGAACGACAATGCGACATATCTTATCTGTTCTGATGGAAAACGAATCAGGCGCGATGAGTCGCGTGGTCGGTCTTTTCTCCGCTCGCGACTACAACATCGATTCCTTGGCAGTAGCCCCGACCGAAGACAAAACCCTTTCGCGCATGACCATCGTTACCCATGGCGACGAGCAAGTCATCGAACAAATCACCAAGCAACTCAATAAATTGATTGAGGTTGTCAAAGTGGTCGATTTGAACGAAAGCCGTTTTGTCGAACGCGAATTGATGTTGGTAAAAGTCCGCGCCGTCGGCAAAGACCGCGACGAATTTTTACGCCTGACCGAAATCTACCGTGGCAGCATCATCGACGTAACCGACCGCAGTTACACCATCGAAATCACAGGCTCGACCGACAAACTCGACTCCTTCCTCGAAACCGTCGGACGCGCCCAGATTTTGGAAACCGTACGCACAGGTGCAGCCGGCATCGGCCGCGGCGAGCGTATTTTGAAAATTTAACACCGTCAGGTTTTCAGACGACCCGATAGGTCGTCTGAAAACAGAAACGGCAGGAGAGATTGATGTCAAACATTAAAATCGTCGCGCTGGTTACTGTCAAACCCGAATACACGGAAACGCTGAAACCCTTGTTCCAAAGCCTGGTCAAAGCCAGCCGCGCGGAAGAAGGCAACATCAGCTACGATTTGCATCAGGAAATCGGCAAACCCGAGCGTTTCGTCTTCGTCGAAAACTGGAAATCCCAAGCCGCCATCGACGCGCACAACGCCAGCGAACATTTCCAAGGTTTCGTTAAAGCCATCGACGGCAAAACCGACGCGCTCGAAATCGTTTTGATGGAAGAACTCTCCGTTTAACCCTTTACCCTCAATCCAACCGTCCGGCATCCTCAACACAAAGCCGGAATCCATTTTACCCAAAGGAAATCAAATGCAAGTTTATTACGATAAAGACGCCGACCTGTCCCTGATCAAAGGCAAAACCGTCGCCATCATCGGCTATGGCTCACAAGGCCACGCCCACGCCGCCAACCTGAAAGATTCAGGCGTAAACGTAGTAGTCGGCCTGCGCCAAGGCGGCTCTTGGAAAAAAGCAGAAGCAGCCGGCTTCGAAGTATTGTCCGTAGCCGATGCCACCAAAAAAGCAGACGTAGTGATGATTCTGCTGCCCGACGAAAACCAACCCGTCGTATACAAAAACGAAATCGAGCCTAACCTGAAACAAGGCGCGGTACTCGCTTTCGCGCACGGCTTCAACGTACACTACAACCAAATCGTACCGCGCGCCGACTTGGACGTGATTATGGTTGCCCCCAAAGGCCCCGGCCACACCGTACGCAGTGAATTCCTGAAAGGCGGCGGCGTGCCTTCCCTGATCGCCGTTTACCAAGATAAAAGCGGTAAAGCCCGCGACATCGCCCTGTCTTACGCAGCAGCCAACGGCGGCACCAAAGGCGGCGTGATTGAAACCAACTTCCGCGAAGAAACCGAAACCGACCTCTTCGGCGAACAAGCCGTATTGTGCGGCGGCGTGGTCGAATTGATCAAAACCGGCTTCGAAACCCTGACCGAAGCAGGCTACGCGCCCGAAATGGCCTACTTCGAATGCCTGCACGAAATGAAGCTCATCGTTGACCTGATTTACGAAGGCGGCATCGCCAATATGAACTACTCCATTTCCAACAACGCGGAGTACGGCGAATACGTTACCGGCGTGGAAGTCATCAACGACAAATCCCGCGAAGCTATGCGCAACGCCCTTAAACGCATCCAAACCGGCGAATACGCCAAAATGTTCATCCAAGAAGGCGCCGTCAACTACGCCAGCATGACCGCCCGCCGCCGCCTGACTGCCGACCACCAAATCGAAAAAGTCGGCGCGCAACTCCGTTCCATGATGCCTTGGATTGCCAAAAACAAACTAGTCGATTTGGACAAAAACTAATCCGACTCGGTTCAGCCATAAGCAAACCTGCCCGACGATTCGGGCAGGTTTTTTGTTACGTTGAGATTTTGAGAAATCAAAAATCCAGTGGAGGAAAGGTCGTCTGAAAGACGAATTGACGATTTCAGACGACCCTTTGCTTGAGTTGGAAGTTATAGTGGATTAAATTTAAATCAGGACAAGGCGACGAAGCCGTGAACAGTACAGATAGTACGGCAAGGCGAGGCAACGCCGTACTGGTTTAAAGTTAATC
>CAUSKT010000017.1:0-34348 GCA_963532335.1 uncultured Neisseria sp. | reverse complement strand
TCTGTACTGTCTGCAGCTTCGTCGCCTTGTCCTGATTTAAAGTTAATCCACTATATAGATTCCTATAATCAGGAACGTTGCAGTTCGAAATTGAAAAGCCGGGTCCTGTCACATATAGAACCCGGCTTATATAGAGCGATTGAATAGGCTTTTATGAATGTCCAAGACCTTAGGAGCAGTTCAGTTTTTGCCCGAACGTTTTTCAGACGACCTTTTATCCATGCTTATCAAGCAGACTGTATCGGGATGATACGGTTTTGATTGCGTTTTGCACCGCCTTCGCAATAATTGACTTTGACGTATTCTTCGACAATCTCTAAGAATTCGGCTGCGATATTGTCGCCTTTTAAAGTCACTTTGCGTTCTCCGTCAACATAAACCGGGGCAACAGGGGTTTCGCCAGTTCCGGGCAGGCTGATGCCGATGTCTGCCAGTTTGCTTTCGCCTGGTCCGTTAACGACGCAGCCCATGACGGCAACGTTTAAAGATTCTACACCGGGGTAAAGGGTGCGCCATACGGTCATTTTTTGGCGAAGGTAATTTTGTACGTCTTGGGCAAGCTCTTGGAAGACTGTGCTGGTGGTGCGTCCGCAGCCCGGGCAGGCGGTAACCATGGGGGTAAACGAGCGCAGTCCCATGGTTTGTAGAATTTCTTGGCCGACGATGACTTCCTGCGTACGCGAACTGCCGGGTTCGGGAGTCAGGGAAATGCGGATGGTGTCGCCGATGCCTTCTTGAAGCAGTACGGCCAAGGCGGCAGTCGAAGCAACAATGCCTTTGCTGCCCATGCCTGCTTCCGTCAAGCCTAAGTGGAGCGGATATTGGCAGCGGCTGCCCAGCTCGCGGTAAACCTGAATCAAATCTTGAACGGAGCTGACCTTGCACGACAAGATGATTTTGTTTTCAGGCAAACCTAATCGGACGGCTTTTTCAGCAGATTCCAACGCCGAAATAATCAAGGCTTCTTTCATGATTTCTTCGGGAGGTTTGGGCGATGAGGACGCCAGATTGGCATCCATCATGCGCTTGGCGAGGCTTTGGTCAAGCGAACCCCAGTTGACGCCGATACGGACGGCTTTGTCGTTTTCGGCGGCAGTCCGAATCATATAGGCAAATTTTTCATCGCCTTTTGCGCCTTTGCCGACATTGCCGGGGTTGATGCGGTATTTGGATAAGGCTTTGCCGCACTCGGGAAATTCCGCCAACAGACGTTCGCCATTGAAATGGAAGTCGCCAATCAGCGGGGTGGTGTAACCCATGTCGTCCAAACGTTGGCGGATTTCGGCAACTTTGGAGGCGGCTTCCGGGCTGTTGACGGTAATACGCACCATTTCTGAGCCTGCATCGCTCAATTCTTTGACTTGCAGGGCGGTTGCTTTAGCATCTGCGGTGTCGGTATTGGTCATCGATTGCACGACAACGGGGGCATCCGAACCGACGGTGAGATGATCGATTTGTACTTGATGGGTTTGGCGGCGTTTGGGTGTGTTCATCTTTATTTTTTTCCTGCTACAAAGGAAGCTGATTTTTCACCGGCAACCCGGTATTCTGCCAGATTGATGGTTGTCCCGCCGTAATTGGCTTGTGCGCCTGTGGCAATACCGATCCAGACATTGTAGGGCGCACCGCCTTTAAAACGCCTTTCGCTTCCTGCGGGAATGATCCGGCTGAAAATCATGGTACCTTTCTTGTCGGTGATAATCAGATTGCTTCGGTATTGGACTTTAATCCAAAGCTCGTCTGAATCGACTTTGACTTCAGGTGCGGATGCCGCTGCTTCGGATGCGGCGACACTTGAAGTTGCTTTTTCGGCATTGGATATTTCTTGTTTGCCGTTTTCTGCCATATTGGAAACGGCAACATTTTCTTTTTTCAAATCCGGCGTCTGCATACTGTTGCGTACTGCATCGCTGTTTTGCGCGACTTGTTGTTCGTTTTCATGATTGGACTTGCTTTGCCAAACATAAATACCGCCGCCAAGCAGGATGAGCGCCGCCATGCCCAAAACCCATTTGGGAAAACCGACTTTTTCACCATCTTGGTAGTTCAAGCCGGCATTTTGTTTGCGATCAACCAGATAGACATGGTCTTCTTCCGGCGCGGAAATGGCTTTCAGACGACCTGTAATGGTTGTTTCATCGATTTTCAACAGACGGGCATAAGAACGCAAATAGCCCATAACGAAGACCAATCCTGAAAAGAAAGAATAGTCTCCTTTTTCGAGTGCTTCAATTTGTTCGGCAGACAGTTTCAACCGTCTCGCTACTTCGTCAATATCCCAACCTGATTTTTGTCTGAGTTGTCCCAGCTCATCACCCAATGATTTGGCAGCTTGAATGTCGTATTCGTTTTTCTTTTGATTTTCCATGTGGTTACTTACCTGTGGTTACTGCCTGTAATTGTTCCGAATAGGGGAAGTTCGCCCTTAACTGGGCTTCGTATTCGTAGGCTGCCTGGCTATTGCCCAAAGCGGTCGCCAATTTCCAACCCAGCAGCAAATCATCTGCCTGCAAGACATCGACTTTGCTTTGGTATTGACGGAAATAATAGTCCGCTTCGTTTAAATTGCCTGCCAGCATTTTGGTTCTTGCCAATTCTTTAAACGCAGGCGGGAATTGAGGTTGCGCAGCCAAAGAGCGTTCGAGATAAGCTTCTGCCAGCGAATATTGTCCCATCTTCGCGCTGCAAATGCCCTTGTTGAGGTTGGCGATAAACGGAGAAGGATAAGTCGGATCGGCCAGGGCTTTGTCAAAATAACTGATGGACTGGGCAGGATTATTCATCTCGCTGCACAAGAACCAGCCATAGTTATTGTTGATTTCCGCATTGTCAGGTTTCAAGGATAGGGCTTTTTGGAAGCTTTCCTGCGCCTTTTCGCGCACTTTGAGATATTGATAGATTTGTGCGCGAACCAGCCATGCATCTTCATTGCTGCTGTCTGCTTTCAATGCCTCTTCAATACTGACCGTTGCTTGACGGTAATCGCCCCCGCGCATGTATTCGATAGCCAACTGGGTTTTGATATTGGCGACCTGTGTCGCACGTTCCGCTCTGCTTGGACCTTTCGGGCCGGCGCATGCGCCCAAAACCAAAGTTAAAATAATGGGTTGCCAAATGTTCAGTTTCATAATCAGCTCTGTTGTTCAACCAAAATCTGCTGCCATTTTTGTTGGCGGCGTGTTTTATCTTGTACTTGTCCTGCCAATTGACCGCAAGCTGCGTCAATATCGTCGCCACGTGTTTTGCGGACGGTTACCACGAATCCTGCCTGCTGCAAAATATCGCGGAAAACGCGGATATTTTCATTGGTAGAGCGTTCGTAGCCGGAATTGGGGAAAGGATTGAACGGAATCAGATTGAATTTGCACGGTACGTCTTTTACCAGCTCAATCAGTTCGCGCGCATGTTGCGCTTTGTCATTGATTCCGTCCAACATAACGTATTCAAAAGTAATGAAATCTCTTGGTGCTTTGACCAAATAGCGTTGGCATGCCGCCATCAACTCTTTCAACGGATATTTTTTATTCAGCGGAACGATTTGATCGCGTACTTCGTCGTTGGAAGCATGAAGGGATACTGCCAGCGCAACAGGCATCGCATCGCGCAGCCTGTCCATTTGCGGCACCATACCCGATGTAGAAACGGTAACGCGACGGCGGCTGAGGCCGTAGCCATGATCGTCCAGCATAATGCTCAGCGCAGTAACGACATTATCAAAGTTCGCCATTGGCTCGCCCATGCCCATCATGACTACATTGGAAATCACGCGTTCGTTTTTCGGCGTAACGCCCATTGCTTTATTTGCCCACCACAGTTGCCCAATGATTTCGGCAGCGGTCAGATTACGGTTGAAACCTTGGCGGCCGGTAGAACAGAAGGTACATTCCAATGCGCAGCCGACTTGCGAGGAAATACACAACGTACCGCGTTCTGCTTCGGGAATAAACACCGTTTCCACGCCGTTGCCCGTTCCTACATCCAACAGCCATTTGCGCGTCCCATCGGCGGATTCTTGCGCCATCATCAGTTTAGGCACATCCACGCTTGCCTGTTCGTTGAGTGTCAGGCGCAGGGATTTTGCCAAATCGGTCATTTCATCGAAACTTTGCGCACCGGCTTGGTGGATCCAGCGCATGACTTGTTTGGCGCGGAACGGTTTTTCGCCCATCTCGGCAAAATGATGGGTCAGTCCGTTTAAATCGTAATTCAGCAGATTGGTTTTCATGTGGTTTATTTCTTGGTAAAGCTTTTAATAAAGGCTGTCGTGATAAATCTTGCAAATCCGGCGGATTAGGGCGTTACATAGTGGGTTTGAACATGTCCTGAATTTTGTTGAGCAAACAGCTTTTATTTCCAAGCTCCTTCTATCATATTTTCAGACGACCCCCATTTGAGAAAGGTCGTCTGAAAACAGATTGAGACAAACAATATCGACAAAACCGTCCAAACACCCGAACCGGTCGGACGTTCGAACGGTATCTATCGTTAACGCGGGCAGATTTCGCTTTGGCTGAAGAAGTAGGCAATCTCGATTGCTGCGTTTTCCAGACTGTCAGAACCATGTACGGCGTTTACGCTGAGAGATTCAGCAAAATCGGCACGTATCGTACCGGGAGCGGCTTCCGCAGGGTTGGTCGCGCCCATCAGTTCACGGTTTTTTGCAACGGCATTTTCACCTTCCAGCACCTGAATCATGACAGGACCGCTGGTCATAAAGGTAACCAAACTGTCGTAAAAAGGACGCTCTTTGTGCACTGCATAAAACTCTTGGGCTTCGCGCACACTGAGATGCTTCATTTTGGCGGCGACAATACGCAGTCCGTTTTCTTCAAAACGGCTGTAAATTTGGCCGATTACATTTTTACCTACAGCATCGGGTTTAACGATGGAAATCGTGCGCTCAATAGCCATATTATGTCCTTGTTTTTATTGCGTTGTGCAATAGTCTTAGGTTGGGGAAAATGAACTGCTATTTTATCAAATTTCAGTTTACTTTGGGAAAAGCCGCTCTTTTTTCTTCTCCTGAATCTTATTTTTTCAACGTCAGATGCGGTTGCTCCAAATAAACTTCCGATTGCATTTCCACCATACGGCTGGCGGTACGGGTAAATTCTTCGGCGAAATCGCCTTCGACATAAATATCGTTTACGCCTACCGCGCTGGTGGCACAGAGTTTTACTCGGAAATCGTACAATACGTCAATCAGCCAAGTAAGACGGCGCGCTTCGGCTTTTTCCTGCGGCGTCAGACGTTCCAATCCTGATACGAATACCATTTCATAATGTTCGGCCAAATAGAGGTAATCGGCTTGCGAACGCGGACCAAAGCATAAAGCGCGGAAATCGAACCAAATGGCACGGTCAGAATGGGCTTTGTGCGGAATTTCACGTCCGTGTATTACGCTGACACCGGGATTCAGTTCGGAAATTCCCGCCATTTCTTTAAACAAATCAGCCAATTTCTGCTCGTTTTCTTCATTGTTGGGAACGAAGAAAATCTCGGCAGGACGTAAAGTGCGCAGGCGATAGTCTTCTCCGCCGTCAACATTTAAGACGGTCAGGCTGGATTCAATCAGCGCGATGGTCGGCAGAAAACTGCTTCTGTTTTGACCTTGGGGATAAAGCTCGGACGGGGCATAGTTGGAAGTTGCCACCAAAACCACACCTTCGCTCAACAAGTTTTCCAGCAGGCGACCCAGAATCATCGCATCTGCAATATCGCTGACGTGAAATTCGTCAAAACACAATACGCGGGTCTCTTTGGCAATCTCGGCAGCAACTGCTTTTAAAGGGTTGGCTTCGCTTTTCAAGTCTTTCAAACGCTTATGGATTTCCGCCATAAAAGCATGAAAGTGGACACGGCGTTTGCGGCGGTATGGCAAACAGCCGAAAAAAGCATCCATCAAGAAACTTTTACCACGACCCACGCCGCCATAAAAATACAGACCTTTCGGTACTTGGGGAGAGCGCAGGCTGCGCCCTAGGAAACGATTGCGTTTGCGTTTGAACATCATCAGTTCCGTCCACAAACGATCCAAATATTCAATCGCCCGCGCCTGTGCTTCATCGCAGATGAAATTCGGTTGTTCAGCTGCCGCCTGATACCAAGTCAGCGGGCTGTGGTTTTCAAACGGAGGGGCGACAAACAGTTGACCTCTATCACTCATATCTGACCTTTATTATGTTCTTGGGTTTGACAATTATAGTGGATTAACTTTAAACCAGTACGACGTTGCCTCGCCTTAGCTCAAAGAGAACGATTCTCTAAGGTGCTGAAGCACCAAGTGAATCGGTTCCGTACTATCTGTACTGTCTGCGGCTTCGTCGCCTTGTCCTGATTTAAAGTTAATCCACTATACGTTTTATCAACGGGCAATCATTAAAAGAAACGTATTATAGATGATTTCAGACGACCCTATGAATTTTCCATTACAAATTCCGCCCAAATTCGGAAAACAATAGAGAACCATATTTTTAGACGACAAAAAACGCCGCATTTCTGCGGCGTTCGTTTACTCAGGTTTAGTTGGCATTTTCTTGTAAAGCCAAGTCCACACGTTCGCGCAATTCCTTACCGGGTTTGAAGTGAGGGACGTGTTTTTCAGGCACTTCCACACGTTCGCCGGTTTTGGGGTTGCGGCCGATACGGGCCGGGCGATGGTTCAAATCGAAGCTGCCGAAACCACGGATTTCAATACGCTGACCGCGAGCCAGCGAGCGGGTCATGGTATCAACCAAAACTTTTACGCTGTATTCGACGTCTTTTGCCAGCAATTGGTTACCGTTTTTCTCGGCAAAAACTTCTGCCAAACGAACCATTAATTCAGACTTCGTCATGTCTGCAACCTTATTCTTGGTCGCCGGACAGTTTGGCTTTCAGCAAGTCGCCGAGGCTGGTAGTACCTGCGCTGGCGGTTGCAGCAGCGTTGACTGAATTCAGGGCTTCGCGGTTTTCTTTAGCGTCTTTAGCTTTAACAGACAGGCGGATGCTGCGGTTTTTGCGGTCGACGGTTACGATAACGGCTTCAACCTCGTCACCTTCTTTCAGTTTGGTGGTCAGGTCTTCAACGCGATCGGCTGCGAATTCGGAAGCAGGCAGGTAGCCTTCTACTTCGTCAGACAGGGCAACAACGGCACCTTTGGCGTCAACAGATTTCACAGAACCTTTAACCAAAGAACCTTTGTCGTTTACGCTGATGAAGTTACCGAAAGGATCGCCTTCCAGCTGTTTGATGCCCAAAGAGATGCGCTCTTTGTCAACGTCGATTGCCAATACAACGGCTTCAACTTCTTCGCCTTTTTTGTATTTGCGTACAGCTTCTTCGCCGGCTTCAGTCCAAGACAGGTCGGACAAGTGAACCAGACCGTCGATACCGCCGGGCAGGCCTACGAATACGCCGAAGTCAGTGATGGATTTAACCGCACCGGAGATTTTGTCGCCTTTATTGTGGTTGGCGGCAAATTCTTCCCAAGGATTGGCTTGGCATTGTTTCATACCCAAAGAGATACGGCGGCGATCTTCGTCGATTTCCAGAATCATAACTTCGACTTCGTCGCCCAATTGTACGACTTTGCTTGGGTGTACGTTTTTGTTGGTCCAGTCCATTTCGGAAACGTGTACCAAACCTTCGATACCTTGTTCGATTTCAACGAACGCACCGTAGTCGGTCAGGTTGGATACTTTACCGAACAGGCGGGTACCTTGTGGGTAACGACGGGTCAGGCCGCTCCAAGGATCTTCGCCCAGTTGTTTCATACCCAGAGAAACGCGTTGTTTGTCTTGGTCGAATTTCAGGACTTTGGCTTCAACTTCTTGACCGACTTCCAGAACTTCGCTCGGGTGTTTCACACGGCGCCATGCCAGGTCGGTGATGTGCAACAGGCCGTCGATGCCGCCCAAGTCAACAAATGCACCGTAGTCGGTGATGTTTTTAACGATACCTTTGATGATAGAGCCTTCTTGCAGGTTTTCCAGCAGGGCTTTGCGCTCTTCACCCAAAGTAGCTTCCAGAACGGCGCGGCGGGAAACCACGACGTTGTTGCGTTTTTTGTCCAGTTTGATGACTTTGAATTCGATTTCTTTGCCTTCAAAGTGGGAAGTGTCTTTAACGGGACGTACGTCAACCAAAGAACCCGGCAGGAATGCGCGGATGCTGTTGATCATAACGGTCAGGCCGCCTTTGACTTTGCCATTGATAACGCCGGACAGGATGTCGCCGTTTTCCATCGCTTCTTCCAAAGCGATCCAGTCGGCAGCGCGTTTGGCTTTTTCGCGGGACAGTTTGGTTTCGCCGAAGCCGTTTTCAACGGATTCGATGGTAACGGTAACGAAATCGCCAACTTTAACTTCAATCTCGCCCTGAGCGTTTTTGAATTCAGCAACGTCAATCAGAGATTCTGATTTCAGACCTGCATTAACGGTAACGAAGTTTTGATCGATTGCCACGACTTCGGCAGTAATCACCTCACCCGGGTTCATTTCTTGCAGGGTAAAGCTTTCTTCAAGCAACTGGGCAAAATTTTCCATAGTCATATATACTCTTTTCGGTACACCGCCAAGGGGTGCGGGGTAGGTTGGAGAATGCCTGCCGCCCTTGGCACGGCAGGCTTTGAAAATAAATATTTCAGACGACCTTCGGATGCTCCAAAGGTCGTCTGAAACAAAACGCAGGGATTATACCCTAAATTTCAAACTTTATGATACCAATCAAGCACTTTTTTTACAGCTTCTTCGATACTCAGCCCGCTCGTATCCAAAAGCTCCGCGTCGGGAAGCTGCTTTAAGGGCGCGACGCTGCGGCGGCGGTCCGCTTCGTCGCGTGCTTCGATGTCCGACAAAATCCGTTCAAATTCCAAGCCTTCGCATGGAATGCCGATTTGTTTGGCACGGCGCTCCGCCCGTATTTTCGCACCTGCAGTCAGGAAAACCTTTAACGCCGCATCGGGGAAAACAACCGAACCCATATCGCGCCCATCGGCAACCAAACCTTTTCCCGTCAGAAAATCACGCTGCCGCTGCAAAAGCGCGGCACGCACTTTCGGCAACTGCGCCACTGCAGAAGCGCCCATGCCGATGGCTTCGCTGCGGATTTGTCCCGAAACGTCTTCATCATCCAAAAAGACCTGAGTGCCTTCAAAGCGGGCGGGCAGATTTTCCGCCAACGCGGCAACCGCCTCTTCATCGTTCCATTCCACATCCCGTTTCTTCGCATACAGTGCGGTCAGGCGGTATAACGCGCCGGAGTCCAGATAATCGAACCCCAAAGCCTGAGCGACGCGGGAAGCGACTGTGCCTTTCCCCGATGCACTGGGTCCGTCTATGGCGATGACTTTTTGTTTGGTATTCATATTTTGGCTTTCTGAGAATAATGTAGGAGGTCGTCTGAAAGGACGTATCAGGCAGGCATTATATAGATAATTGTTTAATAATGAGAACCGAGGTCGTCTGAAAAAGCGTTTCAGACGACCTCTGGTGTTAATTGGAGCTTGGATATAAACCTGACTTTATTTGTTATTATTTCGTTTGGGTAATTCAGATGAAGATTTGGCAGGTTAGGAGTAGGGCGGTTCAGTTTTGTTTTCAGGGGCTTGGTATATTTAATGGGTTGTTTGTAAATTAATGTTCATTTATGGGGTGAAACTGTATAATTCCCGCCGTTTGAATTGATTTGACGAGGCTTTTTGATGAACCAGCTTAAATTGGCGGTTTCCGGCGCGCAGATTTTGTTTGTAGCGTTCGGTGCGATGGTGCTTGTTCCGCTTTTGACCAAACTGAATCCTTCTTTGGCACTTTTGGGGGCGGGCATCGGTACGCTGCTCTTTCAAATAGTCACCAAGCGTAAAGTGCCGATTTTCCTCGGCTCTTCTTTTGCCTTTATTGCGCCGATTATCTACTCCCTCGAAACATGGGGCCTGCCTTCGACCATGTTCGGGCTGTTTGCGGCGGGTTTTATGTATTTTGTGTTTGCTGTGCTGATTAAATGGCGCGGGCTGGCTACGGTCAACCGGCTGCTGCCACCCGTGGTTATCGGGCCTGTGATTATGGTCATCGGCTTGTCTGTCGCTGCAGCCGCAAGTGAAATGGCAATGGGCAAATCCAGCGGAAAGCAAGTAATAGACTATGCGGATGCGCTGATTTTGTCGGGCTTTACGTTTGCCGTTACGGTGGTTGTATCGGTTTTCGGCAGCCGTATGATGAAACTGGTTCCGATTTTAATCGGCGTGGCTGCAGGCTATATTTTGGCTTTGGTCATGGGCTTGGTAGATACCACCACCATCGCGGCTGCGCCGTGGTTTGAAGTACCACATTTTGAAACACCGCAAGTCAACTGGCAGGCAGCGCTGTTTATGCTGCCCGTCGCCATCGCGCCCGCCATCGAACACATCGGCGGCATCATGGCAATCGGCAATGTAACGGGCAACAACTACACCAAAGACCCGGGTTTGGATAAAACACTGGCGGGCGACGGATTGGGCGTATGCGTGGCAGGTTTGATCGGTGGTCCACCGGTAACGACTTACGGCGAGGTAACGGGCGCGGTGATGATTACGAAAAACAGCAATCCGGTCATTATGACTTGGGCGGCGATTTTCGCTATCGCTATGGCGTTTTTCGGCAAATTCAATGCTTTCCTCGCTTCCATCCCTCTGCCCGTAATGGGCGGTATCATGCTGCTTTTGTTCGGCACGATTGCTTCTTTGGGCATTAAAACGCTGGTAGATGCGAAAGTAGATTTGATGCAGCCGAAAAATCTGGTGATTGTCAGCTCGGTTCTGACGGTCGGCGTCGGCGGCATGGCGGTTCATGTCGGTACGTTGAGTTTTGCCGGTGTCGGTTTGTGCGCTATTTTGGCGATTGTATTGAATTTCTTGCTGCCGAATCCGAAGACGGAAAGTTGATTTGGCATTGCCGCCGATAAGGTAAAAAGGTCGTCTGAAATGGGGAATACCCTGATTTCAGACGACCTTTTTTAGTAAAAGATTGGATGTTGGAAAAATAATAATAGGTCGTCTGAAACGATATCCTTGCCATATAAATATATTGATATGTTAATATCCTATTTTTATTAAATAGGAAAGTAACCATGTTGCACAAAATCGGGATCATGAGCGCGTTGGTTTTGGGTCTTGCCATGCCGGCCGCTGCCGAATGTTTGATTGAAAAAGACAGTATCGCAGGAATTAAATTAGGGCAGAACTTAAAACAGGTAAAACATAAATTCCCGAAGGCGAAAATGGAGAGAGAAAGCGATCCCGAAGGTGTGGCGTATGTTGCCATTACACTGTCTAAAGACGTCATGGTTATCACCCATCAAGATGGAGACGACGATCCTGATGCTCCTATAAAACTCCATAAAAAAATTGATTCTTTGGAGACCTACTCTCCCGCCTGTCACACGGCTTCGGGGGTACATCCGGGCATGAAGATCAAAGATGCAGAAGCCAAGCTGGGTAAAGTCAAAAAAATCATAATGTCGGCAATCGAATCGCGTGAATACGCAATATTTACCCGCCACCCGAAACATTTCGAATTTAGAATGGAAATGGGAACAGGAATTTATCCGGGTAAAGGTAGAGCACCGAATCAAACTCGGCGTTACCGTAAAACGGGACTTATCGAAGGAATTTCTGTATTTGAAAGAGGAGGTTTTGATGGCAGTTATGGAATTTGAAAAACTGCCGCCTTGTAATTTTTAGCTATCGATTCCATTACGCAATACGGGTCGTCTGAAACGACATCCTTGCCATATAGATAAGTTGATATGTTAATATCCTATTTTTATTAAACAGGAATAGTAACCATGTTGCACAAAATCGGGATCATGGGCGCGTTGGTTTTGGGTTTTGCCATGCCTGTCGCTGCCGAATGTTTGATTCAAAAAGACAGTATCGGAGGAATTAAACTAGGGCAGAGCTTAAAGCAGGTAAAACAGAAATTCCCGAAGGCGAAAATGGAGAGAACAAGCGACGATGGTGTGGCGCTTGTCGCCATTACGTTGTCTAAAGATGTCTTGGTTTTCGCTTTTCAAGATGGAGAAGAAGATCCTGATGCCCCTATAAAACTCCATAAAAAAATTGATTTTTTGGAGACCGACTCTTCCGCCTGCCACACGGCTTCGGGGGTACACCCGGGCATGAAGATCAAAGATGCAGAAGCCAAGCTGGGTAAAGTCAAAGAAGTCCACCTATCAGCAATCGAATCGCGTGAATACGCAATATTTACCCGTCAACCAAAACATTTTACATTTGAAGTGGAACGTGGAACAGGGATTTATCCGGGCAAAGGTGAAGCGCCGAATCAAACTCGGCGTTACCGTAAAACACGACATATCAGTTTGATTTCTGTATCTAAATATAACTGAAGAGTAAGGTATTGGGCAGAAAGCTCACAAAGCCGGCTACGGAATAGAAAGGCTTTGGTATGTTTCAACCGGCTAAAAGCCCTGACAGACCATCGTCCAGACGGCTATGGATTTGAACAACCGCCGCCTTGCCACTCTTAGCTATCGATTCGATTACACCAGACAGGTCGTCTGAAAACAGGAATTTCCGTTTTCAGACGACCTTTTTGATGCTTACCTGCCTTAACTATTTATAGTGGATTAACTTTAAATCAGGACAAGGCGACGAAGCCGCAGACAGTACAGATAGTACGGTAAGGCGAGGCAACGCCGTACTGGTTTAAAGTTAATCCACTATATTTGTGCACCTAGAGTATTGAATCTATGCCTTCCGCCCTTATAAATAGCAAATACGGCATAATGATTAACATGATAAAGACGGAAGAACGATATGGCAGAAAAAACCTATTACGAAATTCTCGGCGTGGACAAAACCGCCGACGCCGACACCATTAAAAAGGCCTACCGCAAACTGGTACGCAAATACCATCCCGACGTCAGCAAAGAACCTGACGCCGCCGAGCGCACCGCCGAAATCAACACCGCCTACGAAACCTTATCCGACCGTGAAAAGCGTGCCGAATACGACGAATTGCTGGCCAACCCCTACGGCCGCAGCGCAGGCGGCAATCCGTTCGGCGGCACGCAATCCGGCGGCTTTCACTACGAATACCGCGGCGGCGAACCTTTCGGTGCGGGCGATTTCAATTTTGAAGATTTGTTTGCCGGCTTCGGCCGCAGTCAGAGACATGCGCACGCAAGGCCGGACGGCCCGATTAAAGGCGAAGACCAGCACGCCGAACTGAGTATCGATATTTACGCCGCTTATGTCGGCGCGGAGCGCTCATTAAGCCTGAACGTACCGACCGTGGACGAATATGGCCGCGTCGGTTATCAGACCAAAACCTTAAACGTCAAAATTCCCAAAGGCATTACCGAAGGCCAGCAAATCCGTTTGGCGGGACAGGGCCTGCCCGGCCACAACGGCGGCGCAAACGGCGATTTGTATCTGAAAATCAAGTTCCACGACAAACCCGATTTATACGTCAAAAACAAAAAAGACGTATACCAGACCATAGACGTCAAGCCTTGGGAAGCCGTATTGGGCGGCAAAATCATCGTTCCCACCGCAGCCGGACGTTTGCAGGTCAACCTGCCCGCCAACAGCCAAAACGGTAAAAGCATACGCCTGAAAGGCAAAGGCATTCCGGCCAAAGAAGCGGGCGATTTGTACCTCAACATCCGCATCAGCGTTCCCAAGGCCGAAAGCGAAGCCGACCGCGCCGCATGGGCGCAGCTTGCCGCCCACTTTGACGGCAAAAGCGCATCAAATTGAAAGGATAAACCATGACGCAACACACCGACATTACCCTGACTTTCGAAGAAATCCTCGCTGCCAGCCGCTGCCGCCGCGATTGGCTGCTGGAGCTGATAGAGGAAGAAATCATCAGCGTAAACGGCAGGCCGGAACAAACTTTGTACAGCGGCTTCCAACTCGCCCGCATCCGCCGCGCCCAGCGCCTGAGCCGCGACTTCGATGCCGGCATTCCCGCGCTCGGCCTGATTATGCGCCTGCTGGATGAAGTGGAAGAATTGCGCAAGGCGCAGCAGCCCTTATCCCTGCTGGATGAAGGCAAATAGCGGTCAACAAAAGAAGGCCGTCTGAAAAACAGTTTTCAGACGACCTTTTTTCAATACGGGAAACGAAAATGACTGAGAATACCGCCGATGATTTGAACCTTGCCGCCGCTCAAGCGGCCGGGCATTTGCTGGAGCGTTGCGTACCGGAGCATGCTGCGGCGCTGACGCCGTATGTGTTGCGGCTGTTTGCGGCTTTGCAGAACGGGCATTCGTTTGTTTGGCTGGATGAGGGCGAGGCGGAGGAATTGGCGGGATTGGCGCCGACGGTCGGGCAGGGCACGTCGCCGTTGGTGTTGCAGGGCAGAAAGTTGTTTTTGGGGCGGATGTGGCAGCTCGAGCATGATTTGGCGGCTGAAATCAAGCGTTTGGCAGAAGCGGAAGTCGAGCCTGTGGATTGGATGAGCGCGTCGCAAAACTTGTCCGGCTGGTTTGCCGACAAAGGCAGCGCAGGGCAGCGGGATGCGGCGGGGCTTGCCCTGCTTCAAGCGTTTATGCTGATTACGGGCGGGCCGGGTACGGGCAAGACGACGACGGTGGCGAAACTTTTGGGGCTGATTTGCACCAACTCTGCCACGCGCCTGCCGCGTATTGCGCTTGCCGCGCCGACGGGCAAGGCGGCGGCGCATATGGCGCGCGCGCTGCATCGTGCGGTGGACGGTTTCGAGATGCCCGACGCGGTACGCAATCATTTGTCCGCGCTGGAAGGGCAGACGGTCCACCGCCTTTTGAAACTGCGCCCGCCGCAAATGCTGCCTGCGTTTGACGGCAACCATCCGCTGCCTTTGGATGTATTGGTGGTGGATGAGGCTTCGATGTTGGATGTTTCCCTGCTGCTTCACTTGCTGCGTGCGATTCCGTCGGGCTGCCGCGTGATTTTTTTGGGCGACGAGTTCCAACTGCCCTCGGTCGGCGTCGGCGCGGTATTGGCGGCGTTGTCGAGACGGACGGTTTTGGATAAGGAGACGGTGGAGCAGTTGAGCATTTATCTGCCGGAACACGGTTTCCCCGTGGAGGAAAATCCGCCGGCTTTGTCGCAAAACGTCGCGCAACTGAAGGTCAGCCACCGTTTCGGCGCAGACAGCGGCATCGGCTGTCTGGCTAGGGCGGTCGTATCGGGCAAGAGCGGGGAAGGTTGGGCGCAGTTTACCTTGTTTCCCAACGAGCTGGAAATTCTCGAAGGTCGTCTGAAACAGCAGGCGGAGCTGCTTTACCGCAAACACGAAAAATACTGGCAGGCAGTCGATAAAAACGATGTGGCGCTGGCGTTCGGACACGCGGCGGATGTGGTCGTTTTGGCGGCATGGCGGCAGGACGCGGAGGCGTTTAACGAAGAGTATTGCCGCTATCTGCAACGCAAACATCGGGCGGGCGCGGATACGCCGTGGTTCGCAGGACAAATCATCATGATTGCGCGCAACGACTATACGCTGGAAGTGTTCAACGGCGACATCGGGCTGATTATGCCCGACGCGGAATCGGCGAACGGCTTGGCGGCGTATTTCCCGAATGCGGACGGTTTCAAAAAAATCGCCATCAGCCGCCTGCCGCAGTTTGATTCCGCGTTCGCCATGACTGTGCATAAAAGCCAGGGTTCGGAATATCGGGAAGTCTGGCTGTTGCCGCCGTCTGGGAAAATAGAGCAGGGCGGAGATGACGCGCTGTCGGGCTTAAACAATGCGCTCCTCTACACCGCCATCACCCGCGCACGGGAACGCTTCGTCTTTTGGGGAAATGAAGAACAATGGCGGTTGGCGGTGGAGACCCGCAAAACCCGCCGCACGGCATTGGGCGAAATCTTGGACGCGATGTTCGTGCCGAAAGCTTGAATCAAACCCTAAAGGTCGTCTGAAAACGAAACGGATGCTGCCGGGAGTTTTCAGACGACCTTTCTCTATTGATGTGCGTCAAAATCAGTTTGGAAATAAGCATAATACTCTAAATCTTCTTGACGGTTTGTGCCGTCTTTCATAGGATTACAGCCGTTCGATTACAAAAATTAGTAAATTTCTAACAAATATTGATTAGGAATTTTTGTTAAAAATACCTTTTACCCTTCAATCGGAGATTGGCATGAACATCCAAAAAAACTTTGCCGTTGTATGCGCTGCCTTGGCGGCATTACCCACCGCATTTGCAGAAACCGCTAGCGTAGAGCGCGATGCCGCCGCATTGGCAACGACGAGCGATTACGTCAATTCGGGCAGCGTCATCCGCAAAGACGAAGATAAAATCAGCATTTTCAACGATTTGCTGACCGTAAACGGCACATTCCGCGTCCGCGCCGACACCAAAGACATCAATGCCAACAACAGCAGCACCAATCCCACGCCCGACGCTTCCAATACCAATTTCAACGCCGAATTCTGGTTGCGCGCCAAACTCTATAAAGACTGGAAACTGGTGACCCAAATCGAACCCAACATCGACTTGAAAACCGGTAAATTCAACGGCGACCATGATGTTCCCGTGAACAAACTGTATGCTGAAGGCTCGATTACCGAAGGCATCAAAGCCCGCGTCGGTAAATTCGGCGCATTCTCCTCCTACGGACGCGTCTGGGATACCGAAGTAACCGGCGGAGAAATCTTCTTTGACAACAAAACCCTGCCCACCAAAATTTACGCAGGCCGCCGCACCGGCAGCCTCAACGACAACGTATGGGGCATAGGCGGCCGCCGCAAACACTTCGCCGCCATTCAAAGCAGCCTGCCGATTAACGAAAACATCAACGTCGGCGCAACCGTCAGCTACATGAAAGACATAGACGTGCGCGGCGCGAAGAAAAACGCCGTCTTCGGCGAAATCGGCGCGGATGTCAAATTCAACGACGATTGGCGTTGGATGGCGGCGGTCAGCAAGTCCAACATCAAAGCCTATAACGACGCAGGACAAAAAATCAAAAACGACGGCGTGTTCACCGAAGTCCGCTACAAACTCGCCGACTGGAAAGTCCGCAATTCCTACGACGTCTTCCTGAATTACCGCCGCGTCGGCGCGCTTTCGGGCGTATCTTCCGTACAAGACTACAGCAAAAACGTACAAGGCGTACAAGTCGGCGCGACCTACGTTCCTTGGAAAAACTGGAAAGTGTCAGGCTTTTACTTGGCGGGTAAACAAGTTACCCCGACTGCCGGCTCAAGCAGACAAGACGTCAACGTCTTGCGCGGTCAGGTGGAATACAAATTCTAAGCCGTTTGGATAAAGCCAAAGGTCGTCTGAAAACCTGTTTTCAGACGACCTTTGGCTTTTCTCCTCCATCAAATCGAATATTCAATCAACTCGTTCTGCGAGAACACATAAACCTGTTTCGGTACCAATGCCAATTCCCGCCCTGCGGACAAATCCAGCCGAGAAGCGTCGCTGCCTGCCAGTGTGATATGCACATCTTGTTTGCCGTGTTTCACCAAAACGTGCGTCAGTGCGCCGACGGCGTGGATTTTTTCGATTTCGGCGCGGATCATCGGGGTTTCGTGTTCGGCGGCAAGCTGCCATTCGTGCGGGCGGATGTAGCCGGTGGCGGTTTGTTCCTGCCATTTGTAGTGCGCGTCCAATTTCCACGCGAAGCCGTTGTAGTGCCAGATGCCTTTTTCGATTCTGCCTTCGAAGGCGTCGGTTTCGCCGAGGAACTCGGTAACGAAGGCGTTTTCGGGTTTGCGGTAAATAGCTTCGGCGCTGCCGGTTTGTTCGATTTTGCCGTGGTTCATGACGACAATTTCGTCGGAAACTTCGAGGGCTTCTTCTTGGTCGTGGGTAACAAGGATGCTGGTTACGCCTAGGTTGTGATGGATGTCGCGCAGCCAAGTGCGCAATTCTTTGCGCACTTTGGCATCCAGCGCGCCGAAGGGTTCGTCCAGGAGCAGGAGTTTGGGTTCGACCGCGAGGGCGCGGGCGAGGGCGATGCGTTGGCGTTGGCCGCCGGAGAGCTGGTGCGGGTAGGATTTGGCGAGATGGGAGAGCTGCACGAGTTTGAGCAATTCTTCGACTTTGGTGCGGATTTGTTCTTTGGACGGGCGTTCGGACTTGGGCAATACGGTCAAACCGAAGGCGACGTTGTCAAACACGTTCATGTGGCGGAAGAGGGCGTAGTGTTGGAACACGAAACCGACTTTGCGCTCGCGCACATGTTTGGCGGTTACGTCTTGCCCGTCAAAGAGGATGTTGCCGCCGTCGGCGTTTTCCAGTCCGGCGATGATGCGCAGGAGCGTGGTTTTGCCGCAGCCGGAAGGGCCGAGCAGGGAAACGAGTTTGCCGGTGGGGACGTTGAGGTTGATGTTTTTCAGCGCGTGGAAACTGCCGAAGTGTTTGTTTAAGTTTTGGATGGTGATGCTCATGCTGCGTTCCTTTCGGCGGCGGCGAGTTTTTTATCTTGTAATTTTGTGATGATGTTTTGCACCGCCAGCGTCGCCAGTGCTAAAAGTGCCAATACGCCGGAGAGGGCGAATGCGCCGGTGAAGTTGTATTCGTTGTAGAAGATTTCGACTAAAAGCGGGATGGTGTTGGTTTCGCCGCGTATGTGTCCCGATACTACGCTGACCGCGCCGAATTCGCCCATCGCGCGGGCGTTGGTGAGGATGATGCCGTAGAGCAGCGCCCATTTGATGTTGGGCAGGGTAACGCGCCAAAACATCTGCCAGCCGCTTGCGCCGAGAATCAGCGCGGCCTGTTCTTCGCTGTCGCCCTGCGCCTGCATCAGCGGGATGATTTCGCGCGCGACAAAGGGAAAGGTAACGAACAGTGTCGCCAAAATAATGCCGGGGATGGCGAAGATAATCTGTATGCCTTGCGCTTCCAGCCAGCCGCCCAATGCCGTGTGCGCGCCGAACAATAAGACGAACATCAAACCGGCAACCACGGGCGATACGGAAAACGGCAAATCGAGCAGGGTGGTCAGCAACTGCTTGCCGCGGAAGTCGAAACGGGTCAATAGCCACGCCATCGCCACGCCCAAGACGGCATTGACGGGAACGACCACCGTGGCGGTAATCAGGGTGAGCTTGATCGCCGCCCACGCTTCGGGGTCGGTAAGGGATTGCAGGTACAAATCCCAACCGCCTTTCAGCGCCTCGTAAAACACGGCGACAAGCGGTACGACCAGCATCAGCAGCAGGAACCCCAGCGCGACGGCGGTCAGCAGCACGCGCAGCCAGCGCGGTTCGGTCAGGTTGGGATTGGCGGAATAGGGTTTCATGGCGGTGGTGTTCTCTGGTTGGTTTTAAGATGTTTGGAGGTCGTCTGAAAAAACCGTTTTCGTGGGGCGGATTCGTTTTCAGACGACCTTTTATTGATTAAGGGAATAAAAACGTCTAGCTACCGTCATTCCCGCGCAGGCGGGAATCCATCGGTAAAGTTCGGCTGCCTTATTTATTTTTGGTTTTTCTGTTGCCGTGCGGTGGATTCCCGCCTGCGCGGGAATGACGGCAACAGGGATTTCAGACGACTTTTCACGGTAGGTCGGATTCTTGAATCCGACAAAATATCCAGTGTTCCGTTTTTTCAGTTTCAGGTGTCAAAACGCGTCGGATTCAAGAATCCGACCTACATTTTTCAGACGACCCCTCAACCCTTCGCTCCCGAACGCCTGCTCAACGCCCACTGCATCACGTTCAGCGCAAACAAAATCACAAACGAAACCAGCAGCATAAACAACGCCACCGCCGACGCGCCCTGTACGTCGAACTGTTCCAGCTTGCCTGTAATAATCAGCGGCAGGATTTCGGAAACCATCGGAATGTTGCCCGCGATGAAAATCACCGAGCCGTATTCCCCCGTTGCCCGCGCGAACATCATGCCCGCGCCGGTTAAGAGCGCCGGCGTGATTTCCGGCAGCAGCACGCGGCGGAACGTCGTGAAACGGTTTGCACCCAAAGTCGCCGCCGCCTCCTCATATTCGCCCGACAATTCCTCCAATACCGGCTGCACGGCGCGGACGATAAAGGGCAGGCTGACGACGACCAGCGCAATCCAAATGCCGACGGGCGTAAACGCAATTTTGATGCCCAAAGGTTCGAAAAAACGCCCTATCCAACCGTTGGGCGCATACAGGGTCGCCAACGCGATACCCGTAACCGCCGTCGGCAGCGCAAACGGCAAATCGACCAGCGCGTTCACCAACCCCTTGAGCGGAAATTCATAGCGCACCAACACCCACGCCACCAACGTGCCGAACACAACATTGGTCAGCATCGCATAAAACGACATCCGCAAACTCAGCCACACGGCTGCTAAGACATTGGGTTCGGCAATCGTGTTCCAAAAGCTGCCCCAGCCGATTTCCGCCGCTTTCGCCGCCATCATCGCAAACGGCAAAACCACCAGAAGCGACAGGCACAATACGGTCAGGCCGAGGCTGATTTTGAAGCCGGGCAGTACGCTGGGCGTTTTGAGTAATAACATGGTCGCTCGGAAGGGAAAAAGAAGATGCTGCCACTTTAACGGGGTCGTCTGAAAAACGGAAAGAATGGTTTGTTTGTTGCAAAGATGATTTTGTTATATATGTCGGATTGCCGTTTGGGGCTTTCAGACGACCTGTTATAATCTGCGCCTCTTTTTGGTTCGTCTGCATTCCCCATGAAACTCAACCCTCAACAGCAAGCCGCCGTCAAATACCTCGGCGGGCCTCTGCTCGTGCTTGCCGGCGCCGGCAGCGGCAAAACCGGCGTGATTACGCAAAAAATCAAGCATTTGATTGTCAATGTCGGCTATCTGCCGCATACCGTCGCCGCGATTACCTTCACCAACAAAGCCGCTACGGAAATGCAGGAACGCGTCGCCAAAATGCTGCCCAAGTCGCAAACGCGCGGGCTGACGATTTGCACCTTCCACTCTTTGGGCATGAAGATTTTGCGCGAAGAGGCGAACCATATCGGTTACAAAAAAAACTTCTCCATCCTTGATTCCACCGACAGCGCGAAAATCATCGGCGAACTTTTGGGTGGCACGGGAAAAGAAGCCTTATTCAAAGCGCAGCACCAGATTTCCCTGTGGAAAAACGATTTGAAAACGCCCGAAGACGTACTTCAGACGGCCTCAAACGCTTGGGAAGAACAAATCGCGCGCGTGTATGCGAGCTATCAGGAAACCCTGCAAAGCTATCAGGCGGTGGACTTCGACGACTTAATCCGCCTGCCCGCCGTGCTGTTGCAGCAAAACAGCGAAGTGCGCAACAAATGGCAGCGGCGGCTGCGTTATCTGTTGGTTGACGAATGTCAGGACACCAATACCTGCCAATTTACCCTGATGAAGCTCTTGACCGGCGCGGAAGGCATGTTTACCGCCGTCGGCGACGACGACCAGTCCATCTACGCATGGCGCGGCGCAAACATGGAAAACCTGCGCAAAATGCAGGAAGACTATCCGCAGATGAAAGTCATCAAACTGGAGCAAAACTACCGCTCCACCGCGCGGATTCTCAAAATCGCCAACAAAGTCATCGAAAACAACCCCAAGCTGTTCACCAAAAAACTTTGGTCGCAGTTCGGCGAAGGCGAAATCGTCAAAGTCGTTGCCTGCCAAAACGAGCAACACGAAGCCGACTGGGTTGTCAGCCAAATCGTCAAGCAGAAGCTGGTCGGCGGCGACAAAACCCAATACGCCGATTTCGCCGTGTTATACCGCGGCAACCATCAGGCGCGGATTTTTGAAGAAGCCTTGCGCAGCGCGCGCGTTCCTTACCAACTCTCCGGCGGACAAAGCTTTTTCGACAAAGCCGAAATCAAAGACGTTTTGTCCTATTTGCGCCTGCTTGCCAACCCCAACGACGATCCCGCCTTCCTGCGCGCCGTAACCACGCCTAAACGCGGCATCGGCGACGTGACGCTGGGCAAGCTCAACACCTACGCGCACGAACACGAATGCAGCCTGTATGAAGCCGCGCAAACCGAAGAAGCCCTTGCTTTGCTGAACAATACCAACCGCCAACACCTGCAAGCCTTTATGGATATGTTCGGCAGCTACCGCGCCAAAGCCGAAACCAGCGAAGCGGGCGAACTCATCAACAGCCTGCTCAAAGAAATCGACTACGAAAACCACCTG
The DNA here is from genome assembly GCA_963532335.1 of uncultured Neisseria sp. Taxonomy (GTDB): domain Bacteria; phylum Pseudomonadota; class Gammaproteobacteria; order Burkholderiales; family Neisseriaceae; genus Neisseria. Next base: position 12,276 of record CAUSKT010000017.1, on the reverse strand, counting down.
CTTGCCAGCGAAGAGGGTAAAGCCGGCGAAATCAAATGGCGCAACGTCAGCGACCTGACCGGCTGGCTAGAGCGCAAAGGCGAGCAAGACGGTAAAAACATCATCGAACTCGCCCAAACCGTCGCCTTAATGACGCTCTTGGAAGGCAAAAGCGAAGAAGAAGTCGATGCCGTCAAACTCTCGACCCTGCACGCCTCCAAAGGCTTGGAATACCCCTACGTCTTCCTCGTCGGCTGCGAAGAGGGCATCCTGCCGCACAACGACAGCATCGAAGAAGACAACGTCGAAGAAGAACGCCGCCTGATGTACGTCGGCATCACCCGCGCCAAACGCCAGCTTACGCTGACCCACTGCGTCAAACGCAAAAAACAAGGCACATGGCAGTTCCCCGAACCCAGCCGCTTCATAGACGAAATGCCGCAGGAAGACATCAAGATTTTAGGGCGCAAAGGCGGCGAGCCGATTGTGAGCAAGGAAGAGGGCAGAAGCCATCTGGCGGGAATGCTGGATATGTTGGCGGCGAAAGGGAAGGGCTGATATAGTGGATTAACTTTAAACCAGTACGGCGTTGCCTCGCCTTGGCTCAAAGAGAACGATTCTCTAAGGTGCTGAAGCACCAAGTGAATCGGTTCCGTACTATCTGTACTGTCTGCGGCTTCGTCGCCTTGTCCTGATTTAGTTAATCCACTATACATCGGAAAGACAGGGCGCAAAGAGGTCGTCTGAAAATGGCTTTAAGGGCATCTCAGGATATCGGTTTTCAGACGACCTTTTTCAACGATTTGAGGGTCGTCTGAAACGCCCGTCCTAGCAATAAGTAGCATATTCAAACTATTTCGTTTCGGGTATAGTATCGCCTGAACTGACTTTCAGGCAGGCTGATTGGTGCGGAAGCGACGTTTTATTTATATGTTATCCCTAAAGATTCCCGCGCCGCCAATCGTCAGCCCGCCCTAAACCGTATGATGCGACATTGCTTTGGAGAAGCGCTGAAATGTTCAAACGTCCTGAAGAAATCATCGTCCTTGTCCTTGCCGTCATTTGGGTGGTGCTGACTTATTTCATCGCCGCCTTTCTTGGCGCCGATACTTACACCATCTTCCTGATTACCGGCCTGACGCTGGTATGGGCAGGCGCATGCTTCCGCCTGTGGCAGATTAATTTGAGCCGTAATATCTGGCCGCTGTTTTTAGGCAGCTTGGTAATGTGTTGGTGGCCATATTTGGATTGGTTCGCCATCAAAGACATCGTCGTTCCCGCTTCCGGAGGGGAAGCTATTATTCTGAACAGACCATGGTATGCAAGCTGGACCTTCAAATTCATCCTGTCGCTGATTCCGGTCGTACTCGGCTACGCATACAAATGGAAACAGGCTAAAAAACGCCATACCGCTACGCCAAACGTCTGATATCCCAGCCTAAAACGCCGTTGATAGCAAACGGCGTTTTGCTTTTTCAGACAACCCGCATACTGTCAACGCTATCGATAAACTGCTATACTTTTCGGATAATTCAACCGGTTTTTACTCAGATAAGGTCGTCTGAAAAGTACCCGACAAACGGAAAAGAAATGATCAGCAAACAAGAATACCAAGCCCAAGCCGCCCAAGGCTACAACCGCATCCCGCTCGTTCAAGAACTCCTTGCCGACTTGGATACACCGCTTTCCCTCTATCTCAAACTCGCCAACCGCCCCTATACCTATCTGCTCGAATCCGTCGTCGGCGGCGAACGTTTCGGCCGCTATTCCTTTATCGGCCTGCCTTGCAGCCACTATCTCAAAGTTAGCGGCAAACACGTCGATGTTTACCAAAACGGCGAAATCGTCGAACAACACGACGGCAATCCGCTGCCCTTTATCGAAGCCTTCCACAACCGCTTCAAAACGCCCGAAATCCCAAGCCTGCCGCGCTTTACCGGCGGACTGGTCGGCTACTTCGGTTACGAAACCATCTACAATTTCGAACACTTCGCCCACCGCCTGAAAAACACCGCCAAAGCCGACCCGCTCGGCACGCCCGACATCTTGCTGATGCTGTCGCAAGAGTTGGCGGTTATCGACAATTTGAGCGGCAAAATCCACCTCATCGTTTACGCCGATCCGGCGCAGCCCGACGGCTACGAACGCGCCCGCGAACGCCTCGAAGACATCCGCACCCAGTTGCGCCAAAGCTGCGCCATCCCGCTCTCGCTCGGCAGCAAACACACCGAAGCCGTCAGCGAGTTCGGCGAAGAACCGTTCAAAGCCTGCGTCGATAAAATCAAAGACTACATCTTCGCAGGTGACTGCATGCAGGTCGTCCCTAGCCAACGCATGAGCATGGAATTCACCGACAGCCCGCTCGCTCTCTACCGCGCTCTGCGCACGCTCAACCCTTCGCCTTATCTCTTTTACTACGATTTCGGCGATTTCCACATCGTCGGTTCCTCGCCCGAAATCCTCGTCCGCCGCGAACGCGACGACGTCATCGTCCGCCCCATCGCCGGCACGCGCCTGCGCGGCAAAACCCCCGCCGAAGACCTTGCCAACGAGCAGGACTTATTAAGCGACGCCAAAGAAATCGCCGAACACGTCATGCTTATCGATTTAGGACGCAACGACGTCGGCCGCATCAGCAAAACGGGCGAAGTCAAAGTAACCGACAAAATGGTGATTGAAAAATACTCCCATGTGATGCACATCGTTTCCAACGTCGAAGGCCGTCTGAAAGAGGGCATCACCAACATGGACATCCTCGCCGCTACTTTCCCCGCCGGCACACTCTCCGGTGCACCCAAAGTCCGCGCCATGGAAATCATCGAAGAAGTCGAACCGAGCAAACGCGGCATCTACGGCGGCGCCGTCGGCGTATGGGGCTTCAACAACGACATGGATTTGGCAATCGCCATCCGTACCGCCGTAGTGAAAAACAACACGCTATACATCCAAAGTGGCGCAGGTATCGTCGCCGACTCCGACCCGACCTCAGAATGGCAGGAAACGCAGAACAAAGCCCGAGCAGTGGTACGCGCTGCACAGATGGTGCAGGAAGGGCTGGATAAATAAATTTCAGACGACCTTTGTAGAGAGAAGGTCGTCTGAAAATACTTAAAAGAAAGAAAAACACCCATGAGATTAAATGAAAAACAACAAAAATCCGTCAGCAAATTCCTCAGCCTGATCTTGCGTCACAGACCCGAACAGATCGGAATTACTTTGGACAAAAACGGCTGGGTGGATATTGATATCCTGCTGGCACAAGCAAATCACCCCAAGCACAACTTTACCGGCGTTGCATTGACGTACGATACTTTAATGGAAATAGTTGAAAACAATGATAAAAAACGGTTTACCGTATCAGAAGACGGCAAGCGTATTCGTGCCGCGCAAGGGCATTCCACAAAACAGGTTGACATCCAGTATTGCGCAACGACACCGCCTGATATCCTATATCACGGCACAGCGGAAAAATCGGTGCAGTCAATATTTGGTCAGGGATTGCATGCAGGTTCACGCCATTTCGTCCATCTTTCGGCAGATATCGAAACCGCAATCAAAGTCGGTTCCCGACATGGCAAACCCGTCGTGTTGACCATCGACACCGCAGCCATGCTTGCTGACGGTCATCAGTTTTACCTCGCAGACAACGGCGTTTGGCTGACTGAAAACGTTCCGGCGAAGTTTATTGCCAAGTTATGAATTTAGCTTGAGTTTTTTTGTAAATCCAAATAATTGAGGAGTAAATAGATATGAGGAAATCTTCGATTCTAATTTTGACGGCTTTGACTGTACTGGTTGCTGGTTGTGACAAAATGAAGTCGGATACAAATTCTGATACAAATATCGATCAAAGTGATGTTTGTGTGGTGAGCAAAATCAATAAAGATGAAATTCAAAAATGTACACCGGGCAAACTTATATTCCTTTCACCACAAACATGGGGTAGTGAAAAAGTTCCTATCGAATTGTCAGCATTTTTCTGCGATACCAATCATCAAGTCATCTACAACAATAGCGGTGTACTGTGTGTCTATACAGACAAACGCATGCATAAAATTAAATAGTTCGCACTTGGAAAAATCCGCCTGTAAAAATAAGGGGCGGATTTTGTTTGTGAGTAACTTATTATCTGTTACATTAGTTCGCATAATGTATATTATGTTAAATTATATTGATTGATTCAAGTTTCTCAACATTCTTTATTCTTTAGTTCTATCCATCTCTCTTCGTACCCATCACAGAGCTTTCTAAAATCAGTTAAAATACACGACTTGATTTTATTTTTCCCTATTTCCTTATGAACATCTTATCCGTAGAAAACGCTTCCTTTGCCGTCGGCCATGTCGCCCTGCTCGACAAAACTTCCTTCCAACTCGACAGCGGCGAAAAAATCGGTTTAATCGGCCGTAACGGCGCGGGTAAGTCTTCGTTTCTGAAAATCCTCGCTGGCGTGCAGAAGCTCGACGACGGGCAGATTATCGTTCAAAACAACCTCAAAATTGTTTATGTGCCGCAGGAATCGTTTTTCGACAAAGAAGCCACCGTATTCGACACCGTCGCCGAAGGCTTGGGCGAAATCCGTGATTTGCTGGGCCGTTACCACCGCGTCAGCCATAAGTTGGAACACAATTCAGACGACGTTTTATTGAAAGAACTCAACGAATTGCAGCTTGAAATCGAAGCGAAGGACGGTTGGAAGCTGGATGCGGCGGTGAAGCAGACTTTGGGTGAACTGGGTTTGCCGGAAAATGAAAAAATCGGCAACCTCTCCGGCGGACAGAAAAAGCGCGTCGCCTTGGCGCAGGCTTGGGTGCAGAAGCCCGACGTATTGCTGCTGGACGAGCCGACCAACCATTTGGACATCGACGCGATTATCTGGCTGGAAAACCTGCTGAAAGCGTTTGAAGGCAGCCTGGTCGTGATTACCCACGACCGCCGTTTTTTGGACAACATCGCCACGCGCATTGTCGAACTCGACCGCGGTATTCTGCGCTCCTATCCCGGCTCCTTCTCCAAATACAGCGAAAAAAAAGCGCAGGAATTGGCGGTTGAAGCGGAACACAACCGCCTCTTCGACAAATTCCACGCGCAGGAAGAAGCGTGGATACGCAAAGGCATCGAAGCGCGCCGCACCCGTAACGAAGGCCGCGTGCGTCGTTTGGAAGAACTGCGCCGCCAACGTGCCGAACGCCGCAACGTGCAAGGACAAGTCAACTTCAAGCTCGACAGCGGCGAGAAAAGCGGCAAAATCATTGCCGAGCTGGAGCACGCCTCGTTTGCCTACGGCGACAAAGTCATTATGGACGAATTCTCCGCCATCTTGCAGCGCGGCGATAAAATCGGCTTAATCGGCCCCAACGGTATCGGCAAAACCACCTTCCTCAAGCTGATTCTGGGCGAATTGCAGCCGACCTTCGGCAGAATCCGCATCGGCAGCAAGCAGGAAGTCGCCTATTTCGACCAGTTCCGCAGCGCGTTGAACGAAAACGACACCGTGTTTTACACGCTCGGCCAAGGCAACGATTACGTCGAAGTCGGCGGCAAGAAAAAACACGTCATGAGCTATCTGGAAGATTTCCTGTTCCATCCTGCCCGCGCGCAAAGCCCCGTCTCATCGCTCTCCGGCGGCGAACGTAACCGCCTCCTGCTGGCAAAACTTTTTACCCGCCCCGCCAATATCCTGGTCTTGGACGAACCGACCAACGACTTGGACATCGACACCCAAGAGCTGCTCGAAGACCTGCTGCGCGATTACCAGGGCACGGTATTCCTCGTCTCGCACGACCGTATGTTCCTTGATAACGTGATTACCCAAAGCATTGTTTTCGAAGGACAAGGCCGTCTGAAAGAATACATCGGCGGCTATCAGGACTATATCGACGCAAAATCACGCGAAGAGAAAATTCAGACGACCGCTGCGCCGAAAATAACCGCAGAACCGGAAAAAGCCAAACCCAAAGCCAACCGCACGGTCAAACTTTCCTACAAAGAACAACGCGAACTCGACGCCCTGCCCGACGAAATCGCCGCCTTGGAAACCGAACAGGCGGAAATCAACGTGCAGCTTTCCGATCCTGAAATTTTCAAAGATTACGAAAAAGCCGGCGCATTGCAAAACCGCGCCGAAGAAATCGAAACGCTGCTTTTGGAAAAATTGGAACGCTGGGAGCTTCTGGAGGCAAAGCAGAACGGTGAAGCAGTTTGATTTGTCGATAGTAGATTCCTATTTGCTTTAAACATCTCAAAAGCTTTATCAGACACGAGATAACAAAAAGCCTTGAAATAATTGTTATATTTCAAGGCTTTTATACGTTATAAAATAAAACTGAAAATTAGGTTTGGTGGAGGCGGGGGGAATCGAACCCCCGTCCGGAAGTCCTCTACAGAGCGTTCTACATACTTAGTCGTGTCTATTTAAAATCTCGTTCCTATCATGCCGACCGACAGGCCTTCTAGGAACCAGTTACCTTAAATCTTATTTCCCGCCAAGTAACCCGACGGAAAACCAGTCAATGTAGAATGACGTTGCGGTAGCTTGCGCTACACAGCCCATTGACCAACTGCTGCAACGGCAGGCCTTAAGCGGCCAGTGCGTAAGTTTCGTCGTTTGCGACTATTTAGATTCAGTGTTTTACGGGAAATCTGAGACCCCGGTATGCCCGCATCTGCTTTGCAACCCCCGTCGAAACCAAGATCGCCCCCAGATGGGAAAGGTCGATTATACGCATATCGTTATACTTTGCCAAGCAGGACTATCTTGATGATGAGTTGGATTGGGATGGTTGCAGAGATTCGAGGTCGTCTGAAAAATACAGTGAATTCGTTTATAATACCGCTTTCCGATTTTGAGCCTGTTTGAGCATGAAAAAGGTTGAGAAGAATATCTTGGTTTTGCACAGCGCGGAGCAAATGTTTGAGTTGGTCGATAAGGTTGAAGACTATCCGAAATTTTTGCCCTGGTACAGTAAAACTGAAGTTATCGAACGAAAAAACAATGAGTTGAAAGCGCGTCTTTTTATGGACTATATGCGCGTGCGCCAATCATTTGCTACGCACAATCACAATATTCCCGGTAAGGAAATCCGAATGGATTTGTTGGAAGGACCTTTTAAAATCTTGCGGGGAACATGGAAATTCTTAGATTTGGGCGACGATATGTGCAAAGTTGAATTTAAATTGGAATATGAATTTTCCAACTCTGTCTTATCTGCCATGATTTCGCCTGTTTTCAGCCATTTGTCCGGAGCATTGGTTGATGCGTTCGTTAAAGAAGCGGATCGCCGTTATGCTTGAGATTGAAGTCGTTTACGGTTTGCCCGGCAAGCAAGTGTTGAAAAAAATGAATGTGCAAAATGGCTGCACGGCGCGTGAAGCGGTGTGTCAAAGCGGACTGAATGAAATATTTTCTGAATTGGACTTACAAACTGCTCCGCTGGGAATTTTTGGCAAATCAGTTAAAGATGAGACGCTTCTTCGCGATAAAGATCGGATTGAGATTTATCGCCCATTATTGATTGATCCTAAAGAGGCACGTCGGAAACGGGTACAGAATCAGGATTGAAAGTTAACCGGGGTCGTCTGAAACCATTTTCAGACGACCTTTTATCGAAATTGACCGCATTTTCTGCGGTATTGAGAAATAATTATGTCGAATAAAATCAAAATGATCGTCGGACTGGGAAATCCCGGGGGCGAATACGAACAAACCCGCCATAATGCAGGATTTTGGTTCTTAGACGAACTTGCGTGGCAGTGGAAAGTATCATTTAAAGAAGAGAAAAAATTTTTTGGTGAGGTGGCGCGGGCGAATCTGCCTGATGGCGATGTGTGGCTGCTTAAACCCATGACTTTTATGAACCGTTCCGGCCAGTCTGTTGCCGCACTCGCGCAGTTTTACAAAATCAAGCCCGAAGAGATACTGGTTGTGCATGACGAATTGGACATTCCTTGCGGCCGTATCAAATTTAAACTTGGTGGCGGAAATGGGGGGCATAACGGCTTGAAAGATATCCAAGCCCGTCTTGGTACACCTGACTATTACCGTTTGCGTTTGGGTATAGATCATCCGGGTGACCGTAACCTCGTTGTCGCTTATGTATTGAACAAGCCAAGCGCAGAACACCGCCAACAGATTGACGAGGCAATTGCCAAATCATTAAAAGCGATGCCGAAAATAATGGCGGGCGAATGGGAAGAAGCTACACGTTTCCTACACAGCAAGTAAATAATATGTTGTGTACATCATTATCCGCCCTCCTCTTTTGAAAAATCCCCTATATGTCTCAGATTTTAGAATTAATCCAGAATGAACCCGTCGGCGTAGTGGAAGAAACCCTTGATTTCCTGCTGTACGAATGCAGTATAGATGATGCACCGACAACAGAGGAAGTTGAACAATGGCGCGACATCTTAAACGGACGCGGCAACAAATTCATCCGCCTTGCAGCTATCTGCCAAACTTGGTTGGATGAGGAACAAAAATGAAGTTTACATCAATAAATTCAGTCTGTTGGCTATCGTTTGGTTTGTGGCCGGTATCTATTCTTTGATTTTCAAGGAATCTGGCAATACGCCGCCACCGTTTCCCAATTTCGACAAAGTAGCCCACTTCGCTTTGTTTTTTGCCCAGATTTGGTTATTGGCAAAATCTTATATTCACGAAAAAGCAAAAATTCCGTATCTCGGTTTGTTGATATTCGCACTTCTGTTTGCTGTTGGAAGTGAATGGGCACAAGCTACGTTTACCACAACACGCGAAGGCTCTATTGGCGACGGCATTGCGGATATGTTGGGCTCAGGTGTCGCGCTGTGGGTTGCATCAAAAATTAATGCATCTAAAAATCCATCTTCCTCTCAATCCAATTAACTACCCTCCCCTATTTTTTCTATAAAACAGTTTGAAACCCGGGTGCAATCATATTTGTTGAACACCCGGGCATTCATATGGATTGATTCATTTATTCATTAATAAATGAGTTAGCTTTTAAATATAATGATATTTATTCGCATATATATATTTATATTTGTGGAATCAGTATTTCAGACGACCCATCAATCGTTTCCAATATTATTTTTTAAAATTATACTTGACCGCCTACATGCAATTACTTAAAGTAGCCGTCTATTTATACAAAGAAAAACGGGTACTCCCGTTAACGAAAAAATGAGCACAATCACCCCACCCAAAATCACTACATTCGACAGCAAGCCGACCAATGTTTATTTCTTTGGCACCTGTGTCCTCGATCTTTTCATGCCTGAAGCAGGTATGGATGCCATTACTTTAATCGAGCAGCAAGGCATACGGGTTCATTACCCGATGGCGCAAAGCTGCTGCGGCCAACCCGCCTACTCTTCCGGTCATCCGACCGAGGCGTTTGATGTCGCCAAAGCGCAACTCGACCTTTTCCCTGAAAACTGGCCGATCGTCGTACCGTCCGGCTCGTGCGGCGGCATGATGAAACATCACTGGCCTACCCTGTTTAAAAATACAGAATACGAATCCAAAGCGGTGGATTGTGCCAACCGCATCATTGAGTTTACTCATTTCTTGCTTGCCATCGGCTACAAGCCTGAAGACAAAGGCGAGCCGGTCAAAGTCGCCGTTCACACTTCCTGCGCGGCACGCCGCGAAATGAATGTCCATATTTCAGGCTGGCAGTTGATTGACGGTATGGAAAACGTTGAACGCATCGTTCACGACCATGAAAGCGAATGCTGCGGCTTCGGCGGTACATTCTCGGTCAAACAAGCGGACATTTCCGGCGCGATGGTAACCGACAAAGTTGCCGCGCTGAAAGAAACCGGTGCGACCGAAATCATCAGCGCGGACTGCGGCTGCATGATGAACATCGGCGGCAAAATCGCTAAGGACGAGCCGAATATGCCGCGTCCGAAACACATCGCATCCTTCTTGTTGGAACGTACCGGAGGCAAAGCATGAGCGCGCGCGAAAATATTTTGGCAAAACTGAAAAAAGCCGACGCATTGCCGATGGAAGAGCCTGCGGTTTTTGATTATTACCGTGAAATGGGTGTTTCTTGGGACAGCGAAGTTGAGCGCCTGAAACATTGGGCTGCTGCTATGCGCGCCGTCAAAACCGAAATTTATTGGGTGACCAAAACCGGCTGGCCGCAAGTATTCCGTCAAGCTGCCGAAGGCAAAGGTTTGAAAAACATCCTGCTGCCGTTGGCGACCGAACACGGACAAATTGCCCGTGCCGCGCTAGTGGACAGCAATATCGAACCGATTGCTTTCGAGCGCGAAATCGATACTTGGAAAACCGAGTTCTTCGCGAACATCGATGCTGGCTTCAGCGGCTCGCAATGCGGCATCGCCCGTACCGGTACGCTGATGCTGTTTTCCAGCCCTGAAGAGCCGCGTACTTTAAGCCTTGTCCCGCCCGTACATTTCTGCCTGTTTGATACGGCGAAGATGTATAACGAATTTCACAACGCTGTCGAAGATGAAAAACTGGTGGAAAACGGTATGCCGACCAATGTTTTCCTGATTTCCGGCCCGTCCAAAACCGCAGACATCCAACTGACGCTTGCTTACGGCGCACACGGCCCGCGTGATTTGGTCATCCTCGCCATCCTGCCTGACCACATTTCCCCTGCCGATTTGGAGGAAAACGCATGACTACGCAAACCATCAAGTTCCACATGAAGCCGGAAACTTTCAAACAAAACGCCGCAATTTCCCTTCAAGACAAGCCTTTGCGTAAGAGTCTGCGTACCGCGATGGATATGCTGATGACCAAGCGCAAAGCCGTTTTGTCCGACGAAGAAGAGTTGCAAAACCTGCGTGATTTGTGCGAACACGTCCGTCAGCGCTCATTGTCTAAATTGCCCACCCTGCTGGAGCAATTGGAAGAAAACCTGACTAAGCTGGGCGTGAAAGTACATTGGGCGGAAACTCCGGCCGAAGCCTGCGAAATCATCCACGACATCATTACTGCCAAAAACGGCAAGCTGATGGTCAAAGGCAAATCGATGGTCAGCGAGGAAATCGAGCTGAACCATTATCTTGAAGCAAAAGGCATTAAAGCAGTGGAAAGCGACTTGGGCGAGTTTATCGTCCAAATGGCAGGCGAAAAACCGACCCATATCGTGATGCCCGCCATTCACAAAACCAAAGAACAGGTTAGCGAACTTTTCCACCAAAATCTTGGAACTCCGCTTACGGATGACGTAGACCAACTGACCGGCTTCGCCCGCAAAGCCCTGCGCGATATTTACAGCACTGCCGATGTCGGTTTGAGTGGCGTAAACTTTGCTGTTGCTGAAACAGGTACGTTGTGTCTGGTGGAAAATGAAGGCAACGGTCGCTTGAGTACCACCGTTCCACCCGTGCATATCGCCATTACCGGTATTGAAAAAGTTGTAGCCAAGCTGTCGGACGTTCCACCTTTGTACAGCCTGCTGCCGCGTTCCGCCATCGGTCAGAACATTACCACCTATTTCAATATGATTACCGGTCCGCGCCGCAGTGAAGAGCTGGACGGTCCGCAGGAAATGCACTTGGTTCTGCTCGACAACGGCCGCAGCCAAGCCTATGCCGAAGACCAAATGCGCCGCACCTTGCAATGTATCCGTTGTGGCGCGTGTATGAACCATTGTCCGGTTTATACCCGTATCGGTGGCGCGGCATACGGCACAACCTATCCCGGCCCTATCGGCGAGATTATTTCTCCGCACCTGTTGGGTCTGGATGCCACCCGCGACCTGCCGACCGCCTGTACCATGTGCGGCGCGTGTGTGGAAGTTTGTCCGGTACGTATCCCGATCACCGAGCAAATGCAGCGTCTGCGTGTCGAAGCGCAACGTTCGCCGTCCGAAGTCGTACCGCATCCTATCCGCGGACAAGGCGCATCGCATACCTTCGGCGAACAAATGGCATGGCGCACATTCAACGGCATTTTCAGCGGCAGCAAAGCTTACCGCGCCTTCGGTTGGGCGGCCACCAAATTCCGTGCATTGACGCCGAGCAAGCAAATGGGCTGGACGGACAACCGCGTTCCGATGAAACCTGCCAAGAAAACGCTGCATGAAATGATGGCGGAAAAAATGCGCCAAAAAGAAAAAGCGTAAAGCTGAAAATCTATAAAGACGTATATTTGCCATCTAAACAGCAAAGGTCGTCTGAAAATCGTAAACTGCACATTAGTAAGCCGGAGACCAAATCCAGCTTGATCATGTGCAGTTTTTTATAGCTTAATAGGCATATCTAGGATATATATAGAGACCTTTGCAAAAAAGCCCTCCTCCCGACAACCGAAACCCCAACACAGGTTTT
>CAUSKT010000016.1:0-36912 GCA_963532335.1 uncultured Neisseria sp. | reverse complement strand
CTTTGAGCTAAGGCGAGGCAACGCCGTACTGGTTTAAAGTTAATCCACTATATAATCCCATCCCAAACAAGGACAGCCATGAAAGCAATGATACTGGCAGCAGGACGCGGAGAAAGGATGCGCCCCCTGACCGACCACACACCCAAACCACTTCTAAAAGTCGGCAGCGAACCACTCATCGGCTGGCATATACGTCGTCTGAAAAACGCAGGTTTCACCGAAATCGTCATCAATCACGCATGGCTAGGCGAACAAATCGAAGCCACACTTGGTAACGGCGCACAATACGGAGTCAGCATAGCCTACTCTCCCGAATCGACAGGCGGACTGGAGACTGCCGGCGGGATCGCCACCGCCCTACCCTTACTGGGCGACGCTCCTTTCCTTGTCATCAACGGAGATGTTTTGACCGATATCGACTTCAACGCCGCCCGACAGGCTGCCGCATCCCTACAAACATCCAACCTATTGGCACATATTTGGTTGGTTCCCAATCCCCCACACAATCCGGAGGGCGATTTTTCCATTTCCCCCGATGGACAGGTACACTCCAATAAAACCGAAGGAATCGCACTAACCTTCAGCGGCATAGGCATATACCACCCCGACCTTTTCCAAAATACACCGCCCAACCAAATCGCCAAACTCGCGCCTCTATTGCGGGAAGCCATGAACCAACACCGCGTTACCGGCGAGCAACACAATGGATTATGGCTGGATGTCGGCACTACAGAACGACTCAAAATAGCAAATGAACTTGCCGCAAATTGGGATTAACATTCACCACTCAGCTCATTCATATTCATTGAGACATAATATAAAGTTCAGAAATATAATTACATAAAATATCATGACCAACCTGATAATTCATTGTATAAAAACTCTATATTTTTAATAATATTTAAATTAATTTTGATGACTTTAGATACAGTTTTTATTGTAAGAAAATTTATTACAGCACTCACGCATTTTCCCTGAAATATGGATCTGTATCTTTCATTCCATACCTACCGTATTTCCTGTATTTAACACACCAAACATGAATCATCCTTCATTCAATTATCGTTCCCTATCAACCAGAGATACGCCATGAATATCGCAGCCATTCAAACTGCACTGGAAGCAGTAAAAATCCCCGGCACCGAACGCACGCTCGGCAGTGAAAAAGCCGTCCAACTGTTGGAAGAACGCTCCGACGGCCTCCATATCGGACTGAAATTCGGATTCCCCGTCGGCCACATCGCCGCCGACATCGCCAACAGCCTGCAAGAAGCCGTCATCGGCATCACGGGCGACGCGCATATCCACCTCAGCATCGACACGGAAATCACAACGCACAAAGTACAGCCCGGCGTTGCCACCATCAAAGGCGTCAAAAACATTATCGCCGTTGCATCCGGCAAAGGCGGTGTCGGCAAATCCACCACCACCGCCAATCTTGCCACCGCCATGGCACGCATGGGCGCGCGAGTGGGCGTACTGGATGCCGACCTCTACGGTCCGAGCCAACCGACCATGTTGGGCGTGCAAGACCGCAAACCTGACCAACAAAACAAAAAACTGATTCCCGTCGAAGCCGACAGCGGCATCCAAGTGATGTCCATCGGCTTTCTGGTCGATACCGACCAAGCCGTCGTTTGGCGCGGCCCGATGGTCAGCCAAGCCTTGCAGCAGTTGATGTTCCAAAGCGAGTGGGACGAAGTGGACTACCTCTTCATCGACCTGCCGCCGGGTACTGGCGACATCCAACTCACCCTGTCGCAAAAAATCCCCGTAACCGGTTCGGTCGTCGTTACCACGCCGCAAGACATCGCCCTGATTGACGCGCGCAAAGCAGTCGATATGTTCCACAAAGTCAATATTCCGATTTTCGGCGTACTGGAAAACATGTCGGTACATATCTGCTCCAACTGCGGCCACACCGAAGCTATTTTCGGTTCGGAAGGCGGCAAAAACCTGGCAGGTCGTCTGAATGTCCCGCTGCTCGGACAGCTTCCGTTAAGCCTGCCCGTACGCGAAGCAATGGATGGCGGCGCGGCGAAACAGTTGTTTGACGAACATCCCGCTATTGCCAAAATTTATACCGACACAGCCTTTCAAATCGCCCTGACCATTGCAGACAAAGGCAAAGATTTCAGCAGCCGCTTCCCGAAAATCGTGATTGAATGATACAACCACAAACCAATAAAGCCCGATTGCAATAATCGGGCTTTATTTTTGACTAAAAGGTCGTCTGAAAACTCAGATTGTCTTTACAAATCTCAGCTTATCCCAATATATACCATCCAAACAAAAACACCTCTTATCCACACCATGGCACAAGTATCGAAAATACAACACAAATCTATGGAATAATTAACAGAGAGACAAAAAAGAAAAATATCATTTCCAGCAGAAAAAATATATCTTCATATAAAATTTCCTACCATATTAAATATATAAAATGCAACGCTTGATTTCAACAATGACCAAACCGAGCAAACAAGATATTTTTAATTAACCAAAAAGCAAAAAACGCAATTTAAAACCAAAATAAATCAAAAAACATAAATATATTATATGTGTTATTATTTTTTTTGTTATATATTACATATAGATAATGAGGGAATCGATTGTTTTTTTATAATGAAGTTAATATTTGATAAAAAAAAATAATAAATACAAAATAAGGAACTTCATATAATGGTGATCATGTACGAAGTAGTAAATCGTGCTTCGAACCATTTGTTTTCTGAATCAATTTTATTTTTTAGAAATAAAATTTTATGTATTTTACTACTGCTCGATGACCAGTGGTATGCATATTAGATAAACGGCATATATTTGTCAATTAAAATATGCAAAATATATAGATTCATCCATATTATTATTTATGTGTTTTTATCAGGGAGATAATTATGAAACACAAAACACACATGAATCGTTTTACCGCGCTCAACAAAACAGTGGCTTTGTCATTGGCAGCTGCAGGTCTTGTTTCTGCTTCGCCTGCATTTGCAGCAGCGCTGACAAATGCTTCATATGTAAGCATTAACGATAACAACGAACCCGTCCGCGGCAACTATGACAGCAAGGGCGCAACTGGCCGTTACGGCGTGGCTGTTGGCATTCAAGCCAGCGCAAAAAGCCACAGCACCGTTGCAATTGGTACTGAAACCACTGCTGAACATGAATCCGCCACTGCAGTTGGCACACTCTCTAAAGCTGAAGGCACTGCCGCTGCAGCTTTCGGTCAAGGTGCCAATGCAACTGCTAATGCAGCTACCGCCATCGGTCGCCAAGCTGCCGCAAAAGGCAACAGCAGCACTGCTGTAGGCTCTGCTTCTGTAGCCGAAGGCCTGTCTTCTACTGCATTTGGCTCTGGCTCTAACGCTGCGGCTCCCGCCTCTACTGCGATCGGACAAGGCACTCAAGCAACCGGCGCTTACACTGTTGCAGTAGGTCAAAAAGCTCAAGCCAAGGGTATTTCTTCAGCTGCTGTAGGTTCTGCTTCTGTTGCCGAAGGTGACTATTCTATTGCCACAGGCGCTGCCTCCCAAGCTACCGGAAAAGCTAGCGTAGCTTCTGGTTTGCAGGCTCAAGCTAAAGGCGGCTCTTCGGTCGCTATCGGTCGCGGAGCGATTGCAAGTGATGAATACTCTGTTGCTTTAGGCGCAAATTCTACTACTTCTGCTGCAGTAGGCACTAACAGCGCTACTGTAAACGGTGTAACTTACAGTGGTTTTGCCGGTACTAATCCTACATCTACAGTAAGTGTAGGCTCAGCAGGTAACGAACGTACAATCACCAATGTTGCAGCCGGCCGTATCACACCTACCAGCACAGATGCCATCAACGGCAGCCAACTGTACCAAGTAGCCGCACAAACAAACGGCAACACCATCGTTATCAATAACCTCCAAGACCGCATCAACGATATGAACAAAGACCTGCGTGCAGGTATCGCTGGTGCTACTGCAATCGGCTTCCTGCAACGTCCGAACGAAGCAGGTAAAAGTATCGTTTCTGCAGCTGTAGGTGGCTATCGTGGTCAACAAGCAATTGCTGTTGGTTATGCACATAATTCCGATAACAACAAATGGTCTATCAAAACCGGCGTAAGCGTGAACACCCGCAAAGATGTCAACTGGGGCGGAAGCGTCGGCTACCAATGGTAAGACCTAGAGGGGATGGTTTAAAATCATCTCCATCTATCAAAGATTTGATATAAAAGGAAAAAACATGAAATTATCGAAATTTGTATTGCCTGCGATTGCAGCACTCTCCTTGGCAGCCTGTGGTAATCTGAGCAAAGTTAGCAAAGAAGGCACTACTGACAATCCCGTATGGCCTGATGCAGCAAAAACCACCCTGCGTCACGATGGTACTCAACATGGTTCTTGGCCAAACTGGGATAATGTCCGTCAAATTGAAGCCGGCATGAATAAAGACCAAATCTATGAACTGATTGGACGTCCTCACTTCCAAGAAGGTCTTTATGGCGTGCGCGAGTGGGACTACTTGTTCAACTACCGTGAAAATGGCGAACACAAAACTTGCCAATTCAAAATTCTGTTTGATAAAGACAAAAATGCCCAATCATTCTATTGGATGCCTGAAGGCTGCGGTCCGAAAAAAGCAGAACCTCAAGTTGTTCGTGAAGTCATTATTCGCGAAGTTGCACCTGCTCCCGCACAAACTCGTATTCGCCAATAAATTATCGACTAATGAACTGAGTCCCTATTTTTAATTTACTGAAATAGTCGCTCATATCAAATCAAAGCCGGATCATGTACTCAAACATGATTCGGCTTTTCGCATTTTTAGTTTTCAGACGACCTACATGTGGTCTATCCCTACCATACTGTCTCTTAAATACCACCAAATTATCCCGCTAGAAACAGCATCCAAAGCAATCACTCTAAGAGAGTCTCATACAAAGTTCCGCTGAGAAGTGTTGCAACTGTATTGTTTGCCTTATAATAGCGACTCCCTAAAAATTTCCAAACTACCCTCCCTATAATATTCTGCATAAATAAGGGATTGCACATACCATCGGAATATCATATTATTCCTTAACAATAAATAAAAACACTTAAAATAAAATTTCCTTTTAATACAGTTAAATACAAAATATCAAGTAACCAATGGGGATCTCCTTTTTGTAAGATATTTCATCGGCATGATGCCTGAAAATATTTACTGTATAAAAGGTTATACAAGAAATGGATAATTGAATAATGAGTATCGGACTATTACGCGTACTGCTTCAAAGCCAGACCATTACAAATGCACAAGCTGAACATTACGGCAATGCCTTGAAATCAGGGAAAGAAATCTTACCCATGCTTTTTGCGGACGGCATCATCTCTCCTAGAAGTTTAGGAGAATTAGTTGCACGTGTATTCAGCTACCCCTTATTGGATTTGCATCATTATCCTCGCAGCAATGTCATAACTGATGTTTTAAGCGAAGAACAGATGGTTCAAAATCGATGCATACCCATATTTCGTCGCGGCCGTAAAGTTTATCTGGCCGTATCAGACCCGACACAAATCCAAAACTTCCAAAAAATCACTTTTTCTTCAGGTGTGACGATAGATTTGGTTGTCGTACCTGACGACCAGTTAAGTTCCCTTTTAGAATGGTTAGGACAGCGTTCTACCACCATCTTAAAAGAAATTAGTGAAGAACAAGAAGCGGCCCAGCCCTCTCAGGCGCTTTATATTGACAACGAAGAGGCTGAAGATGGTCCTATTCCACGCTTTATTCACAAAACTTTATCAGATGCACTAAATGCAGGCGCATCCGATATACATTTCGAATTTTATGAACAAATGGCTCGTGTCCGTTTTCGTGTAGATGGACAGCTAAGGGAAGTGGTTCAACCCCCTGTTGCTGTACGCGGACAGCTGGCTTCACGCATCAAAGTAATGGCGCGTTTGGACATTTCGGAAAAACGCGTACCGCAAGATGGTCGTATTCAGATTGCTTTCCATAAACACGGTCGCCCCATTGATTTTCGTGTAAGTACGTTACCTACGCTTTTTGGCGAAAAAGTGGTAATGCGTATTCTGAATTCTGATGCAGCAACTTTAAATATTGACCAACTGGGATTCGAACCCTTCCAAAAAGAAATGCTGCTTGAGGCCATTCATCGGCCTTATGGCATGGTATTGGTAACAGGTCCGACAGGCTCCGGTAAAACCGTATCACTTTATACTTGCTTGAATATTTTAAATACAGAAGACGTCAATATTTCCACTGCAGAAGACCCGGCCGAGATTAATTTGCCCGGCATCAACCAAGTCAACGTCAATGACAAACAAGGTTTGACTTTTGCTGCGGCGTTGAAATCTTTCTTGCGACAAGACCCTGACATTATCATGGTAGGTGAGATTCGGGACTTGGAAACCGCGGATATTGCCATCAAAGCGGCACAAACCGGACATATGGTGTTTTCAACGTTGCATACCAATAACGCGCCTGCGACCCTATCCCGCATGTTGAACATGGGGGTTGCCCCATTCAACATTGCCAGTTCCGTCAGCTTAATTATGGCGCAACGACTATTGCGTCGTCTGTGTTCGAGCTGTAAGCGTGAGGTTGAGCGTCCTCCCGTTCCCGCATTAAAAAAAGCAGGATTTACAGATGAAGATTTAGCAAAGGATTGGAAACTCTACCGTCCTGTCGGCTGCGATAGTTGCCGTGGTAAAGGCTTCAAAGGCCGTGTCGGTGTCTACGAAGTAATGCCGATTACCGAGGAAATGCAACGTGTCATTATGAATAATGGTACGGAAGTTGATATTATGAACATGGCCTATAAAGAAGGTATGGTCGATTTACGCCGTGCAGGCTTATTAAAAGTTATGCAAGGTTTGACTTCATTAGAAGAAGTGATTGCTCACACTAACGATTAAACCATTGAATCGAAGAAATACGGGGACTTTTGTTTTCTTCATTCTTAAACATTAAACCAAGGGGTAACAAAATGGCTCAAGCAGAGCAAAAAAGAGGCTTATTCGCTCAAAAAAATAAAGGCAAACGTTTTACGTTTGAAGGTAAAAATACCAATACGGATCAATTAGTCCGAGGCGAAGTAGTCGCCAAAGACGAAGAAGAAGCGCGTAAAAAGCTCCAACGTCGCGGGATACGTCCTTTACGTATCAGTAAAGTAAAGGCAACTAAAAAGCGTCGTATTACTCAGGAAGACATCACTGTCTTTACCCGTCAACTTGCTACCATGATGAAAGCAGGTCTGCCTTTAATGCAGGCTTTTGAAATTGTCGCACGCGGACACTCCAACCCATCCATGACTGAAATGTTGATGCAAGTCCGTGCAGATGTGGAACAAGGTAGTGCATTAGGTAAATCATTTGCCAAATACCCAAAATATTTCGACCGTTTTTATTGCAATCTGATTGCGGCCGGTGAAGCTGGTGGTGTTTTGGAAAGCCTATTGGATAAACTAGCTGTATATAAAGAGAAAACGCAAGCTATTAAGAAAAAAGTGAAAACCGCGCTGACGTACCCAATTTCTATTGTTGTTGTTGCAATAGCATTGATTTTTGTGATGATGCGCTGGGTACTGCCTGCATTTAAAGAGGTTTACGCAAATATGGGAGCTGAATTACCAGGTATGACACAAACAGTCATGAATATTTCTGACGTGTTTGTTGAGCATGGTTGGATTATGATTATTGCTGCAATTGGTATCAGTTTTGGTATATATAAACTGCATCAAAAATCTCCTGAATTCCAAAAGCGTGTAGATGCTATGGTTTTACGTATGCCTATTTTTGGGCCCATCATTCGTAAAGCAACTATTGCACGTTGGGCTCGGACGACTTCCACCTTGTTTGCCGCAGGTGTCCCTTTAGTAGAGGTTTTAGATTCGGTAGCCGGTGCAGCTGGTAATATCCTTTACGAAGAAGCAACACAAGATATTCGTGCAAAAGTTACTCAAGGCCTTTCTTTAACTTCGAGCATGCAAAGTACGGATATGTTCCCCAATATGGTCATTCAAATGACCGCTATTGGGGAAGAGTCTGGTTCCCTTGATGATATGCTGAATAAAGCTGCAGAGTTTTACGAGGATGAAGTTGATAACTCCGTATCACAATTATCTGCATTGATGGAACCCATTATCATGGTGGTTTTGGGCTCCATTATCGGTACAATCCTCGTGGCGATGTATCTGCCGCTGTTTAACCTCGGTAACGTAGTAGGTTAATATGTTGGAATCTTTGGATACATTAGCGCCATTTGCTATTCCATTATCTGTCGTCGTTGGTTTGTTGATCGGAAGTTTTCTTAATGTTGTCATTTACCGCGTTCCTGTCATGATGGAACGCGGCTGGACTCAGTTTGCGAAAGAGCATTTGCAACTTGAATTAACGGAAGAAGAGCAGCAACCATTCAATTTGATGAAACCGGATTCCCGCTGCCCTAAGTGTCATGCCCCGGTAAAGGCTTGGCAAAATATTCCGATTTTCAGTTATCTGATGCTTGGCGGTAAATGTGGTTCGTGTAAAACACCTATCAGCATCCGTTATCCCTTAATCGAATTATTGACTGGCATATTGTTTGGTGTTGTGGCGTGGCAATATGGCTGGACGATGGCTGCATTTGGCAGTTTGATATTGACTGCAATATTGATTGCATTAACCTTTATCGATGCGGATACTCAATATTTACCCGACAGCCTGACCCTGCCGTTGATATGGTTAGGTTTGCTGTTTAATTTGAATGGCACTTTTGTTCCATTAAAATCTGCCGTTTTAGGCGCGGTTTTCGGCTATATGAGCTTATGGCTGTTGTGTTTTATCTATAAGCTTTTGACTGGAAAAATCGGTATGGGTAACGGCGATTTTAAATTGCTGGCTGCACTAGGTGCATGGCTTGGGGTCGGCATTTTACCTGTATTGGTCTTTATGGCAGCGTTAATTGGTCTGATTGGTGCGATTATCGGACGGGTTGCCAAAGGACAATATTTTGCTTTCGGTCCGAGTTTGGCTATTGCCGGCTGGATTATTTTGGTAGCTAACGAGCCGGTACATCGTGCCGTCACTTGGTGGCTGACCAAATCAGGGTTTTAATATGACTTTATGGATAGGTTTGACAGGCGGTATCGGCAGCGGGAAATCTCAAGCAGCAAAAATCTTTTCTGATTTGGGTGTCCCGCACATTGATGCCGACGCACTGAGTCGAAACCTGACGGCGGATAACGGTATAGCATTACCGGCTATCCGCCGTCTTTTTGGCGACAAGGTTTTTCATACCCAAAACAGTCTGAACCGTGCTGCTTTGAGGGATCTGGTTTTCAGACGACCTCAAGCCAAAAAAGAATTGGAGGAGGTGTTGCTGCCTTTGATTTTAAATGAAATCAAATCGGCAAAAACCCGCTATCCTAGTGCTACATACGGCATTATCGATGTACCTTTGCTGATTGAAAATCCGGAATTTTTAGCGGCTGTCGATAGAGTATTGGTTATCGACGTTTCTGAAGCAACCCAAATTCTTCGCGTTCAGCAAAGAAGCGGTTTGGACACAGAAGAGATCAAGCGCATTATGAACACTCAGGCCAACCGCAAAACGCGGCTGCTCTATGCAGATGATGTCTTAGAAAATGAAGGGACTTTATCTGAATTGACCCAAAAAATTCAGGGACTGCATAGGTTTTATCTGGGATATTCCGGCAACTCGAAATTTGGTACAACATTGCCCTAAAGTGAAATATCTCAAGCAACAAACAAAGCATAAATGATTTGTAAGGAATAAATAATGACTGAAGTAACGACTGTGAAATGTCCGACCTGTCAAAAGCCGGTGATATGGAATGAAGAGAGTAAATACCGACCTTTTTGCAGTCAGCATTGCCGGTTGATTGACTTAGGCGAATGGGCGCAAGAGAAATATACGGTCGCAGCGGAAGAAGATGATAGCTTATCGGACTTATTAAAATTATGAACGATAGAGCATAACTATCTAATAGAACTTGGTTTAACAAACAAAAAATAAAGCCATTTATAGTGGATTAACTTTAAACCAGTACGGCGTTGCCTCGCCTTGCCGTACTATCTGTACTGTCTGCGGCTTCGTCGCCTTGTCCTGATTTAAATTTAATCCACTATACCTCTCCCCTTCCCTCCTTTCCAATAAGCTGGAAAACACAAAAGGTCGTCTGAAAACGCCATTCCGTTTTTTACGGAAGCAGCATTTTCAGACGACCTTTTGTTCTTAACGCTTATTTCAGAAGAAACCGCTTCTATTGCGCTTACTTCACAATCTCGACCGGACCGTGATCGTCGCAGTGGTCGCCGTGTTGGTGGTGCAGGCGGCCGTTGACGATGTAGTCGGTGTGATCGCCGTGCGGTACGGCTTCATGGCCGCAACCTTCGCCGTGAACATGGCCTTTGCAGGTATCGACGGGATGGCAGCCGTCAGGGTTGGTTTCATTGACGCTTAAGCTGTGTTCGTCGTAATGACCGTTGTGTTCGTGGTGCAGATGACCGTCGTGCAGATAGTCGGTGTGGTCGCCGTGTTTGATGGCGGTATGGCCGCAACCGGCGCCATGGGTATGGTCGTGATGATCGTGGATTTTGCAAGTCATTTTGATTCCTCGTTATCGATGGTTAATTCAAACCCTTTAGGTTACGGACTCCATGTTATCCTTTTTTGGCAACCTAGTAAACAATTTCCTCTTTATTAACATAGTGTTACAGTATATCATCATAGGCTTTAAAGATCGTCTGAACGCGCCATTTCGATGTTATGGCTCTTACGGATGTTTTAGACGACCTCCCCATTCGTTATCATTTATAATGTCATTTCTTAGGCGGCCCGGCAGTCCGTGCCGATGATGTGTATAGGTCGTCTGAAAACAATATCAAGATAAATATAGGATTTTTACACTATGTGGGACACAGTACGGCAATGGCTGCATACTCTGCCAGTACGCGAGGAAGTGGTGGAATCGGCGCTGATGGTCATGGCGCTGCTGGTTTTGCGGGGCGTTTTGCTGAAACTGTATCTGCGCCGCCATCCGCATTACAGCATCGAGGAAAAACGCCGCTCCTTGGTACTCAGCCGCAATCTGACGCTGATTTTGACGATTTTCGGGCTGGCGGTAATTTGGGCGACTCAAATCCAGACGCTGGCGCTGTCGATGTTTGCCGTAGCGGCGGCGATTGTGGTGGCGACGAAGGAACTGATTATGTGTTTGTCGGGCAGCATCTTGCGCTCGGTAACGAAACAATATTCGGTCGGCGACTATATCGAGGTCAACGGCCTGCGCGGGCGTGTGGTCGATATTAATCTTTTGAACACGTTGATGATGCAGATCGGCCCGAACCCGCTGGTCGGGCAGCTTTCGGGTAAAACGCTTTCGTTTCCCAACAGCCTGCTTTTGAACCATTCCGTCCGCCGCGACAATATCTTGGGCGATTATGTGATTCATACGGTGGAAATTCCCGTGCCGATTCATTTGGATTCGGATGTGATTGTAGGTTGTCTGAAAGCCGTATTGGAGCCTTTGTGCCAACCTTATGTACCCGCCATCCAGCGGCATTTGGAAAACGTGCAGGCGGAGAAACTGTTCATTACCCCTGCCGCCCAGCCGCGCGTAACCCGCGTGCCGCATGACGACAAGGTGTACCTTATCATCGTGCGCTATGCCTCGCCCGTAGCGAAGCGTTTAGAAATCCAGCAGGCGGTGTTGGATGAGTTTTTACGCGTACAATACCACCTGCTAAACCCTCAAGCTTAACCCCATAATCTATTAATAATCAGGAAAATACTATGTTGCCCGAATCCGCCCTTACGCAAATGTACCCCGTCATCATGACCCCCAGCCACGACGGGAAATATTTCCACAATTACGTCCTTTCGCTGCTCAACATCGTCCACACCAGCGCGCAAAACGGCTGGCCGCTGCAAGTAATGATGCAGCGCGGCGAGAGCCTGATTACCCGCGCGCGCAATAATTGCGTGGCGACCTTTTTGGAAAACCAAGAATGGACGCACCTCTTCTGGATAGACTCCGACATCGGTTTTTCCGCCAAAGCGTTCTACCGCCTGCTGCTGGCGGATAAAGACGTCGTCGCCGGCATTTATCCGCTGAAACGGGAAAACTGGCCTGACGAAGGCGTTCCCGCCGGCACAACCCAAGCGGATTTCGAGCGGATGTACACCGCCTACACCGTCAACACAGGCGATAAAAACGAAAACGGCGAAATCGTCCTGCGCGTTGATGAAGAAGGCTTTATGAAAGTCGATGACGCGCCGACCGGATTCATGGTCATCAAACGCAGCGTGTTCGAAAAAATGATGGCAGCCTACCCCGAGCTGAACTACATCTCCGACAGCGACTACAAGCGCGAAGACAAAGGGCTGCACTACCGCTTCTTCGACTGCATGGTCGATCCCGAAAGCAAACGCTACCTTTCCGAAGACTACACGTTCTGCCGCCTGTGGCAGCAAATCGGCGGCGAAGTTTATGTCGACGTCCAATCCAACCTGACCCACCAAGGCGCGAAAATCTATCGCGGCGCGTTTGCCGATTCGCTGCAAACCAATATCGCACAAGCCGTTTTCGCCCCCGCCGGCACACCGATGAGCCTCGACCTCGCCGCCCCGCTCAAATCCAACCCGCGCGGCGCGGAATAGCGTAAAAACAGGGAAAGACGCTTTAAGCCTGACGCGATGGCACTATATCTCCCCTATTGTTTGCCCCGTCGTTTTCAGACGACCCCGAATCCAAACAGGTCGTCTGAAAACACAATCGGTTCGCCCGAACGGCAAACCTAAAACCCTAGACACACATTATCCCCATTTTCCCATTGACTCAGGCGGCAGCCATTTTTCAGACGACCTCCGTCCGAACCCGCCACCCACACAAAGGAATCCCATCCATGACCGACAACGTACTGCTCCATTTGGGCGAAGAACCCCGTTTTGACGCCATCCAAACCGCCGACATCAAACCCGCCCTGCAAACCGCCATCGCCGAAGCGCGCGCGCAGATTGCCGAAGTCAAAGCCCAAACGCACACCGACTGGGCAAACACCGTCGAGCGTCTGACCGACATTACCGAACGCGTCGGCAGGATTTGGGGCGTCGTGTCGCACCTCAACTCTGTGGTCGACACACCCGAACTGCGCGCCGTCTATAACGAACTGATGCCCGAAATCACCATCTTCTTCACCGAAATCGGACAAGACATCGAGCTGTACAACCGCTTCAAAACCATCAAAAATTCCCCCGAATTCGCCACCCTCTCCCCTGCACAAAAAACCAAGCTCAACCACGACCTGCGCGATTTCGTCCTCAGCGGCGCAGAATTACCGCCCGAACAGCAGGCAGAACTGGCGAAACTGCAAACCGAAGGTGCGCAACTCTCCGCCAAATTCTCGCAAAACGTCCTAGACGCGACCGACGCCTTCGCCCTCTACTTTGACGACGCCGCACCGCTTGCCGGCATCCCCGAAGACTCGCTCGCCATGTTTGCCGCCGCCGCGCAAAGCGAAGGCAAAACAGGCTACAAAATCGGTTTGCAGATTCCGCACTACCTCGCCGTCATCCAATACGCCGACAACCGCGAACTGCGCGAACAAATCTACCGCGCCTACGTTACCCGCGCCAGCGAACTTTCAGACGACGGCAAATTCGACAACACCGCCAACATCGACCGCACGCTCGAAAACGCCCTGCAAACCGCCAAACTGCTCGGCTTCAAAAACTACGCCGAGCTGTCGTTGGCAACCAAAATGGCGGATACGCCCGAACAAGTCCTCACCTTCCTGCACGACCTCGCCCGCCGCGCCAAACCCTACGCCGAAAAAGACCTCGCCGAAGTCAAAGCCTTCGCCCGCGAACACCTGAACCTCGCCGACCCGCAGCCGTGGGACTTGAGCTACGCCAGCGAAAAACTGCGCGAAGCCAAATACGCATTCAGCGAAACCGAAGTCAAAAAATACTTCCCCGTCAGCAAAGTTCTGGCAGGCCTGTTCGCCCAAATCAAAAAACTCTACGGCATCGGATTTACCGAAAAAACCGTTCCCGTCTGGCACAAAGACGTGCGCTACTTCGAGCTGGAGCAAAACGGCAAAACCATAGGCGGCGTCTATATGGACCTCTACGCCCGCGAAGGCAAACGCGGCGGCGCGTGGATGAACGACTACAAAGGCCGCCGCCGCTTCGCCGACGGCACGCTGCAACTGCCCACCGCCTACCTCGTCTGCAACTTCACCCCGCCCGTCGGCGGCAAAGAAGCCCGCCTCTCCCATGACGAAATCCTCACCCTCTTCCACGAAACCGGCCACGGCCTGCACCACCTGCTCACCCAAGTGGACGAACTGGGCGTATCCGGCATCAACGGCGTCGAATGGGACGCAGTCGAGCTGCCTAGCCAGTTTATGGAAAACTTCGTCTGGGAATACGACGTCTTGGCACAAATGTCCGCCCACGAAGAAACCGGCGAACCCCTGCCGAAAGAACTCTTCGACAAAATGCTCGCCGCCAAAAACTTCCAACGCGGCATGTTCCTCGTCCGCCAGATGGAGTTCGCCCTCTTCGACATGACCATTTACAGCGAAGACAACGAAGGTCGTCTGAAAAACTGGCCGCAGGTTTTAGACAGCGTGCGCAAAGAAGTCGCCGTCATCCAACCGCCCGAATACAACCGCTTCGCCAACAGCTTCAGCCACATCTTCGCCGGCGGCTACTCCGCAGGCTATTACAGCTACGCATGGGCCGAAGTCCTCAGCGCCGACGCCTACGCCGCCTTTGAAGAAAGCGACGACGTCGCCGCCACAGGCAAACGCTTCTGGCAGGAAATCCTCGCCGTCGGCGGCTCCCGCAGCGCGGCGGAATCCTTCAAAGCTTTCCGCGGACGCGAACCAAGCATAGACGCACTGCTGCGCCACAGCGGCTTCGACAACGCGGCTTAATAGTAAGGTTGAGGTAATGAAAAGGTCGTCTGAAAAGTTTTCAGACGACCTTTTGCCGCAAATTTATACCTTATAAAATCATTCCAAAAACAACTAATACATCCCGTCGCTGTCAATATATAGTGGCTTAACTTTAAATCAGGACAAGGCGACGAAGCCGCAGACAGTACAGATAGTACGGCAAGGCGAGGCAACGCCGTACTGGTTTAAAGTTAATCCACTATACCCCATCCGACCTTGTCTTTTCCGCCCTTTATTTTACTTCTCATTCATCATTAAAATTCATCTAAAAATTAGACGCTTATAGACTCAAAATTCCACCATACCGCCCCGTTGCAAATCGTGCTATGTTCATTTAATACGTTTGAAAAACATTAACTACCTTGTATTCTGATTACAAAGAAAGGCTTCAAAATGGATGGTTGGACTCAGACTTTGAGTGCGGGCTGGCTGCTGGGTATTGCGGCGATGGCGATCGTGCTGATTTTGCTGTTGATTGTGAAACTGCGTGTCCATGCGCTATTGACGCTGGTGTCGGTGAGCCTGCTGACGGCGGTGGCGACGGGGCTGCCGATGGATAAGATTGTGAACGACGTTCTGTTGAAAAACTTCGGCGGTACGCTCGGCAGCGTGGCTTTGCTGGTCGGTTTGGGCGCGATGCTCGGGCGGCTGGTGGAAACTTCGGGCGGGGCGCAGTCGCTGGCGGATGCGCTGATTCGGATGTTCGGCGAAAAACGCGCGCCGTTTGCCTTGGGCGTGGCGTCGCTGATTTTCGGTTTCCCGATTTTCTTTGATGCGGGATTGGTGGTGATGCTGCCGATTGTCTTCGCTACGGCGCGGCGCATGAAGCAGGACGTATTGCCTTATGCTCTGGCGTCTATCGGCGCGTTTTCGGTGATGCACGTTTTCCTGCCGCCCCACCCCGGTCCGATTGCGGCTTCGGAATTTTATTCGGCGAACATCGGGCAGGTGCTGATTTTGGGATTGCCCGTCGCCATGTTCACTTGGTATGTCAGCGGTTATCTGCTTGGGAAGGTTTTAGGACGCACCATCCGCGTTCCCGTTCCCGATTTGCTCAGCGGCGGCGCGGTGGACAACGACCGGCCGCAAACGCCTGCCAAGGCGTCGACCGTGGTCGGCATTATGCTGATTCCTATGCTGTTGATTTTTATGAACACAGGGCTGTCCACCTTAATCAGTGAAAAAGTCGTCAGCGCAGACGAACATTGGGTACAGGTGGCGCGCATGATCGGTTCGACCCCTGTCGCGCTGCTGATTTCGGTTTTGGTGGCACTTTATGTTTTGGGCAGAAAACGCGGCGAAAAAGCAAGTGCGCTGGAGAAAACGGTGGACGGCGCACTCGCCCCCGTTTGTTCGGTCATCTTGATTACCGGCGCGGGCGGCATGTTCGGCGGCGTGTTGCGCGCGTCGGGCATCGGTCAAGCGTTGGCGGACAGCATGGCGGATTTGGGCATTCCCGTATTGCTGGGCTGCTTCTTGGTGGCATTGGCGCTGCGTATCGCGCAAGATTCGGCAACCGTCGCGCTGACCACCGCCGCCGCATTGATGGCACCCGCCGTTGCCGCCGCAGGCTTCAACGACTGGCAACTCGCCTGCGTCGTTTTGGCAACCGCGGCAGGCTCGGTCGGTTGCAGCCACTTCAACGACTCGGGCTTCTGGCTGGTCGGCCGCCTTTTGGATATGGACGTACCGACCACGCTCAAAACATGGACGGTCAACCAAACGCTGATTGCCGCCATCGGTTTTTCAGTGTCGGCGCTGCTGTTTGCCGTGGTTTGAGGTCGTCTGAAAACGTTTTTAAGACGCTCTAAACCGTCTGCCCGACCTTATATTTTTCAAATCCAACAAAGGAAGAGAACATGACGACGCATTTTGTGATGATGGGCGTTTGCGGCTGCGGCAAGACCACCGCCGCCCTATCCCTGCAAAAACACCTCAACCAATGCCCCTACGCCGAAGGCGACGATTTCCACACCCAAGCCAACCGCGACAAAATGGGCGCGGGCATTCCGCTGACCGACGAAGACCGCTATCCGTGGCTGCGCAACCTGCGCGACTGGATGACGGAACAGGCGCAAAGCGGCGCGGCGTACACCATCGTTACCTGCTCCGCCTTGAAACGCCAATACCGCGACATCCTGCGCGGCGCACAAGGCAAAACCGCCTTCATCCACCTGACACCGCCGCAAGCCATCAACCTCGAGCGCATGATGGCGCGCCAAGGGCATTACATGAAGGCGGGGATGCTGGATTCGCAACTGGAAATCCTGGAAGAACTCGGCGCGGACGAATACGGCGTCAAAATCGACAACCCCGGTTCGCCCGAAGCCGTAGAAGCCGATATTTTGGCGTGGGTTAAGGCGGAAGGTTTGTTGTGAAGAAAGTGTGTAAACAGGTATAAGGAAGGTCGTCTGAAAACAGATAGGTCACATTTCGACAAAACAAGTTTTCAGACGACCTTTCTCTTTGTCCGCCGCCATCCCGCATACCCAAACCCCTTATAAAAACAATACAATTCGGCTACAATAGCCCTTTGCATTTTTTCAGATGACCTTAGCGAAACATCGTCTGAAACCGAAATACCGAAACCATAGAGAATCACAACATGACCGATTACAGCAAAACCGTAAACCTGCTCGAAAGCCCGTTTCCGATGCGCGGCAACCTCGCCAAGCGCGAGCCTGCGTGGCTGAAAAGCTGGTACGAGCACAAACGCTATCAAAAACTGCGCGAAATCGCCAAAGGCCGTCCGAAATTCATCCTGCACGACGGCCCGCCGTATGCCAACGGCGACATCCACATCGGTCATGCCGTCAACAAAATCCTCAAAGACATCATTATCCGCAGCAAAACCCAAGCCGGTTTCGACGCGCCTTATGTGCCGGGCTGGGACTGCCACGGCCTGCCTATCGAAGTGATGGTGGAAAAGCTGCACGGCAAAGACATGCCCAAAGCGCGTTTCCGCGAATTGTGCCGCGAATATGCCGCCGAACAGGTTGCCCGCCAGAAAAAAGACTTCATCCGTCTGGGCGTGTTGGGCGACTGGGACAATCCTTACCTGACCATGGATTTCAAAACCGAAGCCGATACCGTGCGCATGCTCGGCGAAATCTACAAATCGGGCTATCTCTACCGCGGCGCGAAACCGGTTCAGTTCTGCTTGGACTGCGGCTCTTCGCTGGCGGAAGCGGAAGTGGAATACAAAGACAAAGTATCGCCTGCGATTGACGTTGGCTATCCGTTTAAAGACACCGCCGCGCTTGCCGCCGCATTCGGTTTGGCAGGCATCGAAGGCAAAGCGTTCGCCGTCATCTGGACGACCACGCCTTGGACGTTGCCCGCAAGCCAAGCCGTGTCTGCGGGTGCGGACGTGGTGTATCAATTAATCGATACGCCCAAAGGCAAATTGGTGCTGGCGAAAGATTTGGCGGAAGACGCGCTCAAACGTTACGGCTTCGTTTCAGACGACCTCAGCGTCCTCGCCGAAACCACCGGCGACAAGCTGGAAAACCTGCACATGAATCATCCGTTCCTCGAACGCGATATTCCCATGCTCAACGGCGAACACGTTACCACCGACGCCGGTACGGGTTTGGTACATACCGCCCCCGCGCACGGTTTGGAAGACTACGCCGTCTGCAACAAATACGGCATCGAGCTTTACAACCCCGTCAACGCCGAAGGCAAATACATCAGCGAAACGCCTCGTGTCGCAGGCATGAGCGTTTGGGAGGCGAATCCCGTCATCCTGCAATGGCTGGAAGAAACCGGCAACCTCTTGGCAAGCAGCAAAATCGAACACAGCTACGCCCACTGCTGGCGCCACAAAACCCCGCTGATTTACCGCGCGACAGGTCAGTGGTTTGTCGGCATGGACAAAGCCGGCAGCGACGGTAAGACCCTGCGCGACAAAGCCATCAAAGCCGTGGACGACACCGAATTCTTCCCGTCATGGGGTCGTGCGCGTTTGGAAGCCATGATCGAAGGCCGCCCCGACTGGGTTGTTTCGCGCCAACGCTATTGGGGCACGCCGATGACCTTCTTCGTCCACAAAGAAACGGGCGAACTGCATCCGAACTCTGCCGAGCTTTTGGAGAAAGTAGCACAACGCATCGAAGAAAAAGGCATCGAGGCATGGTTCTCACTCGATAAAAGCGAATTGTTGAGCGCGGAAGATTGCGAAAACTACGACAAACTTTCCGACACGATGGACGTATGGTTCGACTCCGGCTCGACCCATTATTCCGTCCTGAAACAGCGCGAAGAATTGGACTGGCCCGCCGACCTCTACCTCGAAGGCAGCGACCAACACCGCGGCTGGTTCCAATCCTCCATGCTGACCGGCTGCGCCTCTTCAATGGGACGCGCCCCGTACAAACAGCTTCTGACCCACGGTTTCGTAGTTGACCAAAACGGTCGCAAAATGTCGAAATCCATCGGCAACGTCGTCGCGCCGCAAGAAGTCTATAACGAGTTCGGTGCCGACATCCTGCGCCTGTGGGCAGCATCCACCGATTACAGCGGCGAATTGGCAATTTCCAAAGAAATCCTCAAACGCGTAACCGAAAGCTACCGCCGCATCCGCAACACCTTGAGCTTCCTGTTTGCCAACCTCAGCGATTTCGACCCGTTCGAACACACCGTACCGCAAGCGGACATGGTCGAAATCGACCGCTACGCCTTAGTGTTGGCGCGTCAGCTGCAAGAGCGTCTGGCAGGCGACTTCTATCCGCGCTATGCCTTCCACTTCGCCGTGAAAGACATCGTCGCCTTCTGCTCGGAAGACTTGGGCGCGTTCTACCTCGACATCCTGAAAGACCGCCTCTACACCACCAAAGCCGACAGCCACGCACGCCGCAGCGCGCAAACCGCCCTATATCACATCACGCGCAGTCTGGTTCTCTTGATTGCACCGATTTTGTGCTTCACCGGCGAAGAAGCGTGGGACATCATCGGCGGCGGCGAAGAAGACAGCGTCCTCTTCCACACTTGGCACGAGTTCCCGCCCATCAACGAAAAAGCCGAAGCCGAACTGGTGAAAAAATGGACGGCAGTCCGCGAAGCCCGCGAAGCCGTAACCGCCGCCATCGAGCCTTTGCGCGCAGACAAAACCGTCGGTTCGTCCTTGCAGGCAGAAGCCGAAATCACCGCGCCGGAAGCCACCGCCGACTACCTGAACGCCCTGGGCGAAGAATTGCGCTTTGCCCTCTTGGTGTCCAAAGTCGACGTCAAAACCGGCAGCGAACTTGCCGTTACCGCCAAAGCCAGCGACGGCGAAAAATGCGAACGCTGCTGGCACTATACCCACGACATCGGCACAGTCGCAGGTCATGAAACCATCTGCAAACGCTGCGCCGAGAATGTGGACGGCAAAGGCGAAGAGCGGCATTACGCTTAAGGTCGTCTGAAAAAAGGTCGTCTGAAAACCGAATCAGGTTTTCAGACGACCTTTTGCTATCAATCGCCCAAACAGGGAAATCCGTTCAATATTTCTTAACGTTCACTCAATCCGCGATCTCCGTAAACTTCTCCCAATTTGCCAACACATACGCCACAGCCGCCGCCATATCGTCGTCCGCGATTTCGTAATATTCGCCGTCCAATTCCTCAAAATCGGGAAACTCGGCACGAATCGCGTCCAAAGATGCCCCGCTGTCCGCCATTTCCTCGATTTTTGCGCCGTCCCGCTCGTATAAAGCCTTCGCCTTATCTAAAATCTTAGGTGTCGGTTTAATCCGCCAGCGGCGCAGGCTGTCGGCGACGGGGTTATGGAACACATATTCGCCGTAACCCGCCGCAATCAGTTGCACAAAACCGCCCTCCTGAACTTGGCTGTCCAAATAGCAGTAAGCCGTCAGCGTGTGTTGTTCGTCGTTAAAACACCGCATTTCCTCATCGCCTGCCGCATCCGTATAATCCAAATACGCCGCGCTCAATGTGTAGAGAAATTCTGCGGCGTCTTGAGGGTTCAAATCATCCTGCCGGAAAAGTGTCGTCATGTTAAAGCCCGTTTGCAAATAAAGTGGATTTAAAGCCGATTCATCATAAAAACCGCATTATAACCAAAGCATTATCAAACCAAAACCTATTTTCAGACGACCTTTTGCGATGCACAAGCAGGCGATATATCGTACAATAAGGTCGGACTTACCAAGGAAAAATCATGAACGCAAACACCGAAACCGTCATTATCTACCCCAAAGACCTGCCGCTGCACTGCTCCGGTCCCAACCACGAAACTTGGAACGGTCATCCGCGCGTCTTCCTCCCGATTCAGTCCGACAGCGACATCGAATGCCCCTACTGCGGAACGCGTTACCATCTCGAAGGCCACATTCCCCACCACCATTATTGAGACGCTATGAAGAGATACGCCCTCCTGCTGTTGCTCGGACTGTGTACCGCCTGCGGTTCGTATAAAGCCGTCCGCCCCGATGCCCCTCTCGCCGTCGTCGCCGAAGCGCAAAACAACGCCATCCGCTACCAGGCCGCCGACGGCAGTCGCATCTCCGCCATCTACGTCAACAGCAACAGCCCGATGACGGTCGAACTGCGTCAGGGAAGTACGGTCGAAAAACTGACGCAAACCCATTCGATGACCAAAACCACGGAATACCGCAACGCAAGCACAATATGGCAGCTTCAGGACGGCTTCGCCACGCTTACCCGCGGCGGCAAAACCGTCGTTTTCACCGAAATCATCGAATAATCCTGTCTGAAGTTCTTATCAAAAGGTCGTCTGAAAAACCTTAAACGATGGTTTTTCAGACGACCCCTGCGTTAAACCGACAATCCGGAACTTTCATTCCTGCATCTGGATTTGACAGGACGAATCACCTACGCTGCTTGAATCTATTGCGATATGGTGTATCCGGACAAATAAAAGGTCGTCTGAAAACCTTGTTTTCGAGGTTTTCAGACGACCTTTTATAGTGGGCAGCTTATTCCTGCTTCAACATCATGCTGTCCATTTGACCCAGCCCATATGCGAAGTCAGCAGAATCAATCCGCCGAAGACGATGCGGTAATAGGCAAACGGAACGTAGTTTTTACTGGACACGAATTTCAACAGCGATTTAATCGCTAAGAAACCTGCCAAGAAGGCGGCGATAAAACCGACGGCAATCAGCCCGATATCCTGCAACGTGAAGAGTTCGTAATGTTTGAATACATCATAGCCGGTGGCGGCAATCATCATCGGCACGGCGAGGAAGAAAGAAAATTCGGTCGCGGCTTTGCGCTCGATGCCCCACAGCATACCGCCCATAATCGTACTGCCCGAACGCGAAGTCCCCGGCACCAGCGCGCACACTTGGGCGCAGCCGACCACAAGTGCGTCAATCGGACACATTTCATCCACACTTTTGACTTTCGGTTTGACTTTGCTTTGGCGTCTTTCGACCCACAGAATAAAGAGCCCGCCCAACACCAGCATGATAGCGACGATTTTTGGGTTAAATAGATATAATTTAATTTGTTTTCTAAACAGAAATCCCATCAAAGCGGCAGGCACGAACGCGATGGCAAGGTTCAACACGAAGCGGTTGGCGGCACGGTCTTTGCCCAGTCCGGATAAAACGGAGGTAAAACGTTGACGGTATTCAAAAATCACGGCAAGCACCGCGCCCAGTTGGATGGCGATTTCAAAGACTTTGCCGTTGCTGTGGAAATTGAGCAAGTCGCCCAATACAATCAAGTGACCGGTACTTGAAATCGGCAGAAATTCCGTCAA
The DNA here is from genome assembly GCA_963532335.1 of uncultured Neisseria sp. Classification (GTDB taxonomy): domain Bacteria; phylum Pseudomonadota; class Gammaproteobacteria; order Burkholderiales; family Neisseriaceae; genus Neisseria. The sequence goes on along the minus strand of CAUSKT010000016.1, from coordinate 14,232 downwards.
GCCTTCCACAATGCCCATAATCAGGGCTTTTAATAAGGTCAAAATGTCCATATTGCTTTCTTTTTTGGTTTTCAGACGACGTTTGCCCGTCTGGATTTCAGGATGAAGCGGTATCGGAATCGGAAAACTGCTGCGGTATGGCGGTATTTGCCCCATCCCTCAGCAGTATCGTTTTTATGGATTTTACGCCACCCAAAACAAACAGACAGTTCGGAAACCGCCTGTTTTTTTGCGGTCATTCCGAAACTGCCTGGCTAAATTCCGTCAGCGCGCGGCTTTGCCGGAACGCTCTTGGCGGACTTTGTTAATCAGCTCGCCTATGATTTTCTGCCCATTCGCCCAATCGCTGCCGAATATGACCCGATATTTGCCTCCGACGATGACGTCCGGCGTGCCGTCGATACGGTAAGTCTCGGTCAGGCTTTGCATTTTTTTAGCGGCTGCGAGGCTGGCGGGTGCGTCGTATGCGGCAATCAGTTTTTTGCTGTCAAAGCTTTTTTGTGCCGCCGCCCAGCTTTTGAAAGTGGCGGTATCCGCCAAATTGATTTTCTGCTCGTGTACGGCTTTGAAAATAGCGGGGTTTGCCTGATACTTCAAACCCGAAGCGTTAACCGCCGCGGCAACCCGCGCCAAGCCCAGCATTTCAGGCATCCAGACGACGTGTTCGGTACGCAGGTAAACGTCTTTCGGGAAAGTTTTGCTGTATGACAGCAAGACGGGATCAAAGTTTTGGCAATGTATGCAGAAATAGCCGAAAAATTCCAAAACTTCGATTTTGGATGCGTCTCGTTGCGGAATCGGTTTGTTCAAAACCGTGTAATCCACGCCTTCGACCGCAGCCTGCGCGCTTGCGGAAAAGGCAAGCGCAAGGCTGAGGAGGACGACTGCCGGTTTGGTTGTCCGTTTCATTGCTGCCTCCTTATTGAGCCGAACGCATCAGGCTGTTGATATTGTGTTTTTGCAAGTCTTTCTGAACGTTTTTTGCGGCTTCAGACGACATGCTGTTGCTTTGTACGCGGTAAACGGTTTTGTCGCCGTTGGTGCGTTCGACCACTTTGGACGAAATGCCCAGCATGGCGAGTTTGGCACGTTGCGCATCGGCGCTGTTGCGGTCGGCGTACGAACCCATTTGCAGGATGACTTTCTTACCACCTTCCGCAGTTTTAGCTTCGGCTTTGGCATTGTCGGCTTTGGCGGTTTGTTTTTCTGCTTCGGCTTTTTTCACTTCTTTCGCCGCGCCTTTATTTGCTTCCTGACGGGCTTTTTCGATGCTGCCGCTGTTCAGGATTTGCTCGGGGGTCGGTTTGTTGGTTTTGGTCGTTTCGGTTTTCTTGGCTTCGGCGGCTTTCTTCTCTGCCGCTTTTTTCTCGGCAAGTTTGCGCTCGGCGCGCGCTTTTTGTTTATCCGTCAACTCGGCTGCCTTTTTGGTTTTATCGGCGGCTTCTTTGTCGGCTTTTTCTTTTTCTGCGCGTTTTTTCGCAAGCTCTGCCTTTTTCTCGGCGAGTTTTTGTCTCAACTCGCGTTCGGCAGCGTCTTTGTCTTCTTTTTCAGCTTCGCGCAGGGCTTTTTCTGCTTCGCGGGCTTCGTCTTCCGCTTCATGGACGGCACGCTCTTTTTCCGCTTTTTCTTTGTCCGCGCGTTCTTTCTCGGCTTTGGCTTTATCAGCCTTTTCTTGCGCTTCTTTCTCGGCGCGTTCTTTTTCTTTGGCTGCCGCATCGTCGTCAGCCTCGCCGCGTTTCGCCTCAGGCTTGGATTCTTCGGTCGGACGCTCTTTCTCTACAGGAACAACGACAGGCTGCTCTTCAGCCTCAGGCTTGGATTCAGGTTTGGATTTTTCCTGCGGCTTGAGGATTTCAGGCTCGGTTTGCTGTTTTTGAGGCTCGGTCGCGCCCTTGAATGCGTTCGGGGTGTCTTGATTCAGAAAATACAGGATGCCCCCGATCACGCCGGTGGCGAGGAGGAGGCCGAAGAAAAAGCCGAAAAGGCCTTTGCCGTATTGAGTGTTCTTATTCATGAGATACCTATATTGATGATGCCGTTCAGACAACCTTTTGGCGGCAGATGAATCTGCTGCTGCCATCGGCAGGGACGGGTCATTTTATCAATATCCTTTATATTGGGCAAAAATGCGCCGTTTGTTTACATGGTTTTTACGAAAACCGCCGTGATGTTAGGACGTACTGACAGTTTGTCGACAACAGAATTTTTCCTGATAAAACAGGATATTCCGCGCTTAAAACACCAGCAAGATACCCAACCTGTCTCGGCTTTTTATCTTGAATCTTCCGTTTTCAATATTCAAGGTCGTCTGAAAAATTTTTACAACGCGCGGCGGAAGCTGACGGCTTTCAAAACATGGCTTCTGCCGACTTCTTCATCGCCCGCCAAATCCGCCAGCGTACGCGCCACGCGCATGATGCGGTGGAAGCTGCGGGCGGAGAGTGAAAGTTTTTCCAACAGGCTGCCCAAAGCTTCCTGCGCTTCTTTTTGGATGCGGGCGGACGTGTCGAGTTCACTGACGCTCAAGGCGGCGTTAACTTTGCCTTGCCGCGCGTATTGTTTGTCGCGGGCGGCGATCACGCGCGCCAACACGATGGCGCTGCTTTCTCCCGCTTCCTGCTGCATCAGTTCGGCGGCGGACAGGCTGGGGACTTCGATGGTCAAATCGATGCGGTCGAGCAGTGGGCCGGAAATTTTACTGCGGTAACGCGCCACGCTTTCGGGTGTGCAGCGGCAGGGTTTGACGGGATGCCCGAGATAACCGCACGGACACGGGTTCATGGCGGCGACGAGCTGGAATTTGGCGGGATAGACGGCTTGGCGCGCCGCGCGGGAAATGTGGATTTCGCCGTTTTCCAAAGGTTCGCGCAAAACTTCCAAAACTTTGCGGTCAAACTCGGGCAGCTCGTCCAAAAACAAAACGCCGTGATGCGCCAATGAAATCTCGCCCGGACGCGGATCGGAACCGCCTCCGACCATGGCTGCCGAACTGGCGCTATGGTGCGGGCTGCGGAAAGGACGGTGGCTGTCGAGTTGTTGCTGGTGGTTGGGCAGGAGCGAACGCAACGCCCATACTTCGACCAATTCGTCTTCGGTCAAAGGCGGCAGAATGCCGGGCAGCCGTTGGGAAAGCATGGACTTGCCCGTTCCCGGCGGGCCCATCATCAAGAGGCTGTGTCCGCCCGCGGCGGCGATTTCCAAAGCAAGGCGGGCGGTGTGTTGACCTTTAACATCGATGAGGTCAGGCAGTTTGGCGTTTTCAGACGACCTCTGCGGGACTTGGCAGGCGGTTTGCGCCAAAGGTTCGATGCCGTTTAGATGGGCGGCGACTTCACCTAACGAACGCGCGCCGTAAACGGTAATGCCGCGCATCACGGCGGCTTGTTCTGCGTTTTCCTGCGGCAGGACGAAAGAACGCCCCGCCTGCATCCCCTGCCACGCCATCGCCAACGCGCCGCGCACGGGGCGCAACATGCCGGAAAGCGCCAATTCGCCGGCAAACTCGTATTGCGCGAGCTTTTCGGGTGCGATTTGTCCGGATGCGGCGAGGATGCCCAGCGCAATCGGCAGGTCGAAACGTCCCGATTCTTTGGGCAGGTCGGCGGGGGCGAGGTTGACGGTGATTTTTTTGGCGGGGAAGTCGAAACCGCTTTGGATGATGGCGGCGCGCACGCGGTCGCGGCTTTCTTTGACTTCGGTGTCTGGCAATCCGACGATATTGAAATGAGGCAGGCCGTTGGCAAGGTGGGCTTCCACTTCGACCAACGGCGCATTCATGCCGCTCAAGGCGCGGCTGTAAACCAAGGCAAGCGACATGTTTCAGACGACCTTATTCGCCGGCTTCGGTTTGCTGTTTGATTTCTTCGACGGCTTCTTGGGCTGCGGCTTGCGCGGCTTCCAATGCAGTCTGCTCAGGCTCTTGCGCGGCTTCGAGTTTTGCCAGACGCTCTTCCAGCTCGACCAATTTAGTGCGGGTCTTAATCAAAACCTGCTGCTGGATGTCGAATTCTTCGCGCGTAACCAAATCCATGCGGTTGAACGCGCTGCCGAGCATGGCTTTAACGTTTTTCTCCATGTCTTTGGCGGGGCTGTTGGCGATGGTTTCGCTGATTTTTGCGCTGACTTCTTCAAAGAGTTGTTTGCCGAACATAATCCGTATCCTTTATATCAGAATATATAAAATCCAAGCGTATTGTATAAGGAAAAAGGTCGTCTGAAAACGGGCATTCTGCTGCCGCGCCTTTCCCCTTCCAAACATCGCCCGCGTGTAGCAAATGCCCGCAAAATTGCTCAATCTTGCGGGCATTTTTGAAACGGCTTTTGCCGCCTGTTTCGATATTCGGCGTATTTTAACGCTCGACGCGGGCATCAAAAATCGGCAGCCACCACGCACCGCCGGTAAAGCCTTTGCACGAGCCGGTAGTGTGTTCGCCGCTACGGACGAAGCTCTTGCCATCCCATACCGCCGTATTGCTTGTCCAGCAGTCGCCTATGCCGCGGCCTTTGAAGCTGCCGCTGAGGGTAGCTGTTTTCTCGTCGAATCCGCCATGCCCGCCGTATACCATCGGCGGCAGTACTTGTTCGATTTTGGTCAACTCTTTATCGGCAATGGCATAGTAGCCGCTGGTTTGATAAGCACCGCCGATACAGATGGCCGAAATCAAAACCTGATGTTCGTTGAGCGGATGGACATACAGGCTGCGGTTCCAACCCATTTGCTCTTTATTATGCAGGGCAGGACAGTAATTATCGTCGCCTTCGGAAACGCGGTTGCTGTTGCGCAGCAGCTTCATGACGGCGCTGTGGCGCGGTGTGTCTTGTTCCAGTATATCGCCTGCTGTTTTCGGTACGGCAACGGCGCGGATGACGGGCTTAGGCTGCGGGCTTAGGACTGCCTGACTGCTGTTGCCTTTGCGTATCAGCGCGGAAGGCGTGTTCAGACGACCTTGGAATTCGTCCGCTTTCAACATTGCCGCCGCTGCGCCTTTGTCGGACAAGTGCCATTCATATTTTCCCGCGCGGATGCTGATTTTGCTTTCTTTTTTCAATGCTTCAAGCAAGGCGTTGGTTTGCGCGCTGCTCAATTTGCCTGTGCCTTTTTTATTCAACGCCAATTTGCCCAGTGATTTGCCGTTCAGCATCAATTCGCTGCGGGCTGCCACACGGGCGAGTTGACGCTCATCGTCGTTAAACGGCAGCAGGGAAACTTCGCCGGCTACGGCGGCGTTCGCCCCCGCTTTTCGGGTAAACAAGATGGAAACCGGCGTTTCTGTTTCGTCCGCCTGATATCCGGCAAGACGGCATGTGCCGGTATTGTCGCAAGCGATGTCCCAGTCTTGGTAATTTTGATAAAAGCCTTGAGGCGGAGCGGCCAGTGCGGTGGCGGGCAAAACAGCCAGCAGCCATTTTTTCATGATGTATTCCTTCAGTTTTATTTTATTGGTGGACGGGTAAAAGACGGCGCAGCAAGGAAACACAGTGCCGCGCTGCTTTTTTTGTAAAACATTATGATACGTCGTTTGCCAAAAAGTTTTTGAACGGACGAAAAAAGGTCGTCTGAAACTCCCTTTCAGACGACCTTTATGCTTTTTTATACGCCTGCGGCTGCTTTCAATGCGGCTGCTTTGTCGGTGCGCTCCCAAGTAAATTCAGGCTCTTCGCGGCCAAAATGGCCGTATGCGGCGGATTTGCTGTAAATCGGGCGCAAGAGGTCGAGCATTTGGACGATGCCTTTGGGGCGCAGGTCGAAATGTTCGCGAACTAAGGCAATCAGTTTGTCTTCGCTGATTTTGCCTGTGCCGAAAGTATCGATGGAAATCGAAGTCGGTTCGGCAACGCCGATGGCGTAGGAAACCTGAATCTGACATTGGGTTGCCAAACCTGCGGCAACGATGTTTTTCGCAACATATCGGCAGGCGTAGGCGGCGGAACGGTCGACTTTGGACGGGTCTTTGCCGGAGAACGCGCCGCCGCCGTGCGGAGCTGCGCCGCCGTAGGTATCGACGATGATTTTACGGCCGGTCAGACCGCAGTCGCCTTGCGGGCCGCCGATAACGAAGCGGCCGGTCGGGTTGATCAGGTATTTGGTTTCGGCAGTCAGCATTTCGGGCGGCAGAACGGGCTTGATAATCTGCTCGATCACGGCTTTGCTCAGTTCTTCATGGCTGATTGCAGGGTCGTGCTGGGTGGACAGGACGACGGTATCGATGCGTTTTACTTTGCCGGTTTCGCTGTCGTAAACCACGGTCAGCTGCGCTTTTGCGTCGGGACGCAGCCACGGCAGGCGGCCGTCTTTGCGCAATTCGCTTTGACGCTGCATCAGGCGGTGGCTGTAATAGATGGCAAACGGCATCAGGGTAGGGGTTTCGTCGCAGGCGTAGCCGAACATCAAACCTTGGTCGCCCGCGCCTTGGTTCAGGTCGATGCCTTCGCCTTCGTTCACGCCTTGGGCGATGTCGGGGGATTGCTGGTCGTAGTACACGCCGACCGCGCAACCGTTGGCATCAAAGCCCAACTCGGACGAGTTGTAGCCGATGCGTTTGATGGTTTCGCGTGCGACTTTGATGTAGTCCACATGGGCGGTGGTGGTGATTTCGCCCGCCAACACGCACAAACCGGTGTTTACCAGAGTTTCCGCCGCGACGCGCGCTTTGGGGTCTTGCGCCAAAACCGCATCCAAAATCGCATCGGACACTTGGTCGGCTACTTTGTCCGGATGGCCTTCGGAAACCGATTCGGAAGTAAACAGATATTCGCTCATTTCAATATTTTCCTTCAAAAACAAGCCGTCTGCTTTCAGACGACCTGTTGTTTCATCATATATCCCACAACGGAAATCATAACAAAATTTCCACCTGCGCTCCATCCAAATGATAAATATTCCCACTTGGATAAAACGGTTTGGAATCCTGCCCGCACAGAACATACGGGCAAAAAAATTCCCGCATCAAGCGGGGGGATTTGAATTGCCCTCTCGGACCACATCGGCTTTGCAGCCGTCCACCTTACCTTTCCGTCTGAAAAGCAGGTTGGCATGGAATTCCCAACTCTTAATGCAGCGCGGATGTTAGCAGAAAAGCCCTTCCCCCGCAAGCCGCGCGCCCTTGCGTTTTACGTTACAATACGTCGTCTGAAAACACCCGAACACCCTATCATGCACCTGCCCTCCGCCATTCCCGCCCTTGCCGCCGCCCTCATCTTTACCCTGCCCTTGGGCGCGTGCTGCAAAAAAACATCCGAACAAACCGTGCTTCAGGGCGAAACGATGGGCACGACCTATACCGTCAAATACCTTTCAGACGACCTCCCCAACCCGCCCGCGCCCGAAGCCGTAAAAAAGCAGATTGACGGTGCGCTCGAAGAAGTCAACCGCCAAATGTCCACCTACCGCGAAGACTCCGAAATCAGCCGTTTCAACCAAATGCGCGAGACCCGCAAACCCATGCCCGTTTCCGCCGATTTCGCCGCCGTAACCGCCGAAGCCTTACGCCTCAACCGCCTCACACAAGGCGCGCTCGACGTAACCGTCGGCCCGCTCGTCAACCTTTGGGGCTTCGGACCGAACAAAGAAATCACCCGCGAACCCACCCAAGCCGAAATCGACAAAGCCGCCGCCCAAACCGGTACGGACAAAATCATCCTCACGCAAAACGGCAAACAAGCTACGCTCGCCAAAACCCGGCCCGAAGCCTATCTCGACCTTTCCTCCATCGCCAAAGGCTTCGGCGTGGACAAAGTGGCAGGCGAACTTGAAAAACTCGGCATCCAAAACTACCTTGTCGAAATCGGCGGCGAGTTGCACGGCAAAGGCCGCAACGCCCAAGGCGAACCTTGGCGCATCGGCATCGAACAGCCCAACATCGTCCAAGGCGGCAACACCCAAATCGTCGTCCCCCTCGACAACCGCTCCCTCGCCACCTCCGGCGACTACCGCATTTTCCACGTTGACCCGCAAGGCAGGCGGCTGTCCCACATCATCGACCCCAAAACCCGCCGCCCGCTGTCGCACCGTCTCGCCTCCATCAGCGTCGTCGCCGACAACGCCACCACCGCCGACGGCCTGTCCACCGGACTTTTCGTACTCGGCGAAACCGAAGCCCTCAAACTCGCCGAACAGCAAAACCTCGCCGTTTTCCTGATTATCCGCGACCAAAACGGCTACCATACCGAAATGTCCGGCGCGTTTAAAAAACTACTCCATTAATATCTACACACTCATATCCATCCCACAGGAACACCATCATGAAAACCCTACTCCTCACCTTCGGCCTCTTCCTCCTCGTCATCCTCGGCATGGCGGTTGGCTATATTTTCTCCAAACGCACCATCAAAGGCAGTTGCGGCGGCATCTCCTCGCTGGGCATGAAAAAAGTCTGCGACTGCGACACCCAGTGCGACACGCTGCAAAAGAAACTGGACGAACAGAAACAGCAGGAAAGCAAAGGCATCACCGTCGATCACTGATTCTCGCCCAAATTAGGTTCAGCCTTGCTTTGAACTTGGCAACACAAAAGGTCGTCTGAAACCGCATATTGCAGTTTTCAGACGACCTTTGATTTACAAGCTTGGCTGTTTTTAAAAGGCAGACAGCGATTTATCGAAGCTGCTCAAATTGCCGTCATTTCCGTACAAGCAGGAAGGACAGGACAGATATTTCCAATGTCGATTACGATACCAAACTCGCCAAAAAGGTCGTCTGAAAAACCTGAAATCCGTTTTTCAGACGACCTTTTGCTCCTCCTTACAAGCGCGTGACGCTCAACACGCCTTTGACATCGCCGAGGCTGGCGAGGACGCGCGGGAGGTCGTTGACCTGTTTGACTTCGAGCGTGAACCTCATGCTGGCTTCCAAGTCGCGGGACTGGGTTTGCACGGCGGTAACGTTGAGTTTGTGGCGGGCGAGCGCGTCGGATACGTCGCGCAAAAGTCCTGAGCGGTCTTGGGCGCGGATTTCGACATCGACGGCGAACACTTGTCCTTCCTGCAACGCCGCCCAGCTTGCGTCCAACACTTTTTCAGGCGCTTGTTCGGCGAGGTGTTGGAAAGAGGGGCAGGTTTTGCGGTGGACGGAAATGCCGCGCTCGCGGGTAACGAAGCCCACAATATCGTCGGGCGGCGCGGGTTTGCAGCATTTGGCAAGCGTGGTCATCAGCCCGTCTTCGCCATCGATGAGCACACCGGTTTTGCCGCCTTTTTTGATTTTGGACTGTTTGACGATGGTGGTTTCGCTGACGGGTACGGGCGGCGGTTCGTTCAGCGTGCCGCAGGCTTTCTGGATGGCGCGATTGGAAATCTCGCCCTGTCCGACGGCGGTATATAGGTCGTCGAGTTTTTTATAGCCGAGGTTTTCGGCAAGCTCTTGCAGGTTGGGTTTGGGCGTGAGTTTGGCAAGCTGTTTGTCGAGTTGGACGCGGCCTTCTTCGCGCACGGTGTCGGCGTTTTGCTGGCGGATGTAGGCGCGGATTTTGCTGATTGCCTTGCTGGATTTGACCCAGCCTTCGTACAGCCAGTTGACGGAAGGATGCCCTTCTTTGGCGGTAATGATTTCGACGCGCTGTCCGTTTTCGAGCGGGGTGGACAGCGGCACGATTTGCCCTTCGACTTTCGCGCCGCGGCAACGGTCGCCGATGCTGCTGTGCAGGGCGTAGGCGAAGTCGATGGGGGTCGCGCCGGTGGGCAGTGAGAGGACTTTGCCGTGCGGGGTCAGGACGTAAATCGTGTCGTTGAAAAGCTCGGTTTTGAAGGCGGCGGCGAGGTCTTCTTTGCCGCTTTCCGCCATGTTTTCGCGCCAGTCCAAGAGTTGGCGCAACCAGGCGATTTTTTGTTCGTAGGCGGAGTCGCCTTTGCCGCCCTCTTTATAACGCCAGTGGGCGGCGACACCGAATTCGTTGAATTGGTGCATATCGAAGGTGCGGATTTGCACTTCCACGCCTTTGTCTTCGGGGCCGACGATGACGGTGTGCAAACTTTTATAGCCGTTGCCTTTGGGGTTGGCGATGTAGTCGTCGAACTCGCCGGGAATGGGCTGCCAGAGGCTGTGGACGATACCCAGCGTGGTGTAACACTCGGGAACGGTATCGACCAAAATCCGCACGGCGCGGATGTCGAACAAGCCGTCGAAGCTGAGTTTTTTCTTCACCATTTTTTTGTAAATGGAGTAGATGTGTTTCGGGCGACCGGCGACTTCAAAATGGACGTTGTATTTTTTGAGCTCCGCACGCAGGATGTTGAGGAAGTTTTCGATGTATTCGAGGCGTTCGGTGCGTTTTTCGTCCAAAAGCAGCGCGATTTCGCGGTATTTTTCAGGTTCTTGATGGCGGAAGCCGAGGTCTTCGAGCTGCCATTTGAGCTGCCACACGCCCAAACGGTTGGCGAGCGGGGCGAAGATGTCGAGGGTTTCTTTGGCGACGGCGCGTTTTTCGGGGCTGTCGGGGATATTGCTGAGGAACTGCATGGTGCGGGTGCGCATGGCGAGTTTGATCAACACGACGCGGATGTCGGTAACCATCGCCAGCAGCATTTTACGCATGGTTTCGGCTTGCTGGGCGCGCTCTTCAGGCGTGGCAAGGCTGTCCACACGGGCAAAGTGTGTAAGCTTCTGCACTTCGTCCACACCTTTGACCAGCTCGGCGACGGTGCTGTTGCAGCGTTCGGAAACCAATAGATTCCAATCGGGAACGTAGCGTCCGATGTCGGCAAGCAGGGTGGCGGCGACGGCATCGGAGAGCAGGTCGAGTTCGTTGACCATCTGCGCCGCGCCGAGCAAATGGTCGAGCAGCGGCTCGCCATACGGCGTGGCGGCATCGGCGGGATAGTGTTCTTTTGCCAACGACCATGCGGCGCCGATGAGGTTTTTATCGTTGTCCGGCAGCGCGGCGCAGTAGCTGTCGAACCATTCGCGCAATTCTTGCGGAGTCGCGCTTTGCGTGTCTTGAATCGGGCTGGTGGCGGTCATGATGGTGTCTTTTCGTTTCGATAAAAACAGGTTTATTGTAACAGGTTGCCAAAGGGATTTGCGGGCTGTTTTGCGGGATGTTGTATGTAAGCGGGTTGTTTCAGACGACCTTAAATGATATGGTTCGTCCGTTTGATGAACTTGAAAAAGGAGTATCCGATGAAGCTGTATATTTACGACCATTGCCCGTTTTGCGTGCGTGCGCGGATGGCGGCGGGGCTGTTTGGCGCGGACGTTGAAGAAGTCGTGCTGGCAAACGACGACGAGGCAACGCCGATCGGCATGATCGGCGCGAAACAAGTGCCCATCCTGCAAAAAGAAGACGGTTCGTTTATGGGCGAGAGTTTGGACGTTGTCCGCTATCTTGACCGCGAGGGTCGTCTGAAAGATGAAACCCGCCCCGAAATCCAGGCATGGTTGGACAAGGTGGGCGAATACAACCTGAAACTCGTCCAGCCGCGCGTGATCAAACTCGAGCTGCCCGAATTTGAAACGCCGGAAGCGGTAAAATATTTCACGGACAAAAAAGAGAAAAGCATCGGCAGCTTCGCCGCCAATTTGGAAAAAACCGGTCAGTATGTGCAACGGCTGAACGGAGATTTGGCGGAACTGGAAACGCTGATGACCGAAAGCGGCGCAGGTTTGAACGGCGAAATCGGCATGGAAGACATATTGGTGTTCCCGATATTGCGCAACCTGACCGTCGTGCGCGGTGTCGAGTGGCCGCAGAAGATTATGGATTACCTGCTGCGCATGAGCGAAGCATCGGGCGTGCCGCTGTATTTCGACCGCGCCTTGTAATAACCGAATCCGCCGGATAAAACAAACGGAAAGGTCGTCTGAAAACAGTTTTCAGACGACCTTTCCGTTTGCGCCCGCCCTACCTTCTGGGAGTGAATGGAATCAGGCGGAACAAGCATGGCGAGAAATTGTTGATGTATGACCCCGAACAGATCGGGTGATACATCAATAATTCCTAGCTGTGCTTATTGTGCGGCAGGTGCAGAAGCAGCAGCTGCGGCTGCGCCTTCAGCGGCGCTGCGTTGGTAGCCTTTGTCTTTCATACATGCATCGAACACGGCGCGGTCTTGGTTTGCACCGGAAGCTTGTTGACATTGAGCGATTGCCTCTTCAACGCTTACGCTAGGGGTTTTAGCTTCTTCAGTAGTTTTGCTGCTAGAGCAGGCACCCAGCATCAGGCTTGCAGCGGCAACGGCGATCAATAAAGTTTTCATGTCGTATATTCCTATTGTGATTGATGGTTTACAGCGCAAATTTGCGTCTGTCTCAAAACAGAGTCTCATCAGTACGATTTAGTTTCATTTACATATGAAAGGTTTTGATAAGTTTGAACTATGACAGTAAATGCCGTCAGGAAATGATAAGCGGTTTCAAAAATTTAAGGGACATAAACGCCGGCGGCATGGCAATGTAAAAAATTTCCTTCCCATCCCGGCGACACCGCCCAATCCCAACGTCCCGACCGCCTGCCGTTGGGCGGCGCAAGGGTTTTATGGCATAATCGCGCTTACCTTTCCATACCGCAGAGACCACATCCCCCTTCTGCGGTTTGCCGTAAACCGGCCGCACACTTTGCCGGCGGCATCCTACCGAACACACAATCAAAACATCCTCCCGTTTCAGACGACCCCATGCGGCATTCCGCATCCCGTCCGGACAGAAAGATACCGCCATGAATCCATTCGCCTCACTCGGGCTTGGCAGCGAAATCGTTTCCGCGCTGACCGAACAAGGTTACGAAAACCCGACGCCCATCCAAGCCGCCGCCATCCCCAAAGCACTCGCCGGCCACGACTTGCTCGCCGCCGCCCAAACCGGCACAGGCAAAACTGCCGCCTTCATGCTGCCCAGCTTGGAACGCCTCAAGCGCTACGCCACTTCCAGCACCTCGCCCGCGATGCACCCCGTGCGTATGCTGGTGTTGACCCCGACGCGCGAACTTGCCGACCAAATCGACCAAAACGTGCAGGGTTACATCAAAAATCTGCCGTTGCGGCACACCGTCCTTTTCGGCGGCGTCAACATGGACAAACAGACCGCCGACCTGCGCGCCGGCTGCGAAATCGTCGTTGCCACCGTCGGCCGGCTGCTTGACCACGTCAAACAGAAAAACATCAACCTCAATAAAGTCGAAATCGTCGTCCTCGACGAAGCCGACCGTATGCTCGATATGGGTTTCATCGACGACATCCGCAAAATCATGCAGATGCTGCCCAAGCCACGCCAAACCCTGCTCTTTTCCGCAACCTTTGCCCCTCCCATCCGCAAACTCGCCAAAGACTTCATGAACGCGCCCGAAATCGTCGAAGTCGCCGCGCAAAACACCACCAGCGCCAATGTCGAGCAACACATCATCGCCGTTGACGCGCTCAAAAAACGCAACCTCTTAGAGCGGCTGATTGTCGATTTGCAGATGAACCAAGTCATCGTGTTCTGCAAAACCAAACAAAGCGTCGATCAAGTGACCCGCGACCTCGTGCGCCGCAACCTTGCCGCCCAATCCATCCACGGCGACAAATCCCAGCAAAGCCGCCTCGAAACCCTCAACGCCTTCAAAGAAGGCAGCCTGCGCGTCCTCGTCGCCACCGACGTTGCCGCACGCGGACTGGACATCGCCGAGCTGCCCTTCGTCATCAACTACGAACTGCCGACCCAGCCCGAAGACTACGTCCACCGCATCGGGCGCACCGGTAGGGCAGGCGCGGACGGCGTCGCCATTTCCCTGATGGACAAAACCGAACAGAAAATGTTTGAAGCCATCAAGGAGCTGACCGGCAACGACTTGGCAGTCGAACGCATCGAAGGCTTCGAACCGAACTGGTGGGGTGCGGACGCCGACGGCGATGCCGCCGCAGACACCCAAGCCGCCCCGACCCGCAGCCGCGGCAGCGACAGAAACCGCTCCGAACGGAACAACCGCAGCGAACGCAATGAACGTAACGAGCGCGGTGACAAATCCCCAAAAGCCGACAAAACCGATCCCGGCGCCGCCTGCGGCACCATCGCCGGACGCAGCCGCCGCAGCCGCAGGGAACGCCAACCCTGCGCCCTGCTGCAACCCAATTTCGGCGCAAAATAAAGCCGGTGCTCCATTAAACCCGAAAGGTCGTCTGAAAAAGATTTCAGACGACCTTTTTATAGTGGATTAACAAAAATTAGGACAAGGCGACGAAGCCGCAGACAGTACAGATAGTACGGAACCAATTCACTTGGTGCTTCAGCACCTTAGAGAATCGTTCTCTTTGAGCTAAGGCGAG
>CAUSKT010000015.1:0-37996 GCA_963532335.1 uncultured Neisseria sp. | reverse complement strand
TACTGTCTGCGGCTTCGTCGCCTTGTCCTGATTTAAAGTTAATCCACTATAAAAGGTCGTCTGAAACAGGTTTTGGCTTAACTTGCCAAGCTTGTTTCAGACGACCTTTCGGTTTATCCGCTCACGCTGGATTCTGCGGTTTTATTTTTTCATCGCATCAGTCAAGGCTTTGACGTTGTAGCGGTACATGCCGATATAAGTATTGGCAGGTGCGCCGCCGAGTGCGTCGGAGTAGAGTTTGCCGCTAACGTTGACGCCGGTTTCTTTGGCGATGCGGTCAACCATGCGCGTGTCTTTGATGTTTTCGGTGAACACGGCTTTGATGCCTTCGCGTTTGATTTGGCGGATGATGGAAGCCACTTGTTTGGCGGACGGCTCGGCTTCGCTGCTCACGCCTTGCGGGGCGATGAACTCGATATTGTAGCGTTTGCCCATGTAGGAGAACGCGTCGTGTCCGGTCAGAACTTTGCGCTTAGCAGCGGGAACGGCGTTAAACGCAGCTTGAGCGTCGCTGTGCAGTTTTTTCAGCTGCACTTGGTAGTTGCCCAAGCGTTGTTGGTAATAGGTTTTACCTTCGGGGTCTGCCTGAATCAGGGCGTTGGCGACGTTTTGGGCATAGGTTGTCATCAAGACGGGGTCGTTCCAGACGTGCGGGTCAAATTCGCCGTGGTCGTGGTGGTGGCCTTCGTGGTCGTGATGATGTTCGCCTTCTTCAGCTTTAAGCGCCTGTATGCCTTTGGCTGCTTCGGCGAAGGGGACTTTGCTTTGTTTGACGGCACGCTGCACGTCAGCCGCTTCCAAGCCCAAGCCGTTGAGCAAGACTAATTTTGCACCGCGGATTTTTTTGATGTCGCCGCTGGTCATGTGGTAGGCGTGGGTGTCTTGGTTGGCACCGACCAAATTTTGCACGGCAACACGGTCGCCGCCGATTTGTTTGGCAACATCGCCCAAAATGCTGAAGCTGGTAACGACATTCATCGGGGCTGCATAAACTGCGCCGGACATTAATGCAGCGATGACGCCGAGTTTCCAATATTTCATGTTTTCTCTCTCCAGATTGATATAACGTAACATTTTTATTTTAAAACAGTGGGACGGAATCTTCAAGCAGCCTCCGCTTAAGAACGCGCTTTATGCCTTGAAAACGGGGGATTTGGGAGGAGGGCAGAGGTTTGTTAATTTATTATGAAATCAGAAATGGAATTGTATTTATTGATTTTAAAGATAAAAGAGAAGGACTGGCGGGGAGTTTTGTTGCGTGATGTAGCGGATTTTAGTTAGAAATTATCTTTTTCAAATAAATAAAATCAGAAAGATGCGGGTTTTCCCTTTTTTGAGAGAGCGGAAAACCAAGATTAAATGCGGATATTTTAAATATAATTGAAATATAAATTTCCTTATATGGTATTTTGTAGAACAAAATAATTCATTATCTTTTTGGTATAAAAATAAGCAGATATGATTGAACAAGATTTATTTGATAAAATGTTAATTACATCACACTACAAATTTGCTATAATGTGCGAATCAGTTAACCACCCTATACCCCAAAAGGAAAAAACATGGGCATTAAAGTCGCCATTAACGGATATGGCCGCATCGGCCGCCAAGTATTACGCGCCATCTACGATTACAACCTGCAAGACCAACTTGAAGTCGTCGCCGTCAACGCCAGCGGCAGCCTCGAAACTAACGCCCATCTGACCAAATTCGACACCGTCCACGGCCGCTTTAATGCCGATATTTCCCACGATGCGACCCACCTCATCATCAACGGCCGCAAAATCCCGTTCTTCTCCACCCGCAACCCTGCCGAACTGCCCTGGCGCGACTTGGGCGTGGACTTGGTGATGGAATGCACCGGCTCGTTCACCAGCAAATCCAAAGCCAATGTCCATCTTGAAAGCGGCGCGAAAAAAGTGCTGATTTCCGCGCCGGGCGAGGCTGACGTTGACGCGACCATCGTCTACGGCGTGAACGACGATGTGATTACCGACGACATGACCGTCATCTCCAATGCTTCCTGCACCACCAACTGCCTCGCCCCCGTCGCCAAAGTATTGAGCGAAAACATCGGCATCGTCAAAGGCGCGATGACCACCATCCACGCCCTGACCAACGACCAAACCGTGACCGACGTGCGCCATAAAGACTTGCGCCGCGCCCGAAGCGGTGTTGAAAACATGATTCCAACCAAAACCGGCGCGGCGAAAGCCGTCGGTTTGGTCTTGCCCGAATTGAAAGGCAAACTCGACGGCCTTGCCATCCGCGTGCCGACCGTCAATGTTTCATTGGTGGACTTGAGCTTCCAAGCCGCGCGCGATACGAGTGTCGAAGAAATCAATGCGCTGATGAAGGCCGCCTCAGAAGAAGGTCGTCTGAAAGGCGTGTTGGGCTACAACACACTGCCGCTGGTGTCTATGGACTTTAACCACACCACCCAAGCCAGTACCTTTGACGCAACGTTGACCAAAGTAACCGACGGCAACATGGTCAAAGTGTTCGCTTGGTACGACAACGAGTGGGGCTTCAGCTGCCAAATGCTGAACACTGCCCGCCGTATGTTCGGTTTGGAAGTACGCCCGTTTGAATAAAACGGATGGTTTGATACGCTAAAAGGTCGTCTGAAAACTTGAATTGCCCGGCAAAATTTGGGCGCGTATAAGAGATTGTTCGGACGTTTTCTATAAGCCGAGTTCTGTATATTGCAGGACTCGGCTTTTTTAATTTTAAACTGCAACACTCATGGTTGTCGTCATACCTAAAAAGATGAAGCACCTAGTTGCAGGCAGGGATAAAAAACTGCACCTTTGTGAAGATGCAGTTTACGGGTTTCAGACGACCGACTGATTTACTTTTTCCTTAACGCTGCAAGCTTTTTGGGAAAGGTTTTTTCTGTGAGACGGGCGCAAACTCAAACACTTTCTTGCGTGCATTCCATTGTAGCGGACGGATACAATTTTGATATTGTGCGCGTACTTTACCGCGTGTGTCTTCGCCGCATAATTCTCCACCCACGCCTAAATAAAGTTTGTTGCCGATGATTTTTGTTCCGACTGCGCCATGAAGAAATGCCTGTTTGGCAGAACCATCCGGCTGGCCTGCAAAAACAGTGACCGCCCAGCCGCCGGAGCCGCCCAGATCGGGTGCGTTGGCGCAAGTGACCTTGCTCATGTCGTAAACAAAATCATGATAACCGTCGTTATTCAAATCGATAATATCCAAAGCTTGACCAACAGAGAATTTTCCCCCCATTTCACGGCAGGTTTGTTTATCTTCATTGATGGCTTCCTGTACTTTTTTAGGAATTGCTATGGGTGCGCGTTCGGCGGCAGCAAATTGCATACTTGCCATGAATACTGCCGCTAAAAGCAGTTTTTGCATGATTTTCTCCGAATTAGGCTAAATTGGTCGGCTGTATCAAGTATCCATACTTGTTGCCATACTGAGTTTTCAGACGACCTAAACCAAGATTTATGGTGTTGCGACTGTAAATGTAACATCCACATGATCTTTTTGCTGTTTCAATTCGAAACAATCGAATCCCTCGCTATTTACGCAAACATTGACTATTTTTTTGCCGGTCCATTGAATGGAGGTTTCCGTTTCTTCGTTTATTTGACGTTTCATATTACGGGTTGGCAGGGTTTTGGGCAGTACTCCGTTTTGCCCCTCTTTTTTTAAAGCAGCAGTATAAGCGTCAGATAAAGAGTTACCTGAATAACGGCATTTGGTCACGCCAAATTCTGTTCCATCCCATTTCTGTTTGCCGCAGGAGAGTTTGGCTCCGCCGGCATTTGCGGCAGCAGTGGTCAGAAGCAGGGCAACAGCCAATACAATTTGTTTTTTCATCAACATTCCTTCAAATCATAGACGTAGATTGCATAAAAAAGATTCTAATCGTCTGTCCTGTCAGGGTTTCAGACGACCTTTTAAATCTATTACAATTTCACCGAATGCTCGCGCGTTTCGTGGAACACGATGTCCGGCCAGCGTTCCTGCGTGAGTCCCAAATTCACGCGGTTGGGGGCGAGGTAGGCGAGGTTGCCGCCTGCGTCTATCGCCAGATTGCCCGCATTGGCTTTTTCAAACTCCGCCAGTTTTTTCTTGTCGTCGCACGATACCCAGCGCGCCGACCAGATGGATGCGTTGTCGAACACGGCTTCCACGCCATATTCGTTGGCGAGGCGCGAGGTAACGACTTCAAACTGCAACACGCCGACCGCGCCCAAAATCAAATCTGCGCCGCTCATCGGTTTGAAGACTTGAACCGCACCTTCTTCGCCGAGTTGTTGCAAACCTTTTTGCAGTTGCTTGATTTTCAGCGGGTTTTTGATTCGGACGCTGCGGAACAGTTCGGGTGCGAAGAAGGGGATGCCGGTGAATGCCAGTTGTTCGCCTTCGGAGAAGCTGTCGCCGATTTGGATGTTACCGTGATTCGGGATGCCGATGATGTCGCCCGCGTAGGCTTCTTCCACCAGCTCGCGGTCGTGCGACATGAATGTAACCACGCTGGAGGCGGCGATTTCGCGGTTGATACGCAGGTGTTTCATCTTCATGCCGCGCTCGAATTTGCCGGAGCAGACGCGCAAAAAGGCGATGCGGTCGCGGTGTTTCGGGTCCATATTGGCTTGGATTTTAAAGATAAATCCGGAAAATTTCGGCTCGTCCGGCTCGACCATGCGCACGGTCGCGTCGCGCGGTTTCGGCGCGGGCGCCCAGTCAATCAATGAATTGAGGATTTCCTGAATACCGAAGTTGTTAATCGCCGAACCGAAGAACACGGGCGTGAGTTCGCCGGCGAGAAATTCGTCGAGATTGAACTCGTTGGAAGCAGCCTGCACCAATTCGATTTCGTCGCGCAACTGCTGGATTTCCAGCGGAAAGCGTTGTTCCAATTCGGGATTGTTGATGCCTTTGATGATGTCGAACTCGTGCGGCAGACGTTCGCCGCCGGCTTCAAAGAGATAGATTTCGTCGTTCAGGATGTGGTACACGCCTTTGAAGTTTTTGCCCATGCCGATCGGCCAAGTGACGGGCGCGCAGCGGATTTTTAAAATATTTTCCACTTCGTCCAGCAATTCCAAAGAATCGCGCACTTCGCGGTCGTATTTGTTCATGAACGTGACAATCGGCGTATTGCGCAGGCGGCAGACGTTCAAGAGTTTGATGGTTTGCGCTTCCACGCCTTTTGCCGCGTCGATGACCATCAATGCGCTGTCCACGGCGGTCAATACGCGGTAGGTGTCTTCGGAGAAGTCTTGGTGTCCCGGCGTGTCCAAGAGGTTGACGGTGTGGTCTTTGTAGTCGAACTGCATCACGCTTGATGCCACGGAAATGCCGCGCTGCTTCTCGATTTCCATCCAGTCGGAAGTGGCGAATTTGCCGGTTTTCTTGCCTTTTACCGTACCCGCGCTCTGAATCGCACCTGAAAACAGCAAGAGTTTTTCGGTCAGCGTGGTTTTACCCGCGTCAGGGTGGGAGATGATGGCAAACGTGCGGCGGCGGCGCACTTGGTCGAGGATTTCTTGGGACATGGGCTTTCTTTGCAAAAAGGTTCAGGCCGCTTTTCCGACGGCCTGAGGAATGGTTGAGATGGCGGGGATTGTACAAAAAAACATTAATCGGTTCAATGATTAGGGGATAAAAAAGGTCGTCTGAAAATTTTCAGACGACCTTTTCACGATTGCGGATTAAGCCTTGTCGTGGAATTCGTGGAATTCATATTGGTAGGACAAGCCTTTGCCTGCTTTTTTCTGCGCCAGATAATCGTCGTAAACGGCGCGGATTTCTTTGCGCAGGAGGAATAGGGCGATTAAGTTAGGGATGACCATGAAGCCGTTGAACATATCGGACAGGCTCCAAACCAAATCGACTTTGCCCAGCGTGCCCAACACGATAGCCAGCAGCACGAGCGCGCGGTAGATGCCCAAGTGTTTTCCCCTGAAGAGGAAGCGGATGTTGGACTCGCCGAAGTAGTACCAGCCGATGATGGTGGTGAAGGCGAAGAAGGTCAGGCAGACGGCGAGCAGTTGCGAACCGAAGCCGGGGAAGGCTTTACTGAAGGCGAATTGGGTCACCGCCGCGCCTTGTTCGCCGGAAAGGTTGGCATCGGTCAGGAGGATAATCAGCGCGGTGGCGGTGCAGACCAAGATGGTGTCGATGAAGACGCCGATAAATGCCGCCAAGCCTTGTTGAACGGGGTGGTTCACGTCGGCAGTTGCGTGCGCATGCGGCGTCGAACCCATACCCGCTTCGTTGGAAAACAGCCCGCGTGCCACGCCGTAACGGACGGCTTCGCGCATACCGATACCCGCTGCGCCGCCTAACACAGCTTCGGGATTGAAGGCGGCGGTAAAGATGTGGTTGAACATCGGTACGATGTGGTCGGAGAATTCAAACAAGATAACGACCGCACACAAAATATAGATAATCGCCATAAACGGTACGACGAATTGGGCGATGTTGGCGATGCGGTTTACGCCGCCGACGATAATCATGCCCGCAAGGATGGCGAGGGTGATGCCTACTGCCAATGCCGGTACGTTAAAGGCGATGGTAACGGAGGAGGCGATGGAGTTTGCCTGCGTGGCGTTACCGATAAAACCTAGTGCGATAATCAGGGCGATGGAGAAGAAGCCCGATAAGAAACGCGCCGCGCCGCGCCCGATTTTCGGGGTCAGACCGTGTGTGATGTAGAACGCGGGGCCGCCGATGTATTTGCCGTGGCTGACGACACGGTATTTTTGCGCGAGCAGGGCTTCGGCAAAAATCGTGGACATCCCCAAGACGGCGGAAAGCCACATCCAGAAAATCGCGCCCGGTCCGCCTGCGGTAATGGCGGTTGCCACACCGGCGACGTTGCCCGTGCCGATTTGGGCGGAGACGGCAACGGCGAGCGCTTGGAATTGCGACAAAGATTTATCGTCTTTGTCTTTTTTGGAAAACAAACCGCCGAAAACGGATTTGAGGCCTTCGCCAAATTTGGTAATCTGCGGCGCACCCAGATAGAGTGTGAAAAACAGGCCGATGCCCAAAAGGGCGTAAATCAGCAGGTAGTCCCACAGAATCAGATTGACTGCGCCCACCAGTGCAGACAATGTTTTTTCCATAATTACAAACCTTATATTGAAAAATGAACAGATGACGGCATCCGGCGGCGGTTACTCCGTTGAATGCCGTTGTGTCGGACGGCGCGGCGAGCAGGCCGGCTTCGTCCGTTTCGCCCCAAGTTGTCAACAATCCTGAAGCAGGCCTGCATGATACCGTAAACCTTTTGTGAGGCAAACGAAAAAAAGGGTCAGGTTTGGGCAAAGACAAGATTTTTTCGTTTGTCGGGCGCTATCGGCGTTTTCAGACGACCTTTTAGGCAGAATGCAGGGTCGTCTGAATATTTTAGGTATATTCAACCTATGTTAAAATGCGCCCTTTAAAAATGAGCAAGAGTCCGCCGGATAAGGCGGAAAATCGAAAGGAATCCATATATGGCAGGTCATAGCAAGTGGGCGAATATCCAGCATAAAAAAGCCCGTCAAGATGCCAAACGCGGCAAAATCTTTACCCGTTTAATTAAAGAAATCACCGTCGCAGCCCGCATGGGCGGCGGCGATCCCGGCGCCAACCCGCGCCTGCGCCTGGCTTTGGAAAAAGCCGCCGAAAACAATATGCCCAAAGACAACGTGCAACGCGCCATCGACAAAGGTACGGGCAATTTGGAAGGCGTGGAATACATCGAGTTGCGCTACGAAGGCTACGGCATCGGCGGCGCGGCGCTGATGGTGGACTGCCTGACCGACAACAAAACCCGCACCGTCGCCGACGTGCGTCATGCGTTCACCAAAAACGGCGGCAACTTGGGCACCGACGGCTGCGTGGCGTTCAACTTCGTGCATCAGGGTTATCTGGTGTTCGAACCCGGCGTTGACGAAGACGCGCTGATGGAAGCCGCTCTGGAAGCTGGTGCGGAAGACGTGATTGCCAACGACGACGGCTCCATCGAAGTCATCACCGCTCCGAACGATTGGGCGGGTGTGAAAGCGGCATTGGAAGCCGCAGGCTACAAATCCGTTGACGGCGACGTCACCATGCGCGCCCAAAACGAAACCGAACTCTCCGGCGAAGATGCCGTCAAAATGCAGAAACTGATTGATGCGCTGGAAGATTTGGACGACGTGCAGGACGTTTACACTTCCGCGGTGTTGAATCTGGATTAATAGGAAAGATCGAAAGCAGACCTGTTGGGTCTGCTTTTTTTGCGTCTGGGATTTTCGGCGGGTTGTTTGTTGGAATCTTCAATGGCTCGTGGGCAAAGCCCACGCTACGCGGTCTGTTGGTAACACTTGCACCGTAGCGTGGACTCTGTCCACGAAAATGATAGACACAAAGGTCGTCTGAAAACCCGATGTAGGTTTTCAGACGACCTTTCATGTTTGGACTGCCTATCGGTTTTGGCTGGCGCGGTAGAAGGCGATGAGGCCGTTGGTGGAACTGTCGTGCTGCGGGTTGCCGCGGTCGAGTTCGGGTTCGATGGTTTTGGCGAGTTCTTTGCCGTATTCGACGCCCCATTGGTCGAAGGAGTTGATGCCCCAAACCGCGCCTTGGACGAAGGTGCGGTGTTCGTATGCCGCCATGAGCATGCCGAGGCGGCGGGGGTCGGTGGCGCTGAGGAGGAGGCTGTTGCTCGGGCGGTTGCCGGGGAATTCTTTTTGCGGGGCGAGGCGTTCGCGTTCGGCTTCGGGCAGGTCGGCAAGCTCGGCGCGGACTTCTTCGAGGGTTTTGCCTTTCATCAGGGCTTCTGCTTGGGCGAAGGCGTTGGCGACGGTGAAGCGGTGTTGGCGGTTGATGCCGTAGGCGGTGGTCATGGGGACGATGAAGTCGCAGGGGATAAGCCGTGTGCCTTGGTGGAGGAGTTGGAAATAGGCGTGCTGGCAGTTGACGCCTTCTTCGCCGAAGACGATGCCGCCTGTGGTGTGGGGGACGGGACGGCCGTCGGCGGTGCGGTTTTTGCCGAGGCTTTCCATGTCGAGCTGGTTGAGCCACGAGGGGAGGTGGCGCAGGTTGTGGCTGTATGGGACGGCGGTTTGTCCGTCGGCGTGCTGGAAGTTGTTGTACCAGATGCTGATGAGCGCCATGAGGACGGGGATGTTGCGGCGGTAGGGGGTTTGGAAGAAGTGGGTGTCCATGGCGTGCGCGCCGGCGAGGAGTTCGCGGAAGCGGTCGGTGCCGACGGCGACCATGACGGGCAGGCCGATGGTTGACCAGACGGAATAGCGTCCGCCGACCCAGTCGAACATGGCGAAGACGTTGTCGGGGGCGATGCCGAAGTTTCGGGCGGCGGCAACGTCGGAGGAGATGGCGCAGAAGTGGCGGTAGATGCCGGATTCGGGCAAACCTGCATCACGATACCAAGCGCGGGCGGCGTAGGCGTTGAGCAGGGTTTCGGGCGTGCGGAAGGATTTGCTGGCGATGCTGAATACGGTGGTTTCGGGCTTGAGGTGGGCGAGTGTGCGGCTGATGTCGGCGTCGTCTGAATTGCTGACGAAGTGGACGCGGATGTTTTGGCGGTAGGCTTTGAGGGCTTCTACGCACATTCTGGGGCCGAGGTCGGAGCCGCCTATGCCGATGTGGACGAAGTCGGTGATGGGTTTGTCGGTGATGCCCCTGTGGCTGCCGTTGTTGAGTGATTCGGCGAAGGCGAGGGCGCGGTCGAGTTCGCGGTGGATTTTGGGGAGGATGTTTTCGCCGTCAACGTAAACGGGCGCGGCGTCGGGCGGCAGGCGCAAGGCGGTATGGAGGACGGCGCGGTGTTCGCTGAGGTTGATTTTTTCGCCGTTTTGCATGGCGTGCATCTGTCCGGCTAGGGGCGAGGCTTCGGCAAGGTGGCACAAGAGTTGCAAAGTGTCTTCGCCGAGGCGGTTTTTGCTGTAATCGAAGAGGAGGCCGTCGAGGGTTTCGTGCATATTGCCGAAGCGGTCGGGTTCGGCGGCGAAGCGGTCGCGCAGGTGGATGTGTTGTGTGTCGAGCCGGTGTTGTTCAAGGGCTTGCCATGCTTCGGTAAATGCGGTCATCGGGTTTCCTTCGGAATTGGGTTCGCCCCGCTCATTCGGGGGATGTGATTCAGTTATAGATTGTCGTTGTGGTGATTGGTTCGATAGGGTGAATATTTATAGCGGATTAACTTTAAACCAGTACGGCGTTGCCTCGCCTTGCCGTACTATCTGTACTGTCTGCGGCTTCGTCGCCTTGTCCTGATTTAAAGTTAATCCACTATATGTAGTCGTATGTAGTTTAACAAAGGGGCGCGGGTTTGGCGAATGCGGGGAGTCGGCTTGGTTAAGAATTGTATGCAATATGCAATTTATATGATTGATTTTTATCAAAGTTCTGTAAATTTTTCGGTATGACACCGATGTCAGGTGTGATATGCTTCGTAATCAAATGAAACAGGGATGAGGCGGGAGTCGTAAGATGGCTACAATTTATGATGTTGCTGCTTATGCGGGCGTCTCACCCAAAACGGTCAGCCGCGTCATCAACGGCGATGCGCCGGTCAGCGATAAAACCCGTGCAAAAGTCGAAACTGCGATTGCGGCTTTGGGTTATATCCCGTCTTCGGCGGCGCGGGTGATGCGGTCGAACCGCTCGGACTTGGTCGGACTGATTACCGGCGCCATCTCGCGCACGGGCGAATACGGCGGGGTACACGGTCTGCCGGATATGTTTTTAATCAAAGGCATCCAGCAGAAAATCCGCGAAGCGGGCAAAACGCTGATGATTGCGGATACGGACAACCGCTACGAGCAAATCGACCCTCTGGTCAGGACGTTTATGGAACACCGCGCGGAAGGCATTTTGTATGTAACCGAATCGCACCGCGAAATCGTCCTGCCCGAAATGCCCAACCGCTGCCCGATGGTTTTGGTCAACTGTTTCGACGCGGCGGGTACGCCGTCGGTTTTGCCGGACGACGAGCGCGGGCAATACGATTTGGTACGCAACATCATCCGTCACGGACACCGCCGTATCGCCTATATCACCTTGCAGGCAGGCGCAGAAGCGACGCGGCTGCGTTTGTCGGGCTACCGCCGCGCTTTGGGCGAATCGGACATGGTGTTCGATCCTGACTTGGTGCAAACCGGCATCACCGACTTTGCCAACGACAGCGAACCTTTGATTGCGGCAGTGTTGAAGCTGTTGTCGCTTGCCGACCCGCCGACGGTCATTTGCTGCGGCAACGACGAAATGGCGGTCCGCGTTTACGGCATTTTGAGGACGCGCGGCGTACGCGTTCCGGAGCAGGTATCGGTGGCAGGTTACGACAACCACAGCGCGATTGCCGAAACCCTGTTCCCGCCGCTGACTAGCACCGAGCTGCCCTATATGCGCATGGGCGCGCTGGCGGCGGAAATCCTGTTCGACATTATCGAGACCAAAGAAACCGCCCGTCCGCCCGTTCGGGTTGTCGGAGAAACGATTTGGCGGCAGTCGGTCACGGCATTGAAGTAAAACATCCTTTCAGACGACGTCTGCGTCATGAAGCAGACACAATACGACAATAAAAGGTCGTCTGAAAACACAAACAACACATCATACTATCCATTTGCAACGTATCGACACGATACACCCAAAAATAAAGAAAGCGGCCCAACCGCTTCGACTATGCAGTGTTTCCCGCAGTTTGTTGTTCCATGTTTTCTTCTTATAAAGTCCAGGAGTCGCTTCAAAATGAAGATTTCCCCACAAGTATCCCTGACGCTTCGCCAGATTATGCTGATGAACTTCGGCTTCTTCGGCATCCAATACAGCTTCGGTTTGCAGCAAACCGCCATCAACCCGATTTTCAGTTTCTTGCAAGCTGACCCTGCAAAACTGCCTTACCTCAATATGGCAGGACCGATTACCGGTTTGCTGGTGCAGCCCCTTATCGGTGCCATGAGCGACCGCACATGGATTCCCGGACTCGGCCGCCGCCGTCCGTATTTCCTGCTCGGCGCCATCGGTTGCAGCTTGTGTCTGTTCTTCTATCCGCACGTTACCGCATTGTGGGTTGCCGTATTGCTGCTGTGGCTCTTAGACATCAGCAACAATACCGCTATGGAGCCTTTCCGCGCCTTCATCGCCGATACCGTCCCCGAACGCCAGCAATCCACAGGTTTCCTGATGCAGTCCGTGTTTACCGGCTTGGGCATTACCCTTGCCAACATATCGCTCTATGCCTTCAAGAAAATCGACTGGTTGAACCAAACCTCCGAAGCGGGCATCCCCTACTGGGTATTCGGCTCGTTCTATATTGGCGCCGTCTGCTCCATCGGCTCTGTTTTAGTGACCGTATTGTCCACCCCCGAACATGAGCCGTCTCCTGAAGAGCTGGCGGCGATTAAAGCCCAATCCGGTGGTCCTGTTGAAGCCATTAAAGAAATTTACCATGCTATTAAAGACATGCCGAAACCCTTGTGGCAGCTCGCTTCGGTTTACCTCTTCCAATGGTACGCACTCTTCATCTACTGGCAATACATCTCCCACAGTCTCGCCAAATCTATATGGAATGCTACCTCTGCCAACAAAGTCGCATATGAGGACGCAGTGGCATGGACCGGTGTGGTCAATGGCTTTTACAACGTCGTGACCTTTATTTCTGCCTTCGGGTTGATGTGGATGGCGCGCAAATACGCCGCCAAATACGTCCATGCCTTTGCCGTTACCCTTGCCGCACTTGCCCTTTTGGCGATTCCGCATGTTACCGATAAAAACATGATGCTCGCCCCGATGATCGGCTTCGGTATCGGCTGGGCAAGTATGATGGGCGTACCGTTTATGATTGTCGTGCATTCCATCCCGAAAGAACGCTACGGCGTGTATATGGGCATCGTCAACATGATGATTGTGATTCCGATGCTGATCCAAACCCTTACCTTCAGTAAAATCTATGAGAACTTGCTCGGCGCCGACCCGGGACATGCCATGACTTTTGCCGGTGCCCTCCTTATCATCGCCGCCGTACTGACCCTGACCATCAAAACGTCAAACAAACCTTATGGCGTAGAATCGGCAGGCTGATTCAGGGACTTGCCAAAAGGTCGTCTGAAAACCCTTGTTTTAGGTTTTCAGATGACCTTTTTTGTTTGATTGTGCCGATTTGTTTTAAGCGGGCAGGGACGGTTTATGGAAGCTCGGATTGTCCGGAAGATTGCCGCATTCCCGCAAAAGCTGACGGCAAAGCGTTTACATGGCAAAATACCGCCTGTTTGCAGGTCATCCGAATTTTTCAGACGACCTTTTACCCTCTTCAAAAGGAATCCCCATGTCTTTGCAAAACATCATCGAAACCGCCTTTGAAAACCGTGCGGACATCACCCCGACCACCGTTACCCCCGAAGTCAAAGAAGCCGTGTTGGAAACCATCCGCCAACTCGATTCAGGCAAACTGCGCGTTGCTGAACGCTTGGGCGTGGGCGAATGGAAAGTCAACGAATGGGCGAAAAAAGCCGTGTTGCTGTCGTTCCGCATCCAAGACAACGAAGTCCTCAACGACGGCGTGAACAAATACTTCGACAAAGTGCCGACCAAGTTTGCCGACTGGTCTGAAGACGAATTCCGCGCTGCCGGTTTCCGCGCCGTACCCGGTGCCGTTGCGCGCCGCGGCAGCTTTGTTGCCAAAAACGTCGTTTTGATGCCGTCTTATGTCAACATCGGCGCATACGTTGACGAAGGCGCGATGGTCGATACTTGGGCGACCGTCGGCTCTTGCGCCCAAATCGGTAAAAACGTTCACTTGAGCGGCGGCGTCGGCATCGGCGGTGTACTCGAACCCCTGCAAGCCAGCCCGACCATTATTGAAGACAACTGCTTCATCGGCGCGCGTTCCGAAATCGTCGAAGGCGTGATTGTCGAAGAAGGCAGCGTGATTTCCATGGGCGTGTTCATCGGACAATCTACTAAAATCTTCGACCGCACTACCGGCGAAATCTACCAAGGCCGCGTACCGGCAGGCTCGGTTGTCGTATCTGGCAGCATGCCTTCCAAAGACGGCAGCCACAGCCTCTACTGCGCCGTCATCGTTAAACGCGTGGACGCGCAAACCCGCGCCAAAACCAGCGTCAACGAATTGCTGCGCGGTATTTAACCGGCAAACAGAAAAGGGGAGAGGTCGTCTGAAACAGCCCGAAACATAAACGGGCTTCAGGCAAACGGTTTCCCTGTTTGAATGGCAAGAGGTCGTCTGAAAACCGGATTTCGGGTTTCAGACGACCTTTTCATAGGGTGAGTCGGTTAAAGTCGGAACGGCATCGCTCCGCCTTGTTGAATGCTGTTTTCTTTGCCATAAAAAAAGCAACGGATAAACCGTTGCTTTTTTGTTTGACCTGCGAATCTTACAAACTGCCCAACACGATGCGCAACACGCGGCGCAGGGGTTCGGCTGCGCCCCACAAGAGTTGGTCACCGACGGTGAACGCGCTGATGTATTCGCCGCCCATGCCCAGTTTGCGAATGCGTCCGACGGGGACGGACAGCGTGCCGGTTACTTTGGCGGGGGTCAGCTCGTGGATGCTGGCTTCTTTTTCGTTGGGGATGACTTTCACCCAGTCGTTCGCGCCTGCCAAAATCGCTTCGATTTCGGAGACGGGCAGGTCTTTTTTCAGCTTCAGGGTGATGGCTTGGCTGTGGCAGCGCATAGAGCCGATGCGGACGCACAAACCGTCGATTACGGTCGGATTGTCGCTGCGGCCGAGGATTTTGTTGGTTTCCACGCCGCCTTTCCATTCTTCTTTGGACTGGCCGTTGCCCAAGTCCACGTCAATCCACGGAATCAGGCTGCCGGCGAGCGGTACGCCGAAGTTGGCTTTCGGATAGTCTTCGCTGCGCAGGAAATCGGATACTTTGCGGTCGATGTCGAGAATCGCGCTGGAAGGATCGGCAAGCTCGTCTGCCACTTTGGCGTGAATCGCGCCCATGCCGCTGATGAGTTCGCGCATGTTTTTCGCGCCCGCGCCGGAAGCGGCTTGGTAGGTCATGCTGGTTGCCCATTCGACCAAATCGTTTTGGAACAGGCCGCCCAGCGCCATCAGCATCAGGGAAACGGTGCAGTTGCCGCCGATGTAGTTTTTCACGCCGTTTTTGAGGCCGTTGTCGATGACGTTGCGGTTGACGGGGTCGAGGACGATAATCGCGTCGTCTTTCATGCGCAGGGATGACGCCGCGTCAATCCAGTAGCCGTTCCAGCCGCTGTCGCGCAGGGGTTGGAAGACGGATTTGGTGTAATCGCCACCTTGACAGGTAACGATGATGTCCATTTTTGCCAATTCGGCAACATCGTTGGCATCCAATAATGTTTTGGCTGCCTGACCGAAATCAGGGGCAGCGCCGCCGACGTTGGAAGTGGTAAAGAAGAACGCTTCGGGAATGTGGGCGAAGTCGTTTTCTTCTTTCATACGCTGCATCAAAACCGAACCGACCATGCCGCGCCAGCCGACGAAACCTACTTTCATGTTGAGCTCCTTAGGGGGAAATTGTTAACAAATTTCTGAATAGGGGAAAAGGAAGAGTTTTAAACCTGTTTGAGGTAAATGTAAAGTTTTTTATGCTGTTTCGGGAGTGTATGGGGGAGGTCGTCTGAAAAAAAGCGTTCCTGCCAAACCGGAATGTTCCGAAAGCAAACCTGACAGTAAGTCGCAGGCTTGCATTTAGGAAGGATTCAAGGTTTTGCAGGAACGCCGGCATCATTGAAAGCACAGTTCGAGCAAGTATTTTGCTAACTGAAATGCCACACTGTTTTTCAGACGACCTATCGGATCAGTATCGGATATCGACGGTTACTTTGTCTTGATACTCGCCCGGGGTGTAGTCGGTGTTTTTGACTTCTGCCGCAACGGTGTATGTCTTGCTGCTGCCGTCGCCGGTGGCTTTTTGCCAGCTGCCCGTACCGGAAGGCTGGTTGCCCCAGAGGTGGGCGTTTGTATTAGTGCCTTTTTTGAGGCGGTAGGGGACTTTGTCGGTGTTGGCGGGATTGGTGGATTTCATCTCGCCGCTGCCTTCCTGATTGCCGTTGGAAGGAATCAGACCGACGGTGTAGGGTGTGCCGTTGGTACAGCGGACAGTGAGGTTGCCCGACTGCTTCAGGTTGGTACTGCCGGCGGTGTGTGTGCCGAAATCGATATCGTCGGCGGAGATGAATTCGCAGACGGGCGCAACATGGGCTTGGACGACAAAAGGGAAGCGTTGTCCTGTATTCAAGTCGTTTCCGCAATCTGAAGGGTCAGGAGTACCATAACGTTCTGCCTTCCAGTTTAATACGGTGGAGTCGCCGGTAAAGTCTGCAATGTAATAATCCGAAGCCGTAGTGGGGATGGTGTTGCTTTGCCCGCTGACTAATCTAGCTCTGATGGGGATACTGCCAGTAAAGGTGCCCTTTAGCCCGATACGCATGACACCTGTTCCGACACTGCTGGGGGAGTTTGGCGTGTTACCCGTTCCCCAGTTGGTATTATCGGGTTTAAGTAAGGATAGTTGCAGTGTTTGGTTGTTACTATTAGAGTGAGTCATTCTTCGGGGATTAAATGTAGTCGGTGAACCCTGACCTCCGTCAATATTGAAGCACAAGCGTACTTTTACGGTATAGGTGTCATTATTGGTGCATTGGTAGTGGATGGTCGCTTGAATATCTTCCGGCTGGTTGTTGTTTAGGAGGTTGATCCCATTGCTTTGACTTCCGAATACCAAGGCAGGATGACCTTTGAAGGTTCCGTTGCCTTGTACCGTCGCTGTGCATTGTACAAACCTTCCGGCTACACCGCTGTTTGCCCAAGTCTGTCCTGCGGACAGGGACAGCAGTCCGAATACGACAGGCAATGTCATTTGTTGGAAAAGACGGTTTGCGGTTTTCAGACGACCTCTCTTTATATTTATCTGCATATGATGTCTCCCAGTTCCGGGATGGAATCCAGATTGTGTGTTTCAGGGTAGTCCGCTTCGAAGGTGCAAGTGCCGCCGTTTTCGGGGAGGGCGACGGTGAAGCGGTTTATACCTTCTTTCATGTTTTCAATATATGTTTTGCCGTCGAAGCCGGTTACGGCTGCTGGTGTGCCGTCTTCGGCAGTAATGCTGCCGCCGCTCGGGAGTAATTGGTTTTGTGCGTCTTTCAGCGTCATGGTGGCGGCGCGGGTGCGCTGGATTTTGAATTCGACGCGCATGCCCGAGCGTTCGGGCGGGGCGATTTCGGCGACAGTGTGTTCAAGCTGAACGTCCAGCGGCAATTCGGCGATATCGACGCTGACAGTGTTTTTTTGGTAGGCGGAGAGGCTGGGGATCAGTGCCAGCCCTTTGCGGTTGGTTTTGCCTACGGGCATGCCGCCTGCGCGGATGGGGACGTCCGCCATATCGCCGGTGCTGACGACGGCGAAACTGTCGTTGACTTGGCGGGTGGCGAAGAGGCTGCCGCCCATGAGGACGAGGCCACCCCTCCAGCCTGCGTTCCAGTTGCTGTTGCCGCTCTGGCTGTAAACGTTTGCCCAGCCGTCGCCGTAGGTGTTTTGATGGCGGATGTTGCCGTTGAAGGTATTGCTGCGGCTGCCGTTTGCATTGTCGTTTTGCTGCCAGCCTATGCCCCAGCTGGTGCTGCCCATGCCGCTGCTGGTTTTGTTCAGGGTTGCCTGATAGCTGTTGTTGTGTTTGTTTCTACTGATGCCTGCGGAGGTCGAATAGCCGTTGTCGAGGCTGATGGAGAGGCCTGCGTGGAAACTCAGTTCGCGCTTGTTGCGGAAGTTTTTATTGGCGCCGGCGTAGAGCGAGGTGCGGTTTTTGAAGCTGCGGCTCCAGCCGAACGAGCCTACGCCGTCGGCGGGGCTGCCTTCGGTGTGGGAATGGACGTAGGACAGGCTGAATGAGCCGAGTTTGTCGCTGCTCCAGCCTGCGGATGCGGAAGCGGATGTGGCGGGGTGGCGTGTGGCTTTGAAAAAGTCTGCGCCGTATGCGGTATCGCCCAGTTCGGCAAATTGTCCGTTGGTACGGCTTGCGCCCGCGCTGAAGGAGAGCCTGTCTCATTGGGTGCTGAAAAACGCGCTGCCGCGCCGTCCTGTCTTGCCCGCAAAGCGGCTTTCGGCATAATTAAGATTGAGTTGTCCGAGCGAACCCAATACGGTATCGGCGGCAATGCCCGCCTGACGGTAGCCGCGCGCGGCTTCGCCGTGGATTTGGGCGGTCAGGGTGTTGCTGATGCCGTAACGCAGCGTGCCAGAGGCGGCGGGGTCGGATTGGTATTTGGCGGAACGGATGCCGTAATCGCGGCGGACGTAGCCTGCTTCAAACGACCATTCGTTCAAGCCTTTTGCCAAAAGTCCGCTGCCGCCGTAAAGCGGCATATCGACGACGACGGTGCGCCCCAGTACGTCGGTGGCGACGACTTGAGCGTTGCTGCGGCCGCTGATGGACGGCGGCAGGATGAGTTCATATTCGCCCGCTTCGATGTCGCGGCTCATTTGTTTGACGCCGTCGAGGTAGAGGTCGACCGTGCCGGGTAGGGTGCTTTTACCGAGGTAGGAACGCAGCGGGGCGGTTTGTTTCCACGGGCGGGTGTTGTAAGTGCGGGAGATTTTGATACCGCCGATGCGTGTGCCGCCCCATGAGCCGATTTGTCCGGTCAGGGTGTCGCCCACGGTCAGCGATATGCCTTGTTCGGGCCAGACGGTGCGCCAGTAGGTATCCAGGCGGGCGGTGTTGCCGTGGGAGCCGCTTTCTTTGTTGCGGCTACGGTTGGCAAATTGGGTGTGGTTCAGATAGCCCCAAGGCGTGCTCAGGCGCATTTCGCCGAAAACGCCCTGCGTGCCGTTGCCGGAGCGGTTGCGCGAGATATTGGTGTCATAGTTCAGAACGGCGGCAAAGC
The DNA here is from genome assembly GCA_963532335.1 of uncultured Neisseria sp. Lineage (GTDB taxonomy): Bacteria > Pseudomonadota > Gammaproteobacteria > Burkholderiales > Neisseriaceae > Neisseria. The sequence continues at coordinate 19,122 of CAUSKT010000015.1, read as the reverse complement.
CGGGTTTGGCGATGGCGTAGCGGTTTTCCTGCGGCACGCCGATTCGGGCGGTTTTCAGGTCGGGCTGCCATTCGAGGGGGGCGGTGAGATCAAGGGTTTGCGCGGCGGCATCGTATTTCGCCTGCAAACCGGGGATAGTGGAGAGTTCGAACCATACGCCTGCGCCGGGTGTGGACGCGCTGTCCTGAATTTCAGGCACGACGCCGTTTTTGCCTGCTTCGGCAGCTTCTGCGTCGGGCAGGGCAATACCGTAGGCGCGCAGAGATTCGGGGCGCGCATACAGTATGCCGTTACGCGACATGAAAGGTTCGATACCGTCGCGTATGCTGCCGTTGACTTTGACCTGCGGGTAAACGGTCAGCCATGCCTGCTCGTAGGCAGCAGGCACCGCCTGCGTCAGGATGTCTTGAGCAGGAGAGGGCAGGGCGTAGAAACACAGCATCAGCGCGGCACTCAGCCGGGTGAGCCGTGTCCTTAGGTCATGGGGCGGCAAACCGTACCTCCGTTTGGATCGGCATACCGTTTACCGTGGCATTCAGACGACCTTTGCAGATGTTTGGGGGGCGTTGGGAAATAACTGATGGACAATAGCTCGACGGATATTGTGGATGATGGGGTGAATTGTCTTTGCAGATAAAAAGGTCGTCTGAAAATCTCGGTTTGAGGTTTTCAGACGACCTTTGTGTTTCTATCAATCCGTCAGGCGTTTACAGGTTGGGATTGACGATGATTTTGACGGCGGATTCGTTGTTGTGAATCAGACGCTCGAAGCCTTCAGAAACCAGCTCGTCGAGCTTGATGCGCTGGGTGATGAAAGGTTCGAGGTTGATTTTGCCTTCTTCCACCAGTTTGATGGTTTCGGCGTGGTCGTTGCAGTAGGCGATGGTGCCGCGCACGTCCAGCTCTTTCATCACAACGCTGTGGACGTTGATGGTGGCGGGGTGGCTCCAAATGGATACGATGACCAAGTTGGCAGCAGGTTTGCAGGCCTCTACCAAAGTATCCATAACTTTGTTGACGCTGGTGCATTCGAATGCCACATCCACACCTTCGCCGTTGGTCAGTTTTTTCACTTCTTCGACGACATCGACTTCGGACGGGTCGAGGATGTAGTCGGCAACGCCGGATTCGCGGGCTTTGTCTTTACGCGCTTTGCTCAATTCGGTGATGATGACTTTGATGCCTTTGGCTTTCAATACGGCGGCAAGCAGCAAACCGATCGGGCCTGCGCCACCGACCAATGCGACGTCGCCTGCTTTCGCGCCACTGCGGACGTAGGCGTGATGGCCGACGGACAGGGGTTCAATCAAAGCGGCTTGGTCTAACGGGATTTTGTCGGAAATCGGATGTACCCAGCGGCGTTTGACGGCGATTTTTTCGGCAAGGCCGCCGCCGCAGCCGCCCAAACCGATGAAGTTCATGTCTTTGGAGAGGTGGTAGTTGCTGCCTTCGCCGGTCGGTACGTCGTCGCGGATGATGTAGGGCTCGACCACGACGTGTTGCCCGACTTTGAGGTCGTCCACGCCTTCGCCGACGGCATAAACCACGCCGGAGAACTCGTGTCCCATCGTTACGGGCGCGGACTCGCCGGAAATCGGGTGCGGATGGCCGCAGGGCGGGATGAAAATCGGGCCTTCCATAAATTCGTGCAGGTCGGTACCGCAGATGCCGCACCAGGCGACGTTGATGCCGACGGTGCCGGGGGCGACGGTCGGTTCGGGGATGTCTTCGATGCGGATGTCGCCTTTATCGTAAAAACGTGCTGCTTTCATTGTAACGCTCCTTGTTTTGAGGTTGAAAAGAAAGGTCGTCTGAAAGGTAGGACGGCTTTTCAGTAAGGGCGGGAAGGATGTGTGGGATGTGCGACGAATATATGGTTATTTTAATGATGCGGCAGGGCGGGTTGTGTAGGATAAGCAACACAGGCTGCGCGATATTGCTTTGATATTTTGTTATTTTACTACATTTCGATGTGAATGATATGTCGGCTTGCGTAAAAACAAAGCAGAGCTTGTCCGCGGTCAAGTTTTGGATGGAAGGGGCTTGAGGTATTCGTCAAAAAGATGCTGTCGGAAGACGGGAGGATTATTGGGGAAGGATGAAAATTGTTGACAACGCAGGTATTGCTTATTGAATTAATCAAAATTTTATTGCGAAAAAATTTGAATTTTAGAAATTTAAATATATAAAAACAGAAAAAATTTGATTTTTTGAAATAAAATTGCCGTAAGATGGCTAAAAGGCTTGTTTAAAACAGGTAAAGAAGGTAATCTATGCCTTAATTTATCTGAATTTGAAAGCAATAACAATGACCCAACAATACCCTACCGACGATATTAAGATTAGAGAAGTCAAAGAGCTGCTGCCGCCGATTGCCCATTTGTACGAGCTGCCGATTTCCGAGGAAGCGGCGGGGCTGGTACACCGCACGCGGCATGAAATCGCCGATTTGGTTCACGGCAAGGACAACCGCCTGCTGGTGATTATCGGCCCGTGTTCCATCCACGACCCCAAAGCCGCCTTGGAATACGCCGAACGTTTGCTGGTGTTGCGCAAGAAATATGAAAAAGAATTGCTGATTGTGATGCGCGTGTATTTTGAAAAACCGCGCACGACGGTCGGCTGGAAAGGTCTGATTAACGACCCGCACTTGGACGGCACGTTCGACATCAACTACGGTCTGCGTCAGGCACGCAGCTTGCTGCTGACGCTGAACAATATGGGCATGCCCGCTTCGACAGAGTTCCTCGACATGATTACGCCGCAATATTACGCGGACTTGATTTCTTGGGGCGCGATCGGTGCGCGGACGACGGAGAGCCAGGTACACCGCGAACTCGCCAGCGGCCTGTCTTGTCCGGTCGGTTTCAAAAACGGTACGGACGGCAATCTGAAAATCGCCATCGACGCGATTGGCGCGGCAAGTCATCCGCATCACTTCCTGTCTGTAACCAAAGCGGGGCATTCCGCCATTGTGCATACCGGTGGCAATCCCGACTGCCACGTTATCCTGCGCGGCGGTAAAGAGCCGAATTACAGTACCGAACACGTCAAATCGGCGGCGGAACAATTGATAAAAGCCGGTTTGTCGCCCAAGCTGATGGTCGATTGCAGCCACGCAAACAGCCGTAAAGATTACAGACGGCAGATGGAAGTTGCCCAAGACGTCGCCGCGCAACTGGAAAACGGCGAGGACAATATTATGGGCGTGATGGTGGAAAGCCATTTGGTTGAAGGCAGACAGGACAAGCCCGAGGTTTACGGGCAAAGCATTACCGATGCCTGCATCGGCTGGGATACCACCGAAGAAATGCTCGCGCTTTTGGCTGCGGCAAACCGTAAACGGGTCGCGCCTTAAATCGGTTTGTGTGGCGAAAAAGAGGTCGTCTGAAAAGTCTGTGTGTGGGTAAAAACAGACAGTTTCAGACGACCTTTTATTTAATTTGTCTGATTTATCGGATTATGGTTTTTTCTAACTGTCCGCCTGTTAAGTTATCCTAGTTTAAAATGACTTTACTTATTGGAATAAATATTAATGACTTGGTGTGACATACTTTCGTCACTGAGTTAACCCACAACGGAGAACACACCATGAGCAAGTCTTTCTTGACTAAAACTTTGACCTTGATCGCCATTGCTACTTCTCTGAGTGCATGTGCGGGCATGACCCAAACACAACGCAATACTGCTACTGGCGCGGTATTGGGCGGTGTAGCGGGTAACTTGATCGGTGGCGATACCGGCTCTACTTTGGGCGGCGCTGCATTAGGCGGCGTCATCGGCAGCCAAGTCCACAGACATCGTTAATTTTTAAAACGATAAAAGCCGGTCGGACCTTAAATAGGTTCGGCCGGCTTTTTTTATTGGGCGTGATTGAATCAGAAGAATGTTTGCGCAAGGGGACGGGTTTATCGGCGTTCAAACTTATGGATTGCTTTTCTGTGGGTTGGGCGAGTATGCCCGTTTATTGTCAGGCTAACGCGTCGCCGCGCATTCGCCGTTCTCAAACACCAACACCTTCTCCGGCCAGCGCAACGCCGCCAGCCTGAACTGTTCGGGACGGTATTTTTGCGGAAATTTCCTTGCCCGCCAGCTTGCGCCGATCGAGAAATCGACGCAGAACACGTTGCGCCGCGCCCCGTGCCAGACATCCGGCTGCGGCGGCAGCAACAGCCGTTCGGCGGCAACGGCGGCGGGAGACGGCTGCCAACTGCGCCAATAATGGCCGATAACGACGGGCGTATCGTCGCGGTAGTCGTCCCACCACGCGCAACGGGTCGTACCGCGCCAGCGTCCGCCGGCGTAAAACGGCTCGTCCGCCAGACGCTCCACGCCGCTGGTGAGGGCGCGTATCGGATGCAGGCGGCTGCGTTCGAGTTCGTATCGCGCGTTGGCGGGCATGGGCGGCGGCGCATGGTCGGGATTTTCCGCCTGCGGGGCGTAATGCGCCTGTTCGTAGAGGTAGTCGGGATACCAAGAGGCCGTCTGAAGGCGGTGTTTCAACTCGGCATCGAAGCGGCGGTATTGCGCGGTCAGGCTTTCGCCCTTTGCTTCTTCGAGGCGTTCGATTTGCGGCGGCAGCCAGGCGGCGTGGACGATGCGCAGGTCTTCGTGCTCCAGCAGCAAGGGCTGTTCGGCCAGCCATGCGCGCAATTCGTTTTTTTCTTTCTCTTCCACGCAATGCCACGGCGCGTAATGGGCGTCTTTTTCGGCGCGGACATCAAAAAACCAGCCGGAGCCGTCTTTCGGGTCGTCGGCAAGGATGTTCAATTCGTGGTTGCCCAAAACCATCCATGCCCATCCACGTTCGTAAGCCTGTTTAAACCACGCCAGCATCGCGGGGCTGTCGGGACCGCGGTCGCACAAATCGCCGACGAACACCAGCCGCCGCCCGCGCGGATGGAAACCGTCGTCGCGGTAGCCGAGCCGGTGCAGCAGCGATTGAAAGGCGGCAAATTCGCCGTGAACGTCGCCGACGATGTCCAGCGGCGTGTCGGGCAGTGATTGGCGGTATGGATAGGACATGATGGTGGGAGGTCGTCTGAAAAAGTGTGCCGACGGTGTTTTCAGACGGCCTCAGGCAGTTTCAAGAAGTTTCCGCGGTAGTAACGCATTTCCTCGATGCTTTCGAGAATATCGTCCAAAGCCTGATGCGAACCGCGCTTTACCACGCCTTTGGCAACGGGCGGATTCCAACGTTTGGCGAGTTCTTTCAGTGTAGATACGTCCAGATTGCGGTAGTGGAAATACGCTTCGAGGCGCGGCATGTATTTGACCATGAAGCGGCGGTCTTGATGGATGGAATTGCCGCACATCGGCGTGGCTTTTTCGGGAATCCATTCCGCGATAAAGTCTAGCAGTTTTTGCTCCACATCGGCTTCGGTCAGCCGCGATTCGCGCACGCGCTGCGTCAGCCCCGTGCGGCCGTGGGTGGCGGTATTCCATGCGTCCATGCCGTCGAGCAGTTCGTCGCTTTGGTGGACGACATAAACTTCGGACTGCGCCAAGACGTTCAAATCTGGGTCGGTGATAATCATGGCGACTTCGATAATGCGTTCGCGTTCGGGGTCAAGCCCGGTCATTTCCATATCGAGCCAGCAGAGGTTGCTTGCGTTTTGAGTCATTTCAGACGACCTTTCGTCGGTTTAAAAACAATGGGCGGTATTATAGTGGATTAACTTCAAATCAGGATAAGGCAAAGCGATCACGTAAACAAAGGGTCGTCTGAAAACCAATGCGGCGGGTTTGCTCCAGCTTTTCAGACGACTATTCATCAGGGGAGGATTCGTGGGTAAAGCTCACGCTACGGGTTGTCGCGGTTGAGTTTAAACCGTTTCAAATAATAAAAGGTCGTCTGAAACCCGTTTTCAGACGACCTCTTTGCCGTTTTACTTCACATCCGATTCAAATCAGAACAAGCCGTGAATCACACCGTCTGCGTCCACGTCGATTTTCTCGGCGGCGGGGACTTTGGGCAGGCCGGGCATTTTCATCATGTTGCCGCACAGGGCGACGATGAAGCCTGCGCCGGCGGAAACGGTGATGCCGCGCACGGTGATGCGGAAGCCTTTGGGGCAGCCCAAGAGTTTGGCGTTGTCGCTCAGGGAATATTGGGTTTTCGCCATGCAGACGGGCATTTTGTCCAAGCCCAGTTTTTCCAGCGAGGCGATTTCGGCGGATGCTTCCGCGCTGAAATCGACGTCTTCCGCGCCGTACACTTTTTGGGCGATGGCGCGGATTTTGTCTTTGATGCTCAACTCGACATCGTAGGCGAAGCGGAATTCATTGGGTTGGTTGTCGATGGCGTTGACGACTTTGCGCGCCAAATCTGCGCCGCCCGCGCCGCCTTTGCCCCACACTTCGGTCAGGGAAACTTCGACGCCGTGTTCGGCGCAGGCTTTTTCAATCATTGCCAATTCGGCATCGGAGTCGGACACGAAGCGGTTGATGGCGACGACGACGGGCAGACCGAATACGTTTTTCAGGTTGGAAATGTGTTTCAGCAGGTTGGGCAGGCCTTTTGCCAAGGCTTCGAGGTTTTCCTCGCCGAGGTTGGCGCGTTCTACTCCGCCGTTGTATTTCAAGGCGCGGACGGTGGCGACGACGACGGCTGCATCGGGTTTCAAGCCGGCAAGGCGGCATTTGATGTCGCAGAATTTTTCCGCGCCCAAATCCGCGCCGAAGCCTGCTTCGGTTACGGCGTAATCGGCAAGGTGTTTTGCCAGTCGGGTGGCGGTAACGGAGTTGCAGCCGTGGGCGATGTTGGCGAACGGGCCGCCGTGTACGAAGGCGGGCGTGCCTTCGATGGTTTGCACCAAGTTGGGCTTGATGGCGTCTTTGAGCAATGCCGCCATCGCACCGTGTGCTTTCAAATCTTTGGCGTAAACGGGGCTGCCGTCTTTGGCGTAGGCGACGAGGATGTTGCCCAAACGCTCTTTCAAATCGCTGATGTCTTTGGCAAGGCAGAATACCGCCATGACTTCGGAGGCGACGGTGATGTCAAAGCCGTCGGGACGAATCACGCCGTCAACGGGTTTGCCCATACCGTCGATGATGTTGCGCAACTGGCGGTCGTTCATATCGACCACGCGCCGCCACAGCACGCGTTTGGGGTCGATGTTCAACTCGTTGCCTTGGTAGATATGGTTGTCGAGCATGGCGGCGAGCAAGTTATTCGCCGCGCCGATGGCGTGGAAGTCGCCGGTGAAGTGTAGATTAATGTCTTCCATCGGCAAAACCTGGGCATAGCCGCCGCCCGCCGCGCCGCCTTTAACACCGAACACAGGCCCTAAAGAAGGCTCGCGCAGGGCGATAACGGCATCTTTGCCGATGTGGCGCAACGCGTCCGCCAAACCGATGGTCACGGTGGTTTTGCCTTCACCCGCCGGAGTCGGGTTGATGGCGGTAACCAAAATCAGACGGCCTTGTTTTTGCGGCAGTTTGAACGCTTCGGCAGGATTGATTTTGGCTTTGTAATGGCCGTAGGGTTCGATATGGTCAACGTTCAAACCCAGCTTGGCGGCAATTTCGCCAATCGGACGCATGGCGGAGGATTGGGCGATTTCGGCATCGGTTTTGAAGCTCATGATTTTCCTTTACTGAATGGAGAAAAAGAGGAGGGTCGTCTGAAAGCCCATCGGAAAGACAAACGCTGATGGATTCAAAAGAATATTAGGCATATTATAGCGTTATCTGAGAATGAATCGCAGTGAAAAATTCGATAATTCAACAAAAATACGGTTCATATTGTTGACAATCCACAAGAGAAACGGACAAACATGGGCAGCAACGCATGGCTTTTCTGGGCATTGGCATCCGCAGGCTTCGCCTCGCTGACGGCGATTTTCGCCAAAATGGGTTTGCAGGGCATCGATTCGGATTTCGCCACCTTCATCCGCACGCTGGTCATCCTCGCCGCGCTGGTCTTGTTCCTGACCTATACCGGCAAATGGCAGGGCGTAAACGGGTTTACGGGAAGAAATTGGACGTTCCTGATTCTCTCCGGCCTCGCCACCGGCGCATCCTGGCTAGCCTACTTCAAAGCCCTGCAACTGGGCAACGCCTCGCAAGTCGCCCCCGTCGATAAATTCAGCCTGGTATTGGTCGCGCTGATGGCAGTGGTCTTTCTGGACGAACGCCCCAGCACGCAGGAATGGATAGGCTTGGGACTGGTTACGGCGGGCGTGTTGACGCTGGCTTTGAAGCGGTAAGGCGAAATGATTTTTCAGACGACCTTTTAAGCTGAGGGGTCGTCTGAAATGTTGTGCTGCAAATAGGGCTGAAGGCTTGCCGTCATTTGCGGCGATGGTTTTGTGTATAGTAGATTAACTTTAAACCAGTACGGCGTTGCCTCGCCTTCGCTCAAAGAGAACGATTCTCTAGGGTGCTGAAGCACCAAGTGAATCGGTTCCGTACTATAGTGGATTAAAATAAAAATGAGACAAGGCGGCAACGCCCGCCGTGTACGGGTAGTACATAAGGGCGTTGGCAACGCCGTATCATTGCAATTTTAATCCACTATATCTGTACTGTCTGTGGCTTCGTCGCCTTGTCCTGATTTAGTTAATCCACTATACATACGGCAGGAGTCGAATCCATCAAAAAGGTCGTCTGAAAAAAATGTTCAGACGACCTTTTTGTCTGTTCCGTTTTCAACATTCCACAACGCGGACGGAGACGGGGACGGCTTTTTTCTGGAGGGTGATGGCGAGTCCGGCAAGCGAGGTTTCTTTGTAGGTGGACTTCATGTCGCGCCCTGTCTGCAACATGGTTTGGATGACTTCGTCGAGTGAGACTTTTTTGTCCGTGCCGTCTTCCAGCAGGGCGAGGGTGCCGAGTTTGAGGGCTTTTTCGGCGGCGATGCCGTTGCGTTCGATGCAGGGGATTTGCACCAGTCCGCCGACGGGGTCGCAGGTCAGGCCCAAATGGTGTTCCATTGCCATTTCGGCGGCGTTTTCCACTTGTTTGGGCGTGCCGCCGATGACTTCGGCGTATGCACCCGCCGCCATGGAGCAGGCGACGCCGACTTCGCCTTGGCAGCCGACGTCTGCGCCGGAGATGGAGGCGTTGGTTTTGTAGAGGATGCCGATGGCGCCTGCGGTGAGCAGGAAGTTTTCGACACGCTCTTGCGTGGCGTGCGGGTTGAACTTGCGGAAGTAGTGCAGGACGGCGGGGATGATGCCGGCGGCGCCGTTGGTCGGGGCGGTAACGACGCGTCCGCCGGCGGCGTTTTCTTCGTTGACCGCCATGGCGTAAACCATGGGCCAGAGTTGGGTGTTGACGATTTCGGTTTCACGCAGGGCTTTGAGTTTGGCGGCGAGCTGCGGGGCGCGGCGGCGGACGTTCAAGCCGCCGGGCAGTTCGCCGTCTGCCGCCAGCCCGCGTTTGATGCAGCCTTCCATAACGTCGGCAACGCCGGCGACGCGGCGGCGGATTTCGGCTTCGCTGCAACCGGCAAGTGCGGCTTCGTTTGCCAACACGGCTTCGGAAATGTCGAGCTGGTTCATGCGGCATTGGGCGAGCAGTTCGGCGCAGCTGGTGTAAGGGTAGGGGACTGGGCGCGTTTGTTCAGCTTGTTTGTCAAACTCTTGATCGGTAACGATAAAGCCGCCGCCGACGGAGTAGTAAATTTGTTCTTTGAGTTTGCCGCCGTCTTTGCCGTAGGCGGTGAAATTCAGTCCGTTCGGGTGTTTGGGCAACACTTGGTCGCCGCGTATGTTCAGGTTGCTGTCGGGGTTGAAGCTGATTTCGCGTCCGTTGAGGCGGAGGATGTGTTGCGTGCGGATGCGTTCGAGACGGTCGGGGATGTCGGCGAGGGGGATGTCGTGCGGCAGGCTGCCTTCCAAGCCGAGCAGGAGGGCGTCGAATGTGCCGTGTCCGCGTCCTGTTAGCGCCAGCGAGCCGTAAATGTCGATGACGATGCGTTCGGTTTGCGCGTCCAGCCCTGATTGTTTGAGGTCGTCTGAAAAGGCGGCGGCGGCTTTCATGGGGCCGACGGTGTGGGAGCTGGAAGGGCCGATGCCGATTTTGAAAATGTCGAAAATGCTGATCATGATGTGTTTTCCCTCAATGTTGGCTGTTTGTGTGGCGGGATGCGGATGTTGTCTGTTTGTCGGGCGGTTTGATGTGTCACGTGGGTTAAGGCTTGTTTTCACGCGTCTGAAAGTCTGCGTATTTTAGCCTTTTTTGTCGGACGGATGATGCGCGGGCTGCCGTCGCAAAAGTATACGGCATTATCCTGTTTTAAAGGGCGGGCGGATAGTGGGGCGGATGGTTTGTGACGGATTGGCATGATTTGTTGCGCGTAGCCATCATGAATTGGGTCGTCTGAAATCTTGTTTGGGCTTGAAACGGGCGAAACGGGGTTTCAGACGACCTTGATGTATCGGCGTGTCGAACTCTTTAGCCTAATGCAAACAATTCGCGCCCGTGGGCTTTCAGCCATGTTTCGGCGGCTTGGGTGTGCGGGGTGAGGCGGTTGACGGTTGCCCAAAACTGCGGGCTGTGGTCGGGGTGGGGCAGGTGGCAGAGTTCGTGGATGCAGATGTAGTCTGCGACGTAATCGGGTGCGCCGATGAGCCGCCAGTTGAGGCGGATGCCGGTGGTGTGGCGGCAGACGCCCCAGAAGGTTTTGGCGTTGGAGAGGGCGGTTGCGGCGGGGATGAGGGCGGTGGCGCGGGCGTGGTGCTCGAGGCGCGGCAGCAGGTATTCGCGGGCGCGTTCGTGCAGGAAGCGGCGCAGGTGGGTCAGTTGGGCGGCGGGTTCTTTGTCGGGCAGCAGGATTTCAGACGACTTGATTTGGATGTGGCTGCCGCTGTGGACGGACAGGGTCGTCTGAACGCCTTGATACCAAATCCATTCGGGGAGGGTGTCGGCGGATGCGACGGCGGTCGGGGCTTGGGTGAGGGTGCGGCGCAGCAGGGGTTCGTTGTCGGTCAGCCATTGGGCGAGAAAGCGATGGCTGACAAACGAGGGAACGTTAATGCTGACGGTGTCGCGGGATACGGGGCGCAGGATGAGGTTTTTCTTGGCGCTGCGTTTGAGCCGGATTCGGATGGACTGGCCGTCTGAAAGGGTGTGGGCGTAGTGTCGGGACATGGATTGGGTCGGTGTCGGGGCGAATCTGCGTTTTCAGACGACCTTTGCGACGGCAAACGGTCCTTTTCCTTCGATAAGGGGTTGTTGCGCTTCAATCCGTTTTTCGCATTCCGCCATCAATTCGGCTTCCGAGCCGCTGTTGTGGGGGATGACGGGGTTGATGACGACGGTGATGGTGCCGGGGTGTTTGAGGAAGGCGTTTTTCGGCCAAAATTCGCCACTGTTGAGGGAGACGGGGACGATGTCCATTTCAAACATTTTCGCCATGCGCGCGCCGCCGAGTTTGTAGCGGCCTTTTTCGCCGGGCGGCAGGCGTGTGCCTTCTGGGAAGATGGTGATCCAGTAGCCTTCGTTTTTGCGCGCCATGCCTTGTTCCATCAGTTGTTTGCTGGCTTCGCGGCTGTTGCTGCGGTCTATGCCTATGGTTTTGACGAGTTTCAGTCCCCAGCCGAAGAAGGGGATTTTGAACAATTCGCGTTTGGCGACGTAAACCTGCGGCGGGAAAATTTCTTGCAGGGCGAGGGTTTCCCAGCCGCTTTGGTGTTTGGCGCAGATGATGGAGGGGCGGTCGGGGATGTTTTCGGCACCGATGAGGCGGTATTTGAGTCCGATGATGTGTTTGAGCGACCAGTTGAGGATGCGTACCCAAATTTGCGCCATTTTGTGCGCGCCGCCTTGGACGGGCAGGGCGAGGAGCATGAAGGGGAAAAGTAAAATCAGGCTGGTGCTGAGGATGAACCAGTAGGTCAGGTTGCGGATGAGGAGCATGTTTTTACCTGTCGGATGGGGCGTCTGAAATCTTGTTTGTGCTTGAAACGGGGCGAAACAGGGTTTCAGACGACCTCGTGTATTTACGGGTTTGCCTGTCCGTCTGCACGGTCTTGCGCGGCTTCGTGCATGATGTATTGGGAGAAGGCGAGCAGGCTATCGAAGATTTGGGTGTTTTCGGGTAATTCTTTTTCCTGTTGCGACAGGGTTTTCTTGCCTTTGCCGGTCATGACGAGCGCGGTTTTGCCGCCGGCTTCGTGCATGGCTTGCAGGTCGCGCAGGCTGTCGCCGACCAGCCAGGTTTCGGCGGGGTCGGCTTTGAAGCGTTCGAGGATGTCGTAAATCATGCCGGGCTTGGGTTTGCGGCAGTCGCAGTTGTCGGCGGCGGTGTGCGGGCAAAACCAGATGCCGTCGATTTCGCCGCCCGCCTGACGGACGAGGCGGTGCATTTTGGCGTGCATTTCGGTCAGGTCTTGGACGGTGAAGTATTTGCGGCCGATGCCGGATTGATTGGTGGCGACGGCGATGTTGTAGCCTGCCTGCGTCAGAAAGGCGATGGCGTCCATGCTGCCTTCGATGGGTATCCATTCGTCTACGGATTTGACGAAGTCGTCGCGGTCTTGGTTGATGACGCCGTCGCGGTCGAGGATGATGAGTTTCACGGATGTTCCTGTCAGAAGTTCGGAGTCGGTTTGGATATTAAGGTCGTCTGAAAACGGGTGGTTTGTTTATTCGGACGGTCTCCAACATATCTATGGTTTGGCTGATGTGGTGTTCTAATGTCGGGTTGTAGTTTAATGCCTGCATCGGGTCGGTAAGTTTATGTTTGCCTTGTTGTTTGAGGGCAGCCGCTTGGACGACGGCCTGGGCCAGTGTTTCGGGGCGGCTGCGCGAGAAGAAAAAGCCTGCTTCATCGTTCATGACTTCGGTACATGCCATGTTGTCGGAGAGGACGACGCGCGTGCCGCACAAGACGGATTCGACGCCTACCAGTCCGAAAGGCTCGTACAGGGACGCCATGATGGTGAAATCGGCGGCGCGGTAGAGTTCGGGCATGTTTTTGCAGAAACCCAGTTCAATAACGTTTTTCATGGGGCGCGGCAACGGCGAACCGGCAACGGCGAGTTTGACGGGCAGGTCGGTGTGTTCGAAAAAGTCCGCCAGCAAATCGAGTCCTTTACGCTTGTGGCCGGTCGAGGGGAACAGGAACACGGTTTCGTCGTCCTGAAAGCCGTATTTCGCGCGGACGGCGGCGGTTTCATCGGGGGCGGGATAGAAGCGGGTGGTGTCGGCGGGCGGGTGGATGACGTGGATTTTTTCGGACGGCACGCCGTAGAGCGCGGTCAGTTCGCGCTGCATCAGGTGCGAATGTGCCATGATGGATTTTGCCGTCTCGTAGTTACTGCGGTTGCGGCGGATGGTGAGGCGGTCGAGCAGGCCTGTTTTTTGCCCCATGTTATGCAGGTAGCCCAAGTGTGTGCCGCCGCAGGCGAATATGTCGGCATGGTCGCAGGGGTTGCAGGCAATAAGGGGGTTGCTTTCGCGGCGGACTTTTTGGAAGGCGCGGTTGAAGAAGAACGGCCGCAGTTTTTTGGGCATGAGGTTTTGATTGACAAGGCAGGCGTTGACCAGGGCGTATTCTGCCGTGCTTGTGTCGATTTTGGCGGCGTAGGCGTTGATGTTGATATTTTGCGCGCTCAAACCGCGGATCAGGTCGAAGGCATAACTTTCCATGCCGCCTCCATGCCGGAGGCAATTAATGGTCAAGTCGATTGTTTTAATCATTTTTTGACTGTTCCAAATGGTTTTTCCATTGCTCAAACGCTGCCTGAAAGACAGGTTTGAGGCGTTTGTAGGTTTCGGGGGTGTTGGGGACGTGGTAGAAGCCGCCGAGCGACGGGGTGTCGAGGGTGCGGACGTAGTCTTCTAAAAATGCGCCGTAGCCGTCTTCTTCATTGTCGTAGTAATAGGAGGTGAATTTCTGCCCTTGTTCGGTGAAGTCGTCGGGCGTGAGCGCGCCGTCCATGTGTTTGAGCAGGAAGCGGCGGCCGCTGGTTCTGCCTTTGAGCATATTGGCGAAATCTTCCGCGCTTTCGGGGGCGGTTTGCCAAACGGGATTCGCCAGCCCTGCCTGCGCCGCCCATATCCAGTACATGCCGATATGCGTGGCGGCGTTTTCGGACGGCAGGCCTTCGGGATATTCTTCGTCTAGGTGGAAGCGGATGTTGTCGTACATGGACGGTCGTGTGCTGTGATTCGGAGGGTGTTTATTGTAACGGAAAACGGGAGAGGTCGTCTGAAATCTGTTTTCAGACGACCTCCGGGGTGTCGAATTTGCTTGTCAGCCTTTGAACACGGGGACGAGTTCGAGTTTGTTGAACACCCATGCTAGGACGTTGAGGAAGCCGAATAGGTTGACCCAGTAAATCAGCCATGCGCCGCCGTAAACGGTGTAGTTTTTGCCTTTGCCGAATTTTTGGCGCGAGCGCAACAGCAATAAGGACGGGAGGGAACAGGTCCATACGGTGGCGACGAGTCCGACGTAGCCGATGGCGGTAACGAAGCCGGTGGGGAAGAGCAGGCAGGAAACCAGGGGCGGCAGGAAGGTAACGGCTGCGGTTTTGGTACGCCCTGCGAAGCCGTCGTCCCATTTGAAGATGTCGGCGATGTAGTCAAACAGGCCGAGCGTTACGCCCAGAAAGGACGTAGCAATCGCCATATAGGAGAAGAAAGACAGTATGGCCGCCATGCTGCCGGTCTGAACGAATTTCGACAGGGTTTCGATGAGGACGGATACCTGGCCGTCGGCGGCGATGACGGGGGCGAACTCGTTGCGCGGCAGGTTGCCTTGGATGGCGATTTGCCAGAGGACGTAAATCACAAAGGCAATCAGCGTACCCGACCACAGGGATTTGGCCACTTTGGGCGCGTCGCCTTTAAAGTATTTGAGCAGGCTGGAGACGTTGCCGTGGAAGCCGAAGGAGGCGAGGCAGACGGGCAGGGCGGCGGAGATGTAAATCCAGTACGGCGTACCGGACGGGGCTTGGGTGTCGAACAAGACGGGCAGTTTGGCTTCGGCAATCAGGCCGCCGGTCGCCCAGATGAAAGTCAGCACCATGCCGCCGATGAGGATGGAGGTGAAACGGTCCACCAGGCGGGCGGATGCCCACACGCAGGTGGCGAAAATCAGGAAGAAGGAGAGTTGTCCGACGGTCAGAGGGATTTTTATACCGAACGTGCTGCCCAGTCCTTTGGCGGTCAAGTCGCCGCCGACGAAGATGTAGGCGTAGGTGAGCAGGTATAGGACGAAGGCGACGGAGAGACCGTTGAAGACGTTCCAGCCTTGTCCGAGCAGGTCTTTGACCATGGTGTCGAAGCTGGCGCCGTGCGGATAGTGGGTGTTGACTTCAAGGATCATCAGACCGCTGGAAAGCATGGAAAACCAAGTGTAGAGCAACACAATCAGCGAGCCTGTGAACCAGACGCCGGAGGTGGCGGTCGGGTTGGCAAGCATGCCTGCGCCGATGACTGTACCGGCGATAATCATGGCGCCGCCGAATAGCGACGGGGTTTTGACGGACATGAAATTCTCCTCGGAAAAACAGTCCGCCATTATGCCGTAAAGTGTAAGGATTGGTAAGGAGGTCGTCTGAAAATTGCGGGGAAATGGCAGACAGCAGGGGTTTTTCGAGCGGGGTGGCAGCGTGTGGATGAGAGCGGTTTAATTTTTTGAAAGATAGGGAGAAACGGCGGTTTCTCCTTTTTTGTTTGATTGGGTTGAAAAAGGGTTTTTAGACGACCTTTTGCCTGAAAATGCCGAATTTACATATTTATACGGCATTTTATGGCTAATTTTTCTCTAATTTTGCCTTCCTAGAATGCGCAACCCTTACAGAGGCCGCATCCGAAACAGGGTGCGATAACAAAAAAACAGACGACACATCAAGCAGAAAGGAAGCCGCATGAGCCAATCATACGAAGTCATTTTTGAGAACAACCGCAAATGGCAGGAAACGAAGAGGCAGCAATGCCCCGATTACTTCAAAGACCTCGCCGACGGGCAAAATCCCGAATACCTCTACATCGGCTGCTCCGACAGCCGCGTCGCGGCGGAAGAGCTGATGGGGTTTGAGCCGGGCGATGTGTTCGTGCACCGCAACGTCGCCAACCTTGTGCACGGTTTGGACATGAATGCCGCTTCCGCCATCGAATACGCCGTGTCGCACCTGAAAGTCAAACACATCATCATCTGCGGCCACTACAACTGCGGCGGCATCAAAGCGGCGATGAAGCCGCAGGATTTGGGTTCGATGAATCCCTGGCTGCGCAGTATCCGCGACGTGTACCGCCTGCATCAGGAAGAATTGGACGCGATTGAGGACGGACACCTGCGCTACGACCGCTTGGTCGAATTGAACGTGCAGGAGCAGTGCCTCAACGTCATCAAAATGGCGTGCGTGCAGGAACGCTACCTGCTCGACGGCTATCCGATCGTGCACGGCTGGGTCTTCGACCTGCGTACCGGCCGCCTCATCGATTTGAACATCGATTTCAAAAACATTCTCGCCGACATTCAAAAAATCTACGACCTCACCGATTCCGAATGGGTGGTCAACGCGCGCAAGAAAGCGGGTTGATAGGCCGGAGGCCGTCTGAAAATATCGCTTGGAAAAATGCCGCCTTTCCCGCGTAGGCGGGAATCCGTTCGGACGATAAACAATATTTGTGAAACTCGATAAACCGTCTCCCAAAGGTGGATTCCCGCCTGCGCGGGAAGGACGGCGGGTGCGTTTGTCCGGCGGCTGAAAAATAAGTTTATCCGCTATGTTCGATTTTTTCAGACGGCCTTTCCCTCCCGCAACCCTGCTTCATCCATACAAAAAACATACACACACACACACATCAGGAGTACCCCCTCACCATGAAACCCCATCAGAAAAAACAGCCTTTGGGCAGCCTGTTTAAGTCCAATTTTGCTTCCGGACTGGTTGTCTTCCTCGTCGCCCTGCCGTTGTGCCTCGGCATCGCGCTTGCTTCCGGTGCGCCGCCTTTGTCCGGCGTGTTGGCGGGCATCGTCGGCGGTATCGTCATCGGTTCCCTCAGCACTTCGCACATCAGCGTTTCCGGCCCCGCCGCAGGCTTGGCGGCGATTATCCTTGCCGCCATTACCGAACTCGGTTCGTTCGAGCTGTTTCTGTGCGCGGGCTTAATCGCCGGCGCCATCCAGCTTTTGCTCGGCTTCATCCGCGCCGGCAGCCTTGCCGAATACATCCCCGTGTCCGTTATCGAAGGCATGTTGGCGGGCATCGGCGTGATTATCATCATGAAACAGATTCCGTTTGCCTTGGGCAGTAGCGGCAGCCTCGCCGACCCCGCCGCCCTGTTCGCCGACATCCACACAGGTTCCCTTTTGGTAGCGGGCGTATCGATGGCGATCCTAATCGTATGGGACAAAATCCCCGCGTTGAAAAACATCAAAGCCCTGCCCGCCGCGCTGGTTGCCGTGGGCGCAGGGATACTGATAAACCAATGGTTTGTCACCAGCGGCAGCAGCCTTGCCATTCCCGCCGAACAACTCGTCCAACTGCCTATCCCCGACACATGGCGCGAAGCCGCAGGGATGCTCACGCTGCCCAATTTTTCAGGTTTCGGCAACAGCTACGTCTGGACGACCGGCATCACCATCGCCATCGTCGCCTCGATTGAAACCCTGCTCTGCATCGAAGCCGCCGACCGCCTCGATACCCGCCGCCGTATCACCGACACCAACCGCGAATTGCGCGCGCAGGGCGCAGGCAACATCGTCAGTTCGCTCATCGGCGGCCTGCCCATCACCTCCGTCGTCGTGCGCTCGTCCGCCAACGCCAATGCAGGCGCGACACACAAACTGTCTGCCGTTATCCACGGCGTCCTGTTGCTGGTGTGCGTTTTGGCGATTCCCTTTATCCTCAACATGATCCCCTTGTCCACCCTCGCCGCCGTCTTGCTGCTGGTGGGTTACAAACTGGCGAAACCCGCCACTCTCCTGCATTTCTGGCATAAAGGGCTGTACCAGTTCATCCCCTTTGCCGCCACCCTCGTCGCCGTCGTCGCGCTCGACCTGCTCAAAGGCGTCGGCATCGGGCTCGCCATCAGCATTATCTTCATCCTTCAGGGCAACATGAAACGCGCCTACTACCTCAGCCGCGAAGAACTCGCCGAAGCCGACGAAATCAGCTTGGAACTGGCGGAAGAAGTCTCGTTCCTGAACAAAGCCGCCATCAAGAAAACCCTGAAAAACATCCGTCCGGGTTCGAAAGTAACCATCAACGCCGAACGCTCGTCCTACATCGCCGGCGACGTATTGGAACTGATTGAAGACTTCGCCAACGTCTTCGCCAAAGAAAACGACATAGACGTCGTGCTCAAAGGCTTCAAATCCGACTACGACCACGAAGGCCGCGACCACCACAGCCATGTGCGGGTAGGGCATAGCGCGAGTATTTAGAAGTCGGGTTGGAATGAATAGGAGAAGAAAAAGGTCGTCTGAAAAACCTGTTTTGGGGATTTTCAGACGACCTTTTTGTATTTCGACACTATAAATCCATTATCGCTTCAATACGATAGGATTCGCGGGCAAAGCCCACGCTACGCTGTTGGGCAACGCTCAAAGTCGGTGAAAAGCCCATAGCGGGAATTGTTGTGTTGGTTTATGGGATAACCGTAGCGTGGGCTTTGCCCACGAGAATCCGCCCCCTCTCATGTTTGGTGAAAGGGGAGTCGGAAGAGGGGGGGCTTTGATCCTTATGCCGTATATCCGCAAGCCACCCCCCATCCTAGCCTTCCCCCGCCAGACGGGGGAAGGGATCGGGTTGCTGTAACTGAAAAAGGTCGTCTGAAAAACCTATTTCGAGCTTTTCAGACGACCTATTTGGCAGATGCAAATGGAAAATACCTGCTTCGTCATTCCCGCGCAGGCGGGAATCTAGGTTTTGGAAGCTATGGAAATCTTTAAAAATTGCAGCGGCCTTTCAGAGTCTGGATTCCCGCCTGAGCGGGAATGACGGCGGCTTATGAATCGGCTGTTTTGTCCGACAGAAAAGAAACATAATGAAATATCTAAAAAAAACAGCAGGATTCGCGGGCAAAGCCCACGCTACACCGTCGGGCAATGCCTAAAGTTGGGGAAATTCATAGGGGGAGTTGTTGTGTTGGTTTGAGAGATATAGTCAATTAAAATCAAAATAGGACAGTAACGCATCGTCAAATCGGGCGTAA
>CAUSKT010000014.1:0-38337 GCA_963532335.1 uncultured Neisseria sp. | reverse complement strand
AACTCGCGACCTCAACCTTGGCAAGGTTGCGCTCTACCAACTGAGCTATTCCCGCCGAATATCTGTTTCTTGCTGCTGTTTCTGAAGAAGACGCAATTATTATGGATTTAAAACTTGTCGTCAAGGGGTTTGTTTTATTTTTTATTTGATTTCCTGCCACGCCATTTTCAGATAATAGAACATTGACCAGAGGGTTAATACAGATGCGATAAACATCAATATGTTACCTGTCAGGTAAAAAATATTGTCAAATCGATTGGAGGCTAAGAGCAATAAAAATATGGCAACCATTTGCGCGGCGGTTTTAAATTTGCCGATCGTGGCAACGGCAACGCTGCTCCGTCTGCCCATTTGCGCCATCCATTCCCTCAAAGCGGAAATGGTGATTTCCCTGCCGATGATGATAATGGCGAAGATAACATAAGTACGGCCAAGGCTGACCAGCAGCAATAATGCGGTCGCCACCATCAATTTATCCGCAACAGGATCGAGGAAGGCGCCGAAATCGGAGGTTTGTTTCCAAAGCCTTGCTAAAAATCCGTCAAACCAATCGGTTACGGCTGCGAGTGCAAAAATGATAGCGGCAGTCCAATTGACAGTTTCCGGTGCAATCCACCCTTTTGGCAGGAAAAACAGCAAAGTAAAGACCGGAATCAGCAAAACGCGCATCCAAGTCAGAAAAATCGGTATGTTCCAAGGCATGATTTACCTTTGATGTGGTTATGATAGTTAATTTGCCTATTATAACGGACTTGTCTGTCTGAAAGCATATGTTTTCACCATCTTTCAGACAGCAAAAGCCTTCAAGTCCGTTTGTTTTTTCGATAAAACCTGCATTGAGGCAGCCATTCTTTTTGGCACGGGTCTTCGATAAACGACTTTAAAATCTTTTGAAAGGTTTGATTTTGGGCGTTGTATATGTTGCCTTTTAGATAACACGACGCGTAATAATGCGCCAATAAATCCGCCTGCTGCTCCATATTCAGCATACCGAAATGACAAATATCGGACAGCTTGGGATAGAGATAGGCGCGGCGGCGGCGGTAGCCTCCGCTGACGAACAAAAACAATCCGCCCAACCAGGTTTTAAATCCTTGCTGGTACTGCCAAACATGGGTCAATTCATGAATCATCCATATTTGATGGGACTCGGAAGCGAGGGCGAAGTCGTCAGGACAGTTATTGCGCGGGAAATAGATGTTCCCGTTGGGCGAAACGGCAACCTGCATGGTCGGCAGGCAAGGAATGCCTTGATAGATTTTGACGCGGGCGTAATCAATGCTGTCGGCAAAAATCAGCTTTGCCATTTTGATTTCGTTGTCCGTCAGCCTGCGCCAGCGTTTGCTCATACCTTGTCCTTGTTACTTTCATGACGACCCGGGTCGTCTGAAAACGGTTATTCTGCCTTAACAGTCATTCAGCTATAGTGGATTAACTTTAAACCAGTACGGCGTTGCCTTGCCTTGCCGTACTATCTGTACTGTCTGCGGCTTCGTCGCCTTGTCCTGATTTAAATTTAATCCACTATATATGTTCACAACCGATACTACCCTATCCTACCCGCTTTATTTGCACCAACATCATCACAAACCTTACAACATGAAGGTCGTCTGAAATTTTTCAGACGACCTTTTGAGCCTGTCAAACTATTGTCCTGAATCTTTCGGCTTCTGATTGGCGTTCTCAAACAATTTGTTCATAGGGGTCAGATTGATTGCATTGCCTTGACTGACTATCCATTTATCCTCCACCCGCCAAACACCCGAGGTATCTTCCAGGCGCAGATACCAGTGGTTGGTCGGCGGCAGGGGTTTGAAAGTCGCTTCATACTCCATACGACCGTTTTGGATTTCCGCACTGACGGGGTGCAATTTGACGGTTTGGTCTTCCGATTTTTTAGTCGGGTGCATCAAAAGGAGATTCAAAGGCTGCTTGGGATCGAATTCCCCACTGACAAACACTTTGGCCGCATCCTTATCCGGACTGATCAGCACTTGCACCTGCATATGCCGCTTCACTGCCTCTTCATCGCGGTGAAGCTGGATGTCGATGTGTTTGCCGTCTTTGTAATAGTCGTCCGTTACCAAATCGGTTGCATGTTCTTTGGCGACGAAGAACATGGCGACACTGGCAATCACGACGAAAATAGGACCCGCCATCAACACCCACGGCCAAATGTGTTTGTACCAAGGTTTGACTTGTTTTTGCTCGGACACGTTTTATTCTCCGATAAAGGTTGCTTCTTCTTCCAAGATAGTGGGTTTGCCATCTGCTTTGCCGGTTTCGCGATAAGTGAAGGTAAACTCAATCGGATGGCTGCCCTTGTCGGCGTATTCGGGAATGGTGGAAACTTGGACAGGGATGGTCAACGTTTGGCGCGGTGCGATTTTCACGCCGCCTTCCGGCAATCCGGTCAGGGCAATTTCTTCAAAGCCTTTGACTGCCGCAGTCATCACTTGTTCGTTTTCGCTATTGTTGATAATGCGCAGGTTATATGCGTTTTCCAGCCAACCTTTGCTGTTTTCGCGCACCATCACGCCGCGGTCTTTCAGAATATCGACTTCGACCATTTTACGGGTGGAAAGTCCGACCAAGAAAGCAATAATAACCACCAGCAAAACAGCGCCGTATCCCGCCACACGCGGACGTTTCAAGCGTTTTTTGATGTCGCTTTCAGGATATTCGTGTTCCAATGCACCTTCGGTCGTATAGCGTATCAGGCCGCGCGGATAACCCATTTTATCCATAATTTCGTCGCAGGCATCAATACACGCCGCACAGCCGATACATTGATACTGCAAACCGTCGCGGATATCGATACCGACGGGACAGACCTGTACGCACATGGTGCAGTTGATGCAGTCGCCCAATCCGCTGTCTTCTTTGTTGGCGGTTTTCTTGCGTGCGCCGCGCGGTTCGCCGCGTTCGGTATCGTAAGAAATAATCAGCGTGTCTTTGTCGAACATCGCGCTTTGGAAGCGTGCATACGGACACATATGCAGGCACACTTTCTCACGCATAACGTGGGCAAAGAAGAAGGTCATGAAGCCGTAAAACGCTGCGGCAAACATCGCGCCGCCGCCTGCCACTCCGGCAAACAAGTCGGGAACGAACTGGCGGATCGGGACAAACCAGCCCGCAAAGGTAATGCCTGTCCACGCGCAGACAAGAAAAATCAGCAGAGCTTTAGTTGCTTTAATACGGATTTTAGTGAAATTCCACGGCGATTTTTCCAGCTTCAGGCGTTTGTTGCGGTCGCCTTCGACCAAGTTGTCGATCCACAACATGATTTCGGTATAAACCGTCTGCGGGCAGGAATAGCCGCACCACAAGCGTCCGGCAATCGTCGTCCACCAAAACAGCCCGAAGGCGCAAATCATCAGCAGCAGGGCAAGGTAAATCAAGTCGCCCATACCCAACGACAGCCCGAAAATGAAGAAATGCCGGTCCGGAATATTGAAGAGTACCGCCTGACGGCCGCTCCAGTTGAACCACGGAATCACATAAAACACAAACTGCGTCGCCAATACGGCGGCTATACGCAATTTGGCGAACCGCCCTTCCGCTTTTTTCGGATGGATGCGTTCGCCTTCGGGATGGATTTGGATGACGCTGGATTTGGGTTTTGAGGGTTTGGGCGGAGCGGTTTTTGCCGGTTTCTCGGACTGCTCTTTCGGGGCAGCGTTTTTTTCTTCTGACACAGCGTTTTCGGCTTGGTTTTCTGTTGACATTTTTCAGTGTTCCTTCGTGTGTTTGCGCGCAGGTCTTTTATTCTGATTACTGGTTTGATTGGTTTTTCAGACGACCTTTTATATGCGTCGGAATCATATCATTTGAACTTGGCCAAAGCAAAAAGCCCTACTTGGCTTTTATATGCCACCCGTTTTGATTTTTCCGTTGCCCAAGTCTGAAATCGGCGATATTCAAGCAGTTGCATATAACCGATGACGCTATGCTTATAGCGAATCGCTATATCTCTGATAAAAATTTATAAACTACTGTTTCAAAACGGAATAACAGTTAATCTCATCTGCTTTGCCCGTTTCAGACGACCCCTTATGCGGACAACTTTTAAAACAGGACAACGCGAAACCGATGCCGTACCGGTTTGAAGTTGTCCTTCTGATAGACGGAAAGGTCGTCTGAAAGCCGCCCATATCCTTGAAAGCCTGACCGAATCGGGCGATAATCAACGGAATTTTCTTTACCGTTACCGTTTCAAACCAATACAGCAAGGAAGGTACAAAATGTCTCAACTGGCAAACGCAATCCGTTTCCTCTCGGCCGATGCCGTTCAAAAAGCAAATTCCGGCCACCCCGGCGCACCCATGGGTATGGCGGAAATGGCGGAAGTATTGTGGACGAAATTCCTGCGCCACAACCCCGCCAACCCCAAATTCTACAACCGCGACCGCTTCATCCTCTCCAACGGCCACGCGTCCATGCTGTTGTACAGCCTGCTGCACCTGACCGGCTACAACCTGAGCATTGAAGACCTGAAAAACTTCCGCCAGCTGCACAGCAAAACCCCCGGCCACCCCGAATACGGCTACACCGACGGCGTGGAAACCACGACCGGTCCGTTGGGACAAGGCATTGCCAACGCGGTGGGTATGGCATTGGCCGAAAAAATCCTTGCCGCCGAATTTAATAAAGACGGTTTGAACATCGTCGATCACTACACCTACGTCTTCATGGGCGACGGCTGCCTGATGGAAGGCGTATCGCACGAGGCCTGTTCGCTCGCCGGCACTTTGGGCTTGGGCAAACTGATTGTTTTATATGATGACAACAATATTTCCATCGACGGCAAAGTGGACGGCTGGTTTACCGAAAACATCCCGCAACGCTTTGAAAGCTACGGCTGGCACGTCGTTCCCAATGTAAACGGCCACGACACCGCCGCCATTCAAGCCGCTATCGAAGCCGCCCGCGCCGAAACCGGCAAACCGTCCATCATCTGCTGCAAAACCTTAATCGGCAAAGGCAGTGCCAACAAAGAAGGCAGCCATAAAACCCACGGCGCACCTTTGGGCGCGGATGAAATCGAAGCCACGCGCAAACATCTGGGCTGGGCTTACCCCGCCTTTGAAATTCCGCAAGAAATTTACGACGCATGGAGCGCAAAAGAACAAGGCGCGAAACTGGAAGCAGAATGGAACGAGCTGTTTGCGCAATACCAAGCCAAATATCCTGCCGAGGCCGCAGAATTCGTGCGCCGCATGGATAAAAAACTGCCGGACAATTTCGATGCATACGTTCAAACCGCATTGAAAGAAGTGTGCGCTAAAGCCGAAACCATCGCCACCCGCAAAGCCAGCCAAAACAGCATTGAAATTTTAGCTAAAGAGTTGCCCGAGTTGGTGGGTGGTTCTGCCGACCTGACCCCGTCCAACCTGACCGACTGGTCGGGCAGCGTCTCCGTTACCCGCGACAAAGGCGGCAACTACATCCACTACGGCGTACGCGAGTTCGGCATGGGTGCCATCATGAACGGCCTTGCCCTGCACGGCGGTGTGAAACCCTTTGGTGCGACTTTCCTGATGTTCAGCGAATACGAACGCAACGCCCTGCGCATGGCGGCGCTGATGAAAATCAACCCCGTCTTCGTCTTCACCCACGACTCCATCGGCCTCGGCGAAGACGGCCCGACCCACCAACCCATCGAGCAAACCGCCACCCTGCGCCTGATTCCGAACATGGACGTATGGCGTCCGTGCGACACCGCCGAATCGTTGGTAGCATGGGCGGAAGCCACAAAAGCCGAAGACCACCCGTCCTGCCTGATTTTCAGCCGTCAAAACCTGAAATTCCAAGCGCGCAACGAACAACAACTGAACGACATCAAACGCGGCGGCTACGTCATCAGCGAAGCCCAAGGCAACGCCCAAGCCGTCATCATTGCCACCGGTTCCGAAGTCGAGCTGGCTCTGGAAGCGCAAAAAGCCCTCGCCGCGCAAAACATCGCCGTACGCGTTGTTTCCATGCCGTCCACCAACGTCTTCGACCGCCAAGACGCCGCCTATCAAGCCGCCGTCCTGCCCGAAGGCCTGCCGCGCATCGCCGTAGAAGCCGGACACGCCGACGGCTGGTACAAATACGTCGGACTGAACGGCGCAGTCGTCGGCATCAACCGCTTCGGTGAATCCGCCCCTGCCGAACTGCTGTTCAAAGAATTCGGCTTTACCGTGGACAATGTGGTGGATACTGTGAAATCAGTGCTGTAAGCGGCAGCCATCGCATCAAAGGTCGTCTGAAAACGGAAGATAAGGTTTTCAGACGACCTTTTTCCTTTATAGTGGATTAACTTTAAACCAGGACAGCGTTACCTCGCCTTGCCGTACTATCCGTACTGTCTGCGGCTTCGTCGCCTTGTCCTGATTTAAATTTAATCCACTATAAAACCGCCCAAACCGGTTTAACAGAAATCCGACCCATACAGTGGCGCAACCCTTCCTACGCCAACGAAGTTGCATAGAAACGCCGAATAAAGCAGCATCTGAAGCCCCTCCTATTCCCGATAATCTTTTGCCATATCTTGAAAACCACACCGCTAAACCGTAAAATTACACCTTACTAAATTTGATATAAATTTACATCCAACCTATCTTACCCGCCAATTATGATGACCCGCCTTACCGCCTATCGGAAAACCCTCCTCATCTGCCTGATTTTATGGGCATCCATCGTCGCCGTTTTCTCCGCCGAACGTTTCTTCATGCTGCACCATTTCGTTTCAGACGACATCCGCAGCCGTTATACGGGCGATTTGGCGGCTTTGTTTGTCAAAGGGTTGTTGTTCGACATCAAAATCGCCTCCGTTGCCGCCGCCTTCCCCTTCCTGATCGGGCTGTTCGGACTGGCTACGCAGAAAACCGCCGCCTTTACCCTACGCCTCCTGCCTACCGTCGCAACCGTCCTTTTCCTAACCGCCTTTGCCGCCGCGCTGGGCAACTGGTTCTATTACAGCGTTTACGACCGTCAATTTGACGTCTTCGTCTTCGGGCTGGCGGACGAAGATACCCGCGCTGTCCTGAAAACCGTCTGGTCGGACTATCCCGTCATCCCCTGTCTTGTCGCCTTGATTGCCGCAGCTTTCGTTTTCGGCAAAATCTTCAGCCTCATCCGCCGCCGCACCTGCTTTCAGACGACCTCATGGGGAAAAACCGCTTGGATTGCCGCCGTCCTCTTACCTATCCTCGCGCTTGCCGCAGGCATACGCGGCTCGTTCGGCAAATTCCCCCTGCGTCAGACC
The DNA here is from genome assembly GCA_963532335.1 of uncultured Neisseria sp. GTDB lineage: Bacteria > Pseudomonadota > Gammaproteobacteria > Burkholderiales > Neisseriaceae > Neisseria. Next base: position 31,082 of record CAUSKT010000014.1, on the reverse strand, counting down.
GCCATGCAGATTTCCGCCGCACCGCAAATCAACAAACTCGTTCCCAATGCCCTGACCTCCCTAAGCTGGGCAGTCAACGAATACCGCAACAGCAACGACTTCCATCCCGTCTCCGACGAAGACGGCAGCCGGCTCATCAGTACCCTGCTCGATAAAAAAACAAACGCCGACTTGACGCAGCTCTTTGCCCAAACCGCCGCAAACGCCGCCGTCGAAAAACACCGTCCCAACGTCGTTCTCACCGTCATGGAAAGCATGAGTGCGCATCTCTTGAACATGGACAATCCCGAACGGGACCTCTTGGGCGAACTGGGCAAACACTGGCAGCAAGACTGGGTGTACCGCAAATTCGTTTCCGAGGGAGACGGCACCAGCGACACCCTGCACCGCTTCTTCGTCCGCAGCCCGCGCCTCAACCTCAGCCAATCCCTTGCCAAAAACAAAACCTTCCCAGGCAACATGTTCAAACCCTATCTCGATGCCGGCTACCGCGTCGTCTATATTACGGCGGGCAACGGCGGCTGGCGCGATTTCGACACCTTCCTGCGGCACTTGGGCGTCAACGAAATCATCGATGAAAACACCCTCAAAACCCACTATCCCGAAGCAAAATCCGACACATGGGGCGTACCCGACGAATTCATGTTCCGTTCTGCCGAAGAAGAACTCGCGCGCGCCGAAAAAAGCGGCACGCCCGTATTCATCATGATGATGTCCGTGACCAACCACCCGCCCTACCGCCTGCCCGCGCCGCATCAGGCGAAAAACTTCCGTTTGGACGAACAAGAGCAGAAACGCCTTGCCAACCTCGCCTCAAGCAAAGAGCTGAATGAAATTTTCAACACCTTCCGATACAGCAACGACCAACTCGGCCGCTTTATCGGCAAAGTGAAAACCATCGCGCCCGACACCATTATCGCCGCTACCGGCGACCACAATATGCGCGCCATCGGCTATCCCGAATCCGCCGATGCCGCACTCGGCCACAGCGTCCCCTTCTACCTTTACGTCCCGCAAGCCTACCGCGGCAGCGCCGAATACCATCCCGAACGCGCAGGTTCGCACAAAGACATCCTGCCGACCCTCTACAACTTAAGCCTGTCCAAATCGCGCTACTACCAAACCGGCTGCAACCTCACCACCCCGCAACCCGATTCCGCATGGTGCGGCTACGGCTACAACCCCGAAGTCATCATTACCGAACGCGGTTTCTATCATCAACACAGCAAAGCATTCCACAAATGGGACAACAAAAACATCCAAACCGCTGAAAGCCGCCCAAGCACGCCGGATAACGAAGACCAAGCCATTATCCGCCGCGCCTCGGCATATACGCCGTTTCTTGAATGGCAGATCAACCGGATTATCAGCACCCAATAAATCCGTTTATCGCCAAAGGTCGTCTGAAAAGTTTCAGACGACCTTTTTGCAAACCAACCATACCCCAGGCACTCCCGGCTTAAAGCAGATGCCGAACCATACCGTCATAGTGTAGTAAAATATAGTGGATTAACTTTAAATCAGGACAAGGCGAGGCAACGCCGTACTGGTTTAAAGTTAATCCACTATAAAACACACCTCAAACATCGCGCCACATTGCATCCGCGCAAACAACGCCTTACCGTTTGGCGGCAAATCCGCTATATAATCTATGTCGCTTGCGCCCCACACAAGGAACCTCATGAAAAAACACATCTACTGCCGCCACAGCTTTGAAATCGAAGTCCAGTTTTTCGATGTGGACGCCATGCACATCGTCTGGCACGGCAACTATGTGAAATACCTCGAAACCGCCCGCTGCGCCTTTTTGTCCGCCATCGGCTACGACTACAATGAAATGGCGCGGCAAGGATACAGCTGGCCGATCGTGCAGATGAACCTCAAATACATCCGCCCCGCCCGTTTCGGTCAAAAAATCCGCGTCGATATGGAGATCGTCGAAATCGAAAGCTGCCTGCGCATCGACTATACGATTTATGATGCGCAAACCAACGAAAAGCTCAACCGCGCTTCGACCACCCAAGCCGCCGTTTCGCTGGCAGACGGCCTGATGCAGTTTCAGACCCCGCAAAGCTGGCTGGATGCCGTACAAACCCATCCTACCTTTACCCCCGCCTGACCTTCCCGTTTTCAGACGACCCCGACCCTTAAAGGTCGTCTGAAAACAAACCTGAAAAGGAACAACATGAAAAAAACACTTACCGCCCTCTTCCTGACCCTCGCCAGCCCCGCCTTGTGGGCGTTTTCCACCGCCGAACTCGCCCAAACCCTGCAAAAACCGTCCAACGTACAGGGCGCGTTTACCCAGCAGCGGCAGTTGAAATCCCTGAGCAAACCGATGGTTACCGGCGGAAAATTTGTCCTGATTCCGAAAAAAGGCCTGTTGTGGCAAATGCAAAAACCGTTTGAAACCACCCTGCGCGTGCGTGCGGACGGCATCATGCAATGGAACGGCAGCGCATGGACCAACCCCAACCAAGGCAAGGTTGGACAAAGTCAGCAAATCAAGCTCTTCCTCGACCTGCTCGGCGGCAACACGCAAGGCTTGGAAAAACAATTCAACCTCGCCCTCTCCGGCACGGAAAAGCAATGGACGCTGAATTTGACGCCGAAAACCGCCGTTACCCGCCAAATTTTCAATCACATCGTTATCAGCGGCGACAGCGTGGTGCGCAAAATCGAGTTGGACGAAAAACAAGGCGACAAAACCGTGATGCAGTTCAGAGAAGTGCAAACCGGCAAACCGCTGGACGACTTTGCCAAAAAAGCCCTGTAAGCGGCATCATCCGACAAACCTGCAAAGTCATTCTGTCCACTTTTGAAGAACTTACCTGTCGGCTTGCCGCCCGCGTTTTTCCTCTCCGCATGAGAGGTTGAGCGAGGATGGCAAGCCGCAGGTTTGCATTTTATCAGGCAGATATTTTTGCCCTAAGCCCAGTGATTTCAGGATATGCCATTTGCCTCCACTTTCACGCCTACCGCCCTTTTCAGACGACCCCCCTTTATCCCACCCTATTGTTCTTTAAATAATTTTACAAAAAAGCTATAATAACCAATCATCAAATAATTTTTGTTAATACATAATGGGAAACGACGTGAAAAAAGTGCTGCTGGTGTATTACTCGCAAACCGGACAGCTGGCGGAACTGGTGCGGAATTTCGCCGAACCTTTGCGGCAGGGCGGCGTCCATGTGGATTGCGTGAACCTTGAGCCGCAAGAGCCGTATCCGTTTCCGTGGTCGTTTTGGCGGTTTTTCAACACCTTTCCCGAAACCGTCCACCTGAAACCCGCGCCGATTCTGCCGCCTGCCATTCCCGCCGACGATTACGACGCCGTGGTTATCGCTTATACCGTCTGGTTCCTCTCGCCCGCCCAGCCGATTACCGCCTTCCTGCAACGGGAAGAAACCTGCCACCTGCTCAACGGCAAACCTGTGGTAACGCTTATCGGCTGCCGCAATATGTGGTTGGGCGCGCAGGAAAAAATGAAGTCGCTTTTGGCACGCAACGGCGCGAAACTCATCGGCAACATCGTCAAAATCGACGCATGCAACAGCGCCGCCAGCTTCATCACCACCCCCGCATGGCTGCTGTCGGGCGACAAACAATACTTCCGCGCCCTACCCTCCGCCGGCATCGCAGACGGAGAGCTGGCCGACGCGGCGCGCTTCGGTGCAAAAATGCGGGATACCCTGTTGCAAAACAAAACCTTGGACGAAACCCTGTTTCAAAATATGGGCGCGGCCAAGGTGAACGAAAAACTGATTTTCAGCGAAAAAGCCGCCGGACGCAGCTTTTTCCTGTGGGGCAGGCTGCTGATGGCCGCCGGACGTGTGTCCCCCCTGCTGCGCCGCACCCTGCTGTGTTTTTATATCCTGTTTCTGCTGGCGATGATTCTGGTGTTGGTACCGGTGAGCGTATTGGTGAAAAAACTGCTGCATCCGCTGCTCAAAGGCCGTCTGAAAAAACTGGCGGAGTATTACAGCCAGCCCTCCGGCGGATAAATCGGATTGCAGTTTCCGTCAAACATTCTGAGCGTTTCAGACGACCCCAAATACAGAAAGCACTCCATGCCCGAAGTGATCCATTACCCCGAACGCCGCCGCTTCCAAATCGACATCAACGGTTTGGAAGCAGGCTACATCAGTTATACCGAGCACAACGGAAGCTGGGACGTAGACCATACCGAAGTTTCGCCCAATTTCCGCAATCAGGGCATTGCCCGAATGCTGGTGGATGCGTTAACGGCATATGCCGAAGCACACGGCATCCCGCTCACCGCAAGCTGCGATTACGCAGCGCGGTTTATCGGCTGACCACTTATCATAGTGAGACAAAACAAGGCAAGGCAACGCCTTGATATTTCTATTTTGTTTCGCCATACAACCCAAAACCATGATTCCAAATAACACACTCAAAAACGTTTACCTCAACCGTACCGCCGCCTTCCTGCCCAACGCCCCCGTCGGCAATGATGCGATAGAAGCCGTACTCGGCATGGCGGGCGAGCTGCCCTCGCGCGTGCGGCGCATGATTTTGCGTTCCAACGGCATCCAAACACGGCACTACGCCATAGACCCCGATAACCGCCGCGCCACGCACACCAATGCCGAACTTGCCGCCGAAGCAGTCCGCCGGCTGTTCGCACAAGGCATCAAACCCGAAGACATCACCAGCCTGTCGTGTGCCACGTCCTACCCAGACCAGACCATGCCCGGCCACGGCGTGATGGTACACGGTCTTTTAGATATGCCCTCCTGCGAAGTGTTGAGTATGGCAGGCGTGTGTGCGGCAGGCATGGCGGCGCTGAAACACGCCTACAACGCCGTCCGCACCGGCGAACACGCCCACGCCGTCGCCGCCGCGTCGGAAAACGCTTCGGCGGTGATGCGCGGCGAAGTGTTCCAACACGAAACCGACCATAAAAAGCTGGAAAACGCCTCCCCCGAAATCGGTTTTGAAAAAGACTTTTTGCGCTGGATGCTGTCGGACGGCGCGGGCGCGGCATACTTGTCCGACCGCCCCAATTCAGACGGCCTCAGCCTGAAAATCCGCTGGATAGAGCTGCTCTCTTACGCCAACGAAATGCCGCCCTGCATGTATGCCGGCGCAGAATTCCGCGACGGCGTGTTTGAAGGCTGGAAACACGCCGATGCCGATTACGGCCGCCGCCACAGCCTGATGGCGGTCAAGCAAGACGTTAAACTGCTGAACGAAAATATCGTCCGCTATACAGTGGAAAAACCCCTCGCCCAAATCGCCGCCAAACACGGCATCCGCGCCGAAGAAATCGATTGGTTCCTGCCGCACTACTCTTCCGGCTTTTTCCGCGACCGCCTTTCAGACGGCCTGAAAAACATCGGCTTCGAAATCCCGCAGGAAAAATGGTTTACCAACCTCTACACCAAAGGCAATACCGGCTCGGCATCGATTTACATCATCCTTGAAGAATTTATGCGCACTTTCCCATTGGAGCGCGGTCAAAAAGTTTTGTGCTACGTTCCCGAAAGCGGGCGTTTCTCAACTTGCTTTATGCTTTTGGAAGCGGTATAGCAAACTGAAAAAAGGTCGTCTGAAACTATGGAAATCAAAGACATCCCGCAAGATGACAGCGAAAGCTACCACGGACATCTGAAAGTCATTTACGGTACGCGCGACGGGCGTTACGAAGCCGGTACCAGCAGCGGCTGGCAGGACGAAGCCTACGCCACCGAAATGGCGGTCGCCGAACTCGACGAACAAACCCGCGCCGCCCGCGAAGCAGTGGCACGGGGCGAATATTCGCCGCTGTATTACCATATGTTCCGCTTCCGCCACGACGAAGCCGGTTTGGCAATGGCCGCGGGCGTATGGAAATGGCAGCTCCGCCGCCACCTGCGTCCTGAAATCTTCGCCAAGCTGCCCGACAAAACCCTGCAAAAATACGCCGACGCGCTGCAAATCAGCATAGACGAATTGAAGCGGACGGACGCGGATTAAGGCGAACCGACCTTTGCTAACGGCGGCAACCTGCCCTGATTTGTTTTTCAGACGACCTCATCTGCGTTTAAAACGCAGCCGCCTAATTATAAAAATACTTCTAAACAGATATCTGATTGATACCCCCATGACCGAATTCCCACACCAGCATACCGCCCACTGCGAAAGCGGCGTAATGTCCACGCTGCTCAAATACCACGGCCACGACTTGGACGAAGCCATGATCTTCGGCATCGCCCACGCGCTGACCTTTGTCTGGCTGCCCGTCGTCAAGCTGGGCGGCATGCCGCTGGTTTCCTACCGCATCGCACCGCGCGGCATCATCAAAAACACCTGCAAGGCATTGGGGCTGAAATTGTCCGCACGCAAATTTTCCAATGCCCAAAAAGGACAAGACGCGCTGGATGCCGCGCTTTCATCGGGCAAACTGGCGGGTTTGCAGACTTCCGTATTCTGGCTGCCGTATTTCCCGCCGCAAATGCGTTTCCATTTCAACGCGCACAATCTCTTGGTGTACGGCAAAGACGGCAGCGACTACCTGATCAGCGACCCCGTATTTGAAACAGTGCAGCGCTGCGCCGCCGAAGATTTGCAGCGGGCGCGTTTCGCCAAAGGAGTATTGTCCGCCAAAGGCATGATGTACACGCTGGAAAACGACAGGTCGTCTGAAAAAGTTAAAGCCGACTTACCCGCCATCATCCGTAAGGCCATACGCAAAAACGCCAAACAAATGCTCCCGCCCGTTTTTTTCGTCGGCGTAAAAGGCATCCGCACGTTGGCAAAAAACATCGAAGCCCTACCTGCCAAACGAAATGCAAAATACCAAAAGCTGTTCCTCGGCCATCTCGTGCGGATGCAGGAAGAAATCGGCACCGGCGGCGCGGGTTTCCGCTATATCTACGCCTATTTCCTCGAGCAGGCTGCCCGTATCTGCGACAACCCCGCGTTTCAGACGGCCTCGGAACAAATGACCGCCATCGGCGATCAATGGCGGCAGTTTGCAGCAATGTGCGTGAAGCAGTGCAAAAAGCCGTCTGAAAACGGCTGCCGCGAAATCGCCGCGTTTTTGCGCAAGATTGCGGATGATGAAGAAGCGTTGTGGCGGGGATTGTTGAAATAATGGGGAATCATGCGGCATAACTCAATCCGCCGCGTACAGTTTTGAAATTAGGTCGTCTGAAAACTCAAAGAAATGATAAAAATGCGTTACTTAGCCACACTCTTATTATTGTGTTCCGCCTTAACCCATGCCGCACCGCCGGACGGCTTTGCCTTGGTTCATGATGCAGACGGACACACCAACTTACGCGAAAGCCCCGATTTGAAAGCCAAAGTCTTGGCAAAAATTCCAAACGGCACACCGTTGAAATGTTTGGGTGACGGCGGTGAAGGCAGCCTGAGTTTCTGTACTGCCCAGCTGCAACAACCTGCCGCAGAAGACTACGGTTTCATCCATTACAGCCGTCTGATATTTCCCGCCTCCGACAAAAACTTCGTCCGCCTGCGCGAACAATCCGGTCATGACGATACGCTGACTTTGTCCGGCAACGGTCAAAAGGTACACATCGTAGCCCGCCGCATTCACCCAAAACGCAGTGATTTCTCAGGTATCAGCAAAAACAAATATACCGCTCGCCTTTATCAAGGCAAACCGTTCTACGGCACAGACAGCACCATTCCGAAAAGCGTGTTCGCGCTTGAACGTATCACGCTAAACGGTCAAACGGTTCCCGCTGCCGAACTGCAAGGACTGTTCTCGCCCGATTTTGCCGCCACTGCACGCGGCAGCAATGTATATCAAGGCTGGGAAGCCTATTACCGCCGTACCGACAAGACACTTTATCTATTCGGTAGACAAGGCTCGGGCGCCGGTAGTTTCGATGTCTGCTTTATATTTAAGGACGGCAAATTCCAGCGCCGCTATTTATGGAATGCTGCGCTATAAATATCGCTAAAAAAGGTCGTCTGAAAACTCAAAGAAATGATAAAAATGCGTTACTTAGCCACTCTCTTATTATTGTGTTCCGTCTTAACCCACGCTGCGCCGCAGGACGGCTTTGCCTTGGTGCATGATGCCGACGGACACACCAACTTACGCAAAAGACCTGATTTGAATGCCAAAGTCTTGGCAAAAATCCCCAACGGTACGCCGTTGGAATGTGTGGAAGAACTCAATGAAACCAGGTCGGACTTCTGTTTTGTTCAGCTACAACAGGCAAGCGCCGACGATTCTGGCTTTATCCATTACAGCCGTCTGATATTTCCTGCCGCCGATAAAAGCTTCGTCCGCCTGCGCGAACAATCCGGTCGCGACGATACGCTGACTTTGTCCGGTAGCGGACAAAAGGTACACATCGTTGCCCGCCGCATCCACCCAAAACTCAGCGACTTCTCGGGTATCAACAAAGACAACTTCACGGCGCGTCTCTATCAAGGCAAACCATTTTACGGCACAGACGACTCCATTCGCAAAAGCGTATTTGCAATAGAACAGATCACGCTAAACGGTCAAGCTGTTCCCGCTGCCGAACTGCAAGGACTGTTCTCGCCCGATTTTGCCGCCACCGCACGCGGCAGCCAGGTGTACGACCGCTGGGAAGCCTATTACCGCCGCAGCGACAAGACGCTTTATCTGTTCAGCAGACAAAGCTCGGGCGCCGGTAGTTTCGATGTCTGCTTTATATTTAAGGACGGCAAATTCCAGCGCCGTTATTTGTGGGATGCTGTGCTATAAATATCACTCGAAAAGGTCGTCTGAAAACTCAAAGAAATGATAAAAATGCGTTACTTAGCTTCCCTCTTATTATTGTGTTCCGCCTTAACCCATGCCGCGCCGCCGGACGGCTTTGCCTTGGTGCATGATGCTGACGGACACACCAACTTACGCGAAAGCCCCGATTTGAACGCCAAAGTTTTGGCAAAAATTCCCAACGGCACGCCGTTGGAATGTGTAGGCGAAGTCAGCAAAGACAATCCGAATTTCTGTACCGCGCTGTTGCAACAGACAGCCACCGGCGATTACGGCTTTATCCACCGCAGCCGTCTGATATTTCCTGCCTCCGACAAAAACTTCGTTACCCTACACGAACACTTTGGTCGCAACGACACACTGACTTTGTCCGGCAACGGTCAAACGGTATACATCGCCGCCCGCCGCATCCACCCCAAACGCAGCGACTTTTCAGGTACAGCCCCAAATAGTGACAACGCTCCTCTCTATCGGGGCAAACCATTTTATGGCACAGATGGCTCCATTCCAAAAAGCGTCTTTGCCATAGAACAGATCACGCTAAACGGTCAAGCAGTTCCCGCTGCCGAACTGCAAGGGCTGTTCTTGCCCGATTTTGCCGCCACTGCACGCGGCAGCAATGCGTATGATGGCTGGGAAGCCTATTACCGCCGTACCGACAAGACGCTTTATCTGTTTAATTCGGTGAATAATGATGCCGGTTCTTTCGGTATGTGTTTCGTATTTAAGGACGGTAAATTCCAGCGCCGTTATTTGTGGGATGCATTACTATGAATATTCATTAAAGGGCAATTTGGAAGCCATGATTCAAATCCAATCCCTCTCCCACCGTTATCCCAAAGCCGAAACCGCCGCGCTGGACAATGTGTCGTTCGATATTGCCGACGGCGAATGTTTGGGGCTGCTCGGTCACAACGGTGCGGGGAAAACGACGCTGATGTCGCTTTTGGCAGGCTTGCAGGAAGTACGGCAGGGCGAAATTTTGTTTGACGGCAAGCCGTTGCGCCTGTTGAGCCGCAGCGAGCGGCAGAAAATCGGTTTGGTGCCGCAAGATTTCGCGTTTTATCCGCAGCTTTCGGTGTGGGACAACCTGCTGTTTTTCGCCTCGCTTTACAAAGTGCGCGACAAGGGTCGTCTGAACGCGCTGTTGGAACAGACCGACCTGACCGCACACAAAAACAAAGCGGCGAAGCATCTTTCGGGCGGGCTTAAACGTCGTCTGAATTTTGCCATCGGCCTGATTAACACACCGCAACTGATGTTCCTCGACGAAATCACGGTCGGCATCGACCCGCAGTCGCGCCGCTTTATCCTCGACAGCGTGGCGGATTTGACGCGACAGGGGGTAACGGTGGTTTATACCTCACACTATCTGTCGGAAATCGAGCAGCTTTGCGGCAAAATCGCGCTGCTGCAACACGGCAAACTGGTGTACCACGGCGGTTTGGACGAGCTTTTAAGCACGCAAACCGGTGTCGTGCGCTTTACCGTCGAACCGCCGCTGCCGCCTCAAACGCTGGCCGCTTTGGGTGCAAAGCAAGTGGACAGCCGCGGCATGATGGAAACGACACACGATGCCGCCGCCGTTTACGCTGCCCTGCAACAAAGCGGCGCGCAAATCCGCTACTTCCAGCAGGGACACGGTTCGCTGGAAACGTTTTACCTTGATTTCCTGCGCAAAGACGAGCCAGCAACAGATAAGCAAAATCCACAATGACAACCTCTTCCCTCCTCAAAGAACTCAAACTGCTCTGCCGCGACTTGCACGGTTTGGCCGTGTTGTTTGTGATGCCCATCGCCTTCATGCTGATTATGTCGTTGGCGCTGAGCCGTGACCAAGACCCGCACACCGACAGCCGCATCGCGCTGGTCGGCGCAGCAGACGACAGCGTCAATACCGCACTGGCCGCCGCGCTGGAAAAAGAGCAGATTCATGTCACACTGATGTCGTCTGAAAAACTGACCGACGCGCAAAACGGCCTGCACGACAAACGTTTCCAACTGGTGCTGCACAACCCGAACGCCGCTTCCGGCAAAATCGCCGACAACAAAGCCCTGCAAATCTATGTACCGCCCGATACCGAGCCTTCGTGGCTGGCGGCGGTTAAAGGCATTTTGCAGCAGCACTACACCCAAACGCGGCTGGACGCCTATTTCGACAACAACGACGGCATCAAAATCGACAATAAAAAACTGCCCCGTTCCATCCGCAAAGACATCCAGAAAAAAGTCGATGAAAAAAACGACGAACAATTCGCCGCCGTGCGCAGCTTTTTAGATAAAAAAATGCTGGAAGAACACTATCTGAGCGCAGGCAACGGCACGGTGGAAAAACCCAACGCCGTACAGCACAGCGTTCCCGCATGGCTGATTTTCGGTATGTTTTTCATTATGATACCGCTGTCGAACGTCATGGCGCTGGAACGCCAGACCAACACCATCACCCGCCTGCGTCTCGCCCGCGCCTCCGCGTCCGGCCTGATTGCCGCCAAACTCGTCCCCTATTTCCTGATTAACCAGCTTCAGTTTATCGGAATGCTGCTGCTCGGACGCTACCTGCTGCCCGAAATCGGCGTGCCCGCCCTCATACTCAACGGCAGCCTTGTTCCCTACGCGCTGCTGTCCGCCGCCGTCAGCGCCGCCGCACTCGGCTACGCGCTTTTAATCAGCGTCTGCGCCAAATCCACCGAACACGCCGTCGTCCTCGGCGGCGGCGGCATCATCCTGATGGCGGCAATCGGCGGCATTATGGTACCCGCCCACGTCATGCCCGAAACCATGCAGCAACTCACTTGGATTTCCCCGATGGCATGGGGCTTGAAAGCTTTTCAAGAACTGCTGCTCAACCGCAGCGGACTGGACGGAATCGACCGCTACCTCATCCTGCTGTCCGCCTTCGCCGCCGCCACCCTGACCGCCGCCGTGCTGGTTTACCGCAGACAGTTGCAGACGCAGGTACGGTTTTAGGTCGTCTGAAAAACGAGTGTGGCAAGTTGCACTAAAACACAAGCCGACATCCATCCCCACCCAAACACGAAAGCAAAAAATGTCCTACACCTTTACCTTGGCAGAACACGCGCTGGAAGCGGAATTGAAAAAGCTGATTCTGCAAGAAGCCGACAAGACCGATGATGTTGCCGCCGAAGACTTTACCGACGATGTGCCGTTGTTCGGCGACGGCAGCCCTGTCGATTTGGATTCGCTCGACGCGCTGCAAATCTGCGTCGCGCTGCAACAGTATTTCCAAGTGCGGCTGCAAGGCGACCGCATGGTGCGCAAGCATATGATGTGCGTGCGCGATTTGGCGGCGTTCGTCCGCGCGGAGCATGGGGCGTGAGCTGGGTTTGCGGTACGGCGGCCACCTCCGCGCTGAATCCGCAGGCGGATTTCAGACGACCTGATGCGGTGTCTTATACGTTTTTAAACCAGCCGCAGCAGGCCGCTTATTTCCGCGCTTTTGCCGACGACAGCCTGGGGAGCACCGCTTTTGCGGATATTGCCGAACAACATTTGCGCCGCGCCGCCGAAGATGCAGGGTGGTCGTCTGAAAGCTGGCACGACGCGCCGGTTTTTATCGGCTCGAGTTCCTACGCCATCGCCGAATACGAAAACCGACGCCGTGCGGGCGATACGGACATTGGGGAACACGGCCTGCTCTATATTGCCGAAGATTTGCGCGAACGCAGCGGCAACCGGCAGATTTTCAGTTTGGCGACCGCCTGCACCTCGTCCGCCCATGCGCTGATTCAGGCAGACAATTGTTTGCGCGGCGGTGCGGAACGCGCCTTCGTCCTCGGTATCGAAAACCTTAACCGCCTGACCCTGCTACATTTTCACAGCTTGGGTTTGTTTACCGAACGCTATCGACCCTTCGGCGGCAACGGTCTGATTTTGGGCGAAGGTGTCGCCGCACTCGCCCTATCCGCCACGCCGCCTGATTGTGCAGGTCGTCTGAAACTCGTCGGCCACGCCGCCAATACCGGCAACGACCTGATTCAAAGCGACGACAAGGCGTTGGAACAGGTTATCCGCCGCGCTTTAAACATCGCCGCCGTTGCACCCGAAAACATCGCCGCTGTCAAAACCCACGGCATCGGCACCGCCGACAGCGACGCCGCCGAACTGGCTGCGCTGGAAAACGTGTTCGGCACCCTGCCGCCGCTGATGGCGTTCAAAGCGCAAATCGGCCACACCCTCGGCGCAACCGCCGCCCTTGAAACCGCGCTGCTCTTGTCCGCCCTGAAACAAGGCGGCGGCACCGATTATCAAGGACGCGAAATCCGTTTTTCAGGAGACCTTTTCTGTCTCGCCAACCATTTCGGTTTCGGCGGCAGCAACACAGCTATGGTATGGCAATGGCAATCATAAACTCCGACATCCGCATCACTGCCGCCGCGCGTTTCGACACCGAAGCCGCCGTCGGCAACAAAATCCTCAAACAAACCTTGCAGCAGCAAAGCGGCACCGACGCCCGCCGCCTCAGCCGCCTGAGCCTGATTGCCGCACTCGGCGCAGGCCTGCTGCGCGGACAAGGCGAAATCCGCCCCGATTGCGCCGTCTTCCTCGGCACGCCGTTTTCCTCCCCTTCCGTGTTTGAAAAAATGGCAGACAACGTGCTCAACCACCATGCCGCCATGCCTTTCGACTTCATCGCCAACTTGCACAACGCCCCCGTTTTTCATGCCGCACAAACCCTAGGCACGCACGGCGCAACGTTGGCGGTTGCCACCGAACGCCATTTGGAAACCCGTTTCCACCCCCTGCTGCTCGCCGCACAATCCTTGCCAAACGGCGGACAGGCCGCAGTCGGCTGGGCATACGAACTCCAAGCCACCCACGCCGATACGCGCGAAGGCAGCATTTGGATTTTGCTTGAACACGGCGCGGAACACGGTATTCCCGTTACCTTGGACGGACAAACTAAAGAAGCTGAAAGGCCGTCCCGTCAGGAGGCTGCGCACTCTGAAACGCAAGGATATTATTGGCAGGACATCGCCGATATTTTGGAAACATTGTGCCTTGCCGACGGTTTGTCATCCGGCAAACCCAACCCAATCATGATGGCGCGCGCAGAAATCCTGTGAGCTTGCACACGCGAAACGTGTTCCGAAATACGCCGCCGCCTCCGTGCCGACAGGTCGTCTGAAAATCCGAAACTGTCTTCTGTTTCAAACACATTTTCAGACGACCTGTTTCTTTCCCCTGCCGATTATCCATTCGGATTGTCAATGCACCCGACTTCCCCATAAAATGCCGTAGACACACTTCAAACCCATTTGAAAAATGATGACTACCTACCGCCGCGCCTACACCGTCTTCACCGCCCTGCTGACCCTGTTCCTCATCTACACGGTCTCCACGCAAAATTGGCTGCAAACCGACCTGACCGCGCTGCTGCCGAGCGAACAGCAGCCTGACGCGCTTTTGACGGCGGCGGACAAGGCGGGCGAAGAGCAGTTGAACACGCAGGTGATTTTGCTGGCGGGCAGCAAAGACGCGGAAACGGCGTTTCAGACGACCTCCGAGATTGCGGCTTTGTGGCGTAAAAGCGGCGTGTTCGAGCAAGTGGACAGCAGCGTGACGCCCGACTTGGACAAGGTGCGCAAGGACATCGGCAAGCTGGGGCTGGCGCTGCTGCCAAACGAACAGGTGCGTCTGCTGTTTGAGCATCCGCAAGCGTATTTTCAGGCGCGGGCGGAAGCGGCGGTCAACCCGTTTGCCGCGCCCTCGCCTTTGTCTTTGGAACAAGACTGGCTGGGCTTCGGGCGTTTTGTTGCGGGCAAGGCGAATCCGCAAAGCCGTTTGCAGTGGAACATGGACAACGGAATGCTGTTCACCGAAGGCGACGACGGGAAAACTTGGGTTTGGCTGCGCGGACGGCTGGCGGCGGGCGACAATTTTTCCGGCAACGACGCCCTTCTGCCGCTGATGGCGGAAAGCCGCAAACTGGCAAAAGCCAAAGGCGCGGACACGCTGGCGGCAGGCGGCGCGCTGTTTGCCGCCGCGTCCAAAACAGAGGCGGAGCAGGAAAGCCGGCTGATGAGTACAGTCGGGATGCTGCTGACCTTCGCGCTGCTGCTGTGGGTATTCCGCAGCGTCCGCGTGTTCTGGCTGACGCTGCCTTTGGCAGCGGGGATGCTGACCGGTCTGGCGGCGGCTTTGCTGTTCTTCGGCGAAGTGCATATCCTGACCATCGTCATCGGCACGAGTTTGGTCGGGATGCTGGTGGATTTCCCGCTGCACTGGCTCGCGCCTTCGGTATTCGGCACACGGGCGAAAAACGGCAAAACGGCTTTTTCAGACGACCCCGTCTGGCAGGCCGAACCCGCCATGAAACATGTTTTGCCGAGCTTTACCGTCAGCCTTCTGATTACGGTATTGGGCTACGCGCTCTTGTGGTTCACGCCGCTGCCCGTATTGCGGCAGACCGCCGTGTTTTCAGGATTTGCGCTGGCGGGCGCATTCGGCGCGACGGTGTTGTGGCTGCCGCCGCTGTTTCAGCGTTACCGTGCCAAAACCGTGCCGTTTGCCGCGCTGACCGAACGGCTCTACGCGCTGTCGGGTCGTCTGAAAATCCGTCTGCACAAACGCGGCTGGCTGATGGTCGGCGGCGTATTGCTGGCGGTCGGGCTGTGGCGCAGCGACTGGCGCGACGACATCCGCCAGTGGGTCAACATGCCGTCTGAAATGCTGGCGGAAGTGCAACGCATCGGGCAGTTGAGCGGCGCGGATTTCGGCGGCAAATACTTGGTTGCCGAAGCGCCGAGCGAAGACGCTTTATTGATGAAAACCGCCGAACTCGGCCGCGCGCTGCAACCCCTCGTCGCGCAAGGCAAGCTCGTCAGCTTCCAATCTCCCGACCAGCTCCTGATGCCCGTATCCGAACAGAAAAAACTGCAAAACCGCCTGCGCGAGCTGTCCAAGCTGCCCGAAAGTCGCCAACCGCTCGTCGATATCGGCATTCCACACAAAACCCTACGCAACGCGCTGCTGCAAGCCGCCGATGCGCCGCCGCTGACGCTTGCCGACGCGCTGAAAACCGATTTGGCGGAAGCCTGGCGGCCGCTGTATTTGGGTGAAGTCGAAAAAGACCGTTTCGCCGCCATCGTGCGCCTGAACGGCATGACCGACGACACCGCCGTCCGCTCCGCCGCGCAAAGCGTAGCGGGCGTACATTGGGCGGACAAACGCGCCCACCTGAACGACCTTTTTCACCACACGCGCAATCAGGCGGCGTGGTTGAAACTGGCATCCTACGCACTGGCATGGCTGGTTTTATGGCGTATGTTCGGCATGAAGCGCGGCACCAAAATCCTTGCCGTACCGCTTGCAGCCGCCGTCTGCACCGTCGCCGTACTCGGTCTGGCAGGCATCCCCGTCAGCCTGTTCGCCATGTTCGGCCTGCTTTTGGTGTCCGCCATCGGCGTCGATTACGCCGTCTATGCCCTCACCGCGCGACACAGCTCCCCCGCGCGGCTGGGCGGGATGCTGCTAGCCGCCGCCACTACCGCCATCTCCTTTGCCCTGCTCGCCCTAAGCGGCACGCCCGCCGTCGCCGCCTTCGGCATTACGGTCACGGTCGGTGTAGCGTTCAATATTTGGCTGGCGGGGGCTTTGTTGAAAGATTGATGTTTAAAATTTAAAAAAACAAAAAGGTCGTCTGAAAACAGGTTGGCGAAAAATCCGCCATACCCGTTTTCAGACGACCTTTTTGACAATATCAAACGTAATCAAGCCGCTGTCTTCTTGCAGAACATAAGTGGTTTAAGAAACAGCCTCAGGATGCCCTAATCCGCTCCCGCATCAAACCAAAATGCCTGTCCCTTTTTCGGGCAGGCATTTTCATGCGGTCATGGTGTGCGGCTCAATATTTGACTGTCCAGCCTATCTCGCCGCCCGCGCGCATCGGGACGAGTTCGCCGTCGCCGTAGGGAACGCTTGCGGGGACGGTTTGGCTTTGTTTGACGAGGGTGATCGTGTCGGTGTTTTCGGGAATGCCGTAGAACCTTGCGCCGTTTTTCGAGGCGAAGGCTTCGAGTTTGTCCAACGCGCCCGCTTTTTCAAACACTTCGGCGTAAAGCTCGATGGCGGTCATGGCGCTGAACATGCCGGCGCAGCCGCAGGCGTTTTCTTTGGCGGATTTGGCGTGCGGCGCGGAGTCGGTGCCGAGGAAGAATTTGTGCGCCTTTTCGCCGGTAACGGCGGCGACCAATGCCTGACGGTGGGTTTCCCGTTTGAGTACGGGCAGGCAGAAATGATGGGGGCGCACGCCGCCGACCAATAGGTCGTTGCGGTTGAGCAGGAGGTGTTGCGGGGTCACGGAGGCGGCAACGTTGTCGCCTGCGTCCAAAACGAGGCGGGCGGCTTCGGCGGTGGTGATGTGTTCGAACACGACTTTGAGATTTGGCACTCGCGCCAAAACGGGTTTCATCACGCGCCCGATAAAGGCGGCTTCGCGGTCGAAGATGTCGATTTCGGGGTCGGTTACTTCGCCGTGAACGAGGAACAGGATGCCTTGTTTTGCCATTTCTTCCAAAACGGGGATGAGTTTGAACAGGTCGGTTACGCCGGAATCGGAATTGGTGGTCGCGCCTGCGGGGTAGAGTTTGAAGGCGACGATGCCGGCGGCTTTGGCTTCGCGCACAAGCTCGGGCGTGGCTTGGTCGGTCAGGTAGAGCGTCATCAACGGCTCAAACGCGCTGCCTTCGGGCAATGCCGACATGATGCGCGCTTTGTAGGCAAGCGCGTCGGCTACGCTGACGACGGGCGGCTTGAGGTTGGGCATGATGACGGCACGCCCCATCTGACGGGCGGTATAGGGGGCAACGGCTTGGAGTGCGTCGCCGTCGCGCAGGTGCAGGTGCATATCGTCGGGGCGGGTGATGGTCAGGGTTTGCATGGGTGTTCCTTTTTAGATTTTTGGGTTTCAGACGACCCCTTGATGTTTCCTTAAAGCTCGTCTGAAAAAACTATTGCACAAGGACAGGTTTGCCGTTGTAGGACTGATGCGTCAGGTAAAACACCGCCTGCACGGGCAGCTGGTCGGACGGGGTGGTTTTGACGGTCAGCAGGGTTTCTTCCGGGCTGCCCGAAGCTCGCCACGTATAAGAAAGCTGACGGATCGCTATCGGCGATTCGGAGGCTTGATCGGTGCGCAATTCGTTGTTCAAACCCTTCGGCGGGTTTTCGACCAACACCATAAACTGCTTGCGTATCAAGTTTTCGTCCGCCCGCGCCGTTTTCACGCTGCAACTGTCGCCGGTCAGGCTCAAATAATAATCCGCGCCGTCCTGCGTTTTCTTCCAAACGGCAAGCGCATCCGGCTCGATGAAACCTGCGGGCAGCCTGCCGATTTCTTCCGCGTTCAAAGCCGTCAGTTTTTCATTATCGGCAAAAGAGCGCACTTTATCGGCAGCCCCGTCAAAAGCGACGCAGCCTTGACGGAACAATTCCGCTGCCGCGTTCGCACGATCCGCCATCTGCTCGGGCGGCACTTCTTCCCTGCCGCACGCCGCCAATAAAGCGGAGAAAACAGCAAGCGTCAAAAGTCTTGAAATCGGACGTTTCGTCATTTTCAGACGACCTCTATTTGTGTTTCACAACCAGCGTGAACACGCCGTCTTCTTCGCGCGATTCGAGCAAGACATGCCCGGTCTGGCGGCAGAACGCCTCAAAATCGCCGGGCGCGCCGCCGTCGGTCGCCAACACGGTCAGGACTTCGCCCGCCTCCATTTGCGCCAAGGCTTTTTTGGTTTTCAAAATCGGCAAAGGGCATCTGAGCCCCTTTAAGTCTAAGGTGTGTGCGTTCATAGTTTCCGATGTTCCGTTAAAAGGATTAACATGAATTATACCGTACTTACTTGCACCCCACCCCGCCGAACCCATAAAATAAAGCCGTTTTTCACTTTGGAGCACACCATGCGCCGTCTCGCCCTCCTGACCCTCTGCCTCGCCACCACGGCAGTCAACGCCGCCGGATTCAGCGAAAAAGATACCCCCTTCAACACACGCTACAAAGAAAGCCCCGAAGAAGCCGCAGCCCGCGAGTTCGCCGAACAAAAAACCGCGCTCCCGCCGCTGCCCGACACCCAATCCGGCGACTGGTTCGACCTTTACGTCAGCGAAGACTACGGCAAACAGCCCAAAATCCTCCTCAGCAGCCTGCAAATCATGCCCTCTCCCGACGGCAGCATCCGCTACATCCTCAACGTCCGTTCCGACAAAGGTCATGACAACCTGACCGTCGAAGGCCTCTTCTGCGCCCGCTCTTCCTTCACCTACGGCAAAGACAAACGCTCGTCTTATAAAGTGTTCGGCTACGGCGACACCGTCAACCGCCGCTGGATCGAGCCGCGCAAAGCCGAATGGAAACCCATAGGCTCGACCTTCAACAAAAACGACGAGATGCGTGCCGTCCTCTACCAGGCCTTCTGTGTCGACGGCGTACCGAACACCACCGAAGGTCTGGTCAAACGCCTCAAAGAACGCGCCGGACGCTACGCGCCGAAAATGGTGCGCCACGACAAATAAGCCGTTTGACGGTTTCAAACATCAAAAAAGGTCGTCTGAAACATTTTCAGACGACCTTTGCCGTATTTCAAACCGTCAATCAGCGCGGATGAACCATATCGGCGGGGACGACCAATTCGTCAAACTCTTCGCCTGTCAGCAAGCCCAACTCAACGGCGGTTTCGCGCAGCGATTTGTCGTTTTTGTAGGCGGTTTTGGCGACTTTGGCGGCGTTTTCGTAGCCGATTTTACGGTTTAACGCAGTAACGAGCATCAGGGAATGGTGCAGGAAATAGTCGATTTTTTCCGGTACGGGTTCGATGCCGGCGGCGCAGTTTTCATTGAAGCTGTTGCACGCGTCGCCCAAGAGGCGGATGGATTGCAAGAGGTTGTAGGCGATAACGGGCATATAGACGTTCAGCTCGAAATTACCCGACGCGCCCGCCATGCCGATGGTGACGTCGTTGCCGAACACTTGGCAGCACACCATGGTCATCGCTTCGCATTGGGTCGGGTTGACTTTGCCCGGCATGATGGACGAACCCGGCTCGTTTTCGGGGATTTTGATTTCGCCCAAACCGCAGCGCGGGCCGCTTGCCAGCCAGCGGATGTCGTTGGCGATTTTGTTCAGGCTTGCCGCCAGCGTTTTCAATGCGCCCGAAGCGGCAACGGCGGCATCGCGTCCGCCCAAGGCTTCAAATTTGTTCGGCGCGCTGACAAACGGCAGGCCGGACAGTTCGGCGAGTTTGGCGGCGGCTTTTTCGGCGTATTCGGGATGGCTGTTCAAACCCGTGCCGACCGCCGTGCCGCCCAAAGCGAGTTCGTATAAACCTTTGAGCGCGTCGTTCAGACGGCCTAAGCCGTGGTCGAGTTGGGAAACGTAGCCGGAAAATTCTTGTCCCAAAGTCAGCGGCGTCGCGTCCTGCAAGTGGGTGCGGCCGATTTTGACGATGGGGGCGAATTCTTTGGCTTTTTTGTCCAATGTGTCGCGCAGGGCTTGGACGGCGGGAATAAGGTGGCGGTTGATTTCAATCGCGGCGGCGACATGGATGGCGGTCGGGAACGCGTCGTTGGTCGATTGCGCGTGGTTCACATGGTCGTTGGGATGGACGGGCTGATACGCCGCCAAACCCGTACCGGCGATTTCGTTGGCACGGTTCGCCAGCACTTCGTTCATGTTCATATTGGACTGCGTGCCGGAGCCGGTCTGCCAAACCACTAAGGGGAACTGCCCGTCGAGCTTGCCGTTCAACACGTCGTCCGCCGCCTGCGTAATCAAATCCGCCTGCTCAGGCTTAATCCTGCCGAGGGAAACATTGGTGGCGGCGGCGGCTTTTTTCACCAGCGCCAAAGCATAAATCAGCGGCTGCGGCAGGGTTTCGCCGCCGATTTTGAAATTGTTGCGGCTGCGCTGGGTCTGCGCGCCCCAATAGGCTTCGGACGGGACTTCGACATTGCCCATGGTGTCGTGTTCGGTACGGGTGCTCATGCGTTTCTCCTGAATTAAATGATAATGCAAATAATTTGCAAGCGTATTATAGCGGGCAGGAGGTCGTCTGAAAAGCGGGGGAAGGAGGTTTGAAGTAAGCAGTTTCGGACGGCGTTTTGAAAGCTGAAAAGAAGATTGAGACAGACGAAGGAATTGTGTCTAACCTGTTTGGGCTATGCCAAAATGTATAGTGGATTAAATTTAAATCAGGACAAGGCAACGAAGCCGCAGACAGTACAGATAGTACGGAACCGATTCACTTGGTGCTTCAGCACCTTAGAGAATCGTTCTCTTTGAGCCAAGGTGAGGCAACGCCGTACTGGTTTAAAGTTAATCCACTATAAAAAGGTCGTCTGAAACCTTATTGATAGGTTTTCAGACGACCTGTGTTTACTTTAAAAATTCAAGTAATCAGTTTGCCATTTGTTTTGCCTGAACCGCTGTCAGGGCAATGGTGAAGACGATGTCTTCTACCAATGCGCCGCGGGAGAGGTCGTTGACCGGTTTGCGCAAACCTTGCAACAGCGGGCCGACGCTCAGGACGTTGGCGCTGCGTTGTACGGCTTTGTAGGTGCAGTTGCCGGTGTTGAGGCTTGGGAAAATCAGGACGGTTGCCTGACCGGCGACGGTGCTTTCAGGGGCTTTGGTTTTGCCGATTTCAGGTACGGTAGCCGCATCGTATTGCAGTGGGCCGTCGATTTCCAAATCCGGGCGTTTTTCTTTCGCCAGTTTGGTCGCTTCAATCACGGCATCAACATCAGGGCCGCTGCCTGAGTTGATGGTGGAGTAGGAAATCATGGCAACTTTAGGCGGGATACCGAAGGCTTTGGCGGTATCGGCGGATTGGATGGCGATATCGGCAAGCTGTTCGGGCGTCGGGTTCGGGTTGACCGCGCAGTCGCCGAAGACGAGGACTTGGTTGGGCAGCAGCATGAAGAATACGCTGGACACGAGGCTGGCGCCCGGTGCGGTTTTAATCAGCTGCAAGGCGGGGCGGATGGTGTTGGCGGTCGTATGAACGGCACCGGATACCAAGCCGTCCACGTCGTTTTGCGCCATCATCATGGTGCCGAGGACGACGGTGTCTTGCAGTTGTTTGCGGGCGTCTTCAGGCGTCAGGCCTTTGGATTTGCGCAATTCGCACATCGGCTCGACGTATTGTTCGACCAATGTAGCGGGATCGATGATTTCCAACGAGTCAGGCAGGCTGATGCCGCGTTCTTTGGCAACGGCTTCAACTTCTTCGCGTTTGGCAAGCAAGACGCAGCGGGCAATGCCTTTTTCGTGGCAGATGGCGGCTGCGGCGACGGTACGCGGTTCTGCACCTTCAGGCAGGACGATGCGCATATCGGCTTTGCGGGCAAAATCAATCAGGTTGTAACGGAATTGGGCGGGAGAAAGGCGGGAGGCTTCGCGTTTTGCCAACGCAGATACGTCTTTGAGCGCGCTGCTTGAGCCGTAGAACGTCAGTCCGGTCAGGCGGGCGACTTCTTCGCCTACGGATGCTGCCGCGCCTTCAATAATGAAGCCTTCCAAAAGACCCGGTGCGTTGGTGTAAAGCTGTTTGGCAAGGTTGATTCGGTGTGCCGCTTCGGCTGCGTCGGCATTGTCGGATTGCAATGCCAAGACTACGCCTGCATCCAAAGACAGCGCCAGCTCGACGTTTTTGCCGGAGAGGAAGAGTTTGTCCGCATCGGGGGCGATACCTTCGATAACGAGTTTGTCGGTATTGAGTGCGACGGCTTTGCCGACCACAGCGTCAAACCAGTCGTCGCTTTTGCCTTGTGCCAACAGAGTTTCGGCGGATGCGTCGAGCGGTTGGAAAACTTGCGCGCCCAAAGCTTGGGCAAAGGCTTTGCTTGCTGCTGCCACGTCCAAACCGGCGGATACCGGAGCGACCAATAATTTAGCCATGATATGTGTCCTTTCTATTTGGAGGTTGTCCGTCTTGGAGGTTGTCCGTCGCCGCCGTGATGCGGACGTAACGGCAATGGCTTAATACTAACAAACAAATTGCGTTTCCAACAAGGTTAAATGTTAATGGATTGAGCGAAAATGCAATGGATTTTTAAGAAACGCTTAGAAAGCCGGTTAAAATTACCCCCCCCCTTTCCTTTTAATCTTTCCTGATTACTGCGGACAATGCCGTTTGAAATGAAAAAAGCCAAGCCCTGTAACATACAGAACCCAGCTGATAGCAACCATCTGAACAGATTTTAATGAATACTCAAGATTTAAAGGATTCTTACCTTCAAATTCGAGTTTTCAGACGACCTCCCGTTTCGGCAACCAAATCTGCCGTAGGTCAGATTCTTGAATCTGACATCTCCATCTGCCATAACACGTAAAGAAAACAGAAACATCAAATATTCGTCGGATACAAATATCCGGACTACACATTACACAGCAATGACGCCGCAACTGATTTTATAGTGGATTAACTTTAAACCAGTACGGCGTTGCCTCGCCTTGCCGTACTATCTGTACTGTCTGCGGCTTCGTCGCCTTGTCCTGATTTAAATTTAATCCACTATATTTCGCAACGCAAAGACAAAAAGGTCGTCTGAAAACCTTAAATCAGGTTTTCAGACGACCTTTCATTCTAGCAGACCGATTAGGTCAACCCATCAAGCCTGTTTCAACTTCGCATCGACATCGCGCAACGCGGTACGCAGACCTTCCTCGATAACAGGATGGTAGAACGGCATATCCAGCATTTGCGGAACGGTCATCTTCATTTGATGCGCCCATGCCAACAGGTGCGCCAAATGTTCGGCGGCCGGGCCTAAGATTTCCGCGCCGATGAAGCGGCCGGTGGCTTTTTCGGCATACAGGCGCATATGGCCTTTGTTTACCAACATCACGCGGCTGCGGCCTTGGTTTTTAAACGATACTTCGCCAATGACAAATTCGTCGGGTTGGTATTGCGCGGCAACCTGCGCGTATTTCAAACCGACAAAGCCGATTTGCGGATTGGTGAACACCACGCCGATGGTGCTGCGGCGCAAACCGCCACCGATATTCGGGTAGCGGCCCGCGTTGTCGCCGGCAATCTTGCCTTGGTCGGCAGCTTCGTGCAGCAGAGGCAGTTGGTTGGACGCGTCGCCCGCGATGAAGATATGCGGAATGCTGGTCTGCATGGTCAGCGGATCGGCAACGGGTACGCCGCGCGCATCTTTTTCGATATTGATGTTTTCCAAACCGATATTGTCAACGTTCGGACGGCGGCCTACGGCTGCCAGCATATATTCGGCAACAAATACGCCTTTTTCGCCGTCTTGCTCCCAATGAACTTCTACATTGCCGTCTGCGTCGAGTTTGACCTCGGTTTTAGCATCCAAATGCAGTTTCAATTCTTCGCCGAACACGGCTTTCGCCTCGTCTGAAACGACGGGGTCGGAAATGCCGCCGATGATGCCGCCCAAGCCGAAAATTTCAACTTTCACGCCCAAACGGTGCAATGCCTGACCCAGTTCCAAACCGATAACGCCCGGTCCGAACACGGCAACGCTCTTAGGCAGCGTATCCCATGAGAAAACGTCGTCGTTGATAATCAAACGGTCGCCCAAAGACTGCCACTGCGGCAGGATAACGGGACGCGAACCGGTAGCAATTACAAAACTTTTTGCCGTGATTTGGGTATGGTCGTCGATTTGGACGGTATTCTCGTCGATAAATTTAGCCGAACCCATAATGCGTTTGTCGGCAGGCCATTCTTCCACATCGGCAACGACAAAGCCGACAAAACGGTCGCGCTCGGATTTGACGCGCTGCATGACTTCTTCGCCGTTGACGACGATGCTGTCTTTATCCAAATGCACGCCGAACGGGTCAGTATGCAATGCGTGATGGCGCGCCTCTGCGGCGGCAATCAAGAGTTTGGAAGGCATACAGCCCACGCGCGCGCAGGTCGTGCCGAACACATTGTTTTCAATCAGGTAAACATTATCCGAATGTAAACGGGCATTGCGAAACGCGCCCATGCCGGCAGTACCGCCGCCGATTACGACGACATCTGCTTGAATTTTTTTCATAATCTTTGTCCTTTTTTGTTGAGCGTCCGAAGCGGTATCAGCGTGAAGCGTATCAGGTTTTCAGACGACCTATTTAATAAACTATCAAAAATAAAAAATCGATAGCTATTTTTAAAATATTGATTTAAAACAATAATCTCAAATTCTACTTGTAAATATAGAGTTATTCAGAACGACCGTGTAGCGTATCGTCTGAATAACTCTATTTTTCCGTTCAAACGGTTTTTAAACCGTCTCGAGCACTAGGCAATTAGTTCTTAGCCAAGTAAGCTTCCAAATCTTCGCTGCCGCCGATGTATTTGCCCCCGATGAAGACTTGAGGAGCAGTCATCTTGCCGGTAATGGCGCGAACGGAAGTAACGGTTGCATCTTTGCCCAATACGATTTCTTCGTAAGACAGACCTTTGTCTTGCAAAGCTTTTTTAGCTTTAGCGCAGAATTGGCAGCCGGGTTTGGTGAAGATGGCAACAGACTCTTGAGCTTTCCAGTCAGGAGCGATGAATTTCAACATAGTGTCAGCGTCAGACACTTTGAAAGGATCACCCGGCTCTTCAGGCTCGATGAACATTTTTTCTACCACGCCGTCGTTAACCAGCATGGAGTAACGCCAAGAGCGTTTGCCGAAGCCCAAGTCTTCTTTGCCGACCAGCATGCCCATGCCTTCGGTAAATTCGCCATTGCCATCAGGAATCATGTAGATGTTGTCAGCTTCTTCTTCAGCAGCCCAAGCGTTCATCACGAAAGTATCGTTTACAGATACGCAGTAAATTGCGTCAACGCCGTTTTCTTTGAACGCGCCGAACAATTCGTTATAACGCGGCAGGTGGGAAGAAGAACAAGTCGGAGTAAATGCGCCGGGCAGAGAGAATACGACTACTTTTTTGCCTTTGAACAAGTCATCAGTGGAAACATCTTTCCAAGTGTCGCCCACGCGGGTACGGAATACGACGGAAGGTACTTTTTGACCGGTACGATCTTGCAAAGCCATTTTGGATCTCCTTGAAATTTTAGGTTTAGGGAATGATACGAGTGAATGTGTGCATTCTAGCGCAGGGAGTTTGATTTGTATAATTTATAGTTCAAATAATATTAATTACCTGAAGCTATGAAACCCAACCTGCGAATGTTTCATTTAAATAGAGGTCGTCTGAAAGAAAACAAGCCCCTGGCCTGGAATTATTTTTCGGAATCGTGTGCATCGGACAATACGACTTCACGGATGCTGCTTTCTACTTTGTCTTTCAACATAAAGCGGTCTTCGTCTTTGCCGGGACGAATCGGGGCGGCAAAATCGATACGGATGCGCAGCTTTTTCATGGAAACGATGCGCCAAAGTGAGCGCACCAAATCGACTTCCGCATAAGACGGCACAGTCGTCCTTTTACCGGCATCATCATAATAGCGCAGCGTAACTGCCTGAACAGGCGCGTCGGCATCAATGGCGGATTGGAAGAGCGCGGCTTTGAACGACAAAATATCCAAGCCCAAAGAAGTCCGCGCTTCGGGGAAAAAGCTGACATTCTGCCCGGCTTTCAACGCGGCGCAAATGGCTTGGTTAATCGGCTCGACATCGCGTCGGGAATTTCGGTTGATAAACACCGTGCCTGCGTTTTGCCCCATTTTGCCCAAGACCGGCCAGTCTTTGATTTCCTGCTTGGCGATAAAGCTGCTCGGATACACCGCACTCATGGCGAAAATATCCAGCCAAGACACATGGTTTGCCGCCACCAAAACACCCTTCACATTATCCGCGGGCGGCGTGCCGATTTCCAATTCGATATCCAAGGCTTCCAGCGCGCCTTTGCCTAAAGTGATGACCGCATGATCGCGTTCGGCAGGATTGCCGGCATCGATACGGCGCAAATGCCTTCCGGTTCGGAACAGCCATCCTGCCAAGCGGAACAATCTGCCCAAACGGGTAAAAAACGGGGCTTTTTGTGAGTGCATAACTGTTTTTCTTTTCGTATTAAATGTGTATCAAATCATAGCAATAACGTTTTCAGACGACCCAGATGACAAAGAGGTCGTCTGAAAACAGGTTCATACATTATTTTTGGCAGTTAGGACAATAAAACGTCCCGCGCTGCCCCAAAACTTCTTTCTGCACCAAACCGCCGCAACGGACGCAGGGTTCGTTGTGCCTGCCGTACACCGTATATTCCTGCTGGAAATAGCCGCTTTTGCCGTCGCTGTTGACGAAGTCGCGCAACGTGCTGCCGCCGGTTTCAATCGCGCGCTGCAATACCGATTTAATCGTTTCCACCAAGACGGCGCATTCTTTTTTCTTAACTTTGTCCGCAGGGCGGTGCGGCGAGATGCCCGATTTAAACAGGCTTTCGTTCGCATAAATATTGCCTACACCGACCACGACGGCATTGTCCATCAGAGCCAATTTGACCGCACGTTTTTGCGTTTTGAGCTTTTGATACAGATAATCGGCGGAGAAGTCGTCTGAAAGCGGCTCGGGACCCAGTTTTTCAAGAAGCGGATGATGCTCGGCAATGCCTTCATACCACAGAATCGCGCCGAACTTGCGCGGGTCGTGATAACGCAACACCGTTCCGTCCGCAAACACAATATCCGCATGGTCGTGTTTGTCGGGATGGTCAATCCGCGCATCGCCGTCCGTAAAAATCCGCAGACTGCCCGACATGCCCAGATGAATCAACAAAATACCCGTTGCAAAACCGATAATCAAATATTTCGCCCGCCGACGGCAGCTCAACACCTCCTGCCCCGCCAAAATCTCCGCCAACTGCGGATTGACCTGCCAGCGCAGCTTGGTTTGGCGTAACACGACATCCGCCACCTTTTTACCTTGAATATGCGGGCTGATACCGCGCAACGTCGTTTCCACCTCAGGCAATTCCGGCATTTTTCTTTATCCTCAAGCCAATACAATCAACATCGCCTTTTTCAGACGACCTAAGATTCTACCGATGCCCAAGCGGCCTGACAATTTGCAACCAATCGGCTTTACAGGCAGAAAGCAGCAAATTCAAGGCAGAATGACAAATATAGAAGAGGCTATATTCATGGAGTCAAACCTCCCGTTTTCAAATGTTCGGCCTCAAAAGGTCGTCTGAAAACAGTCATGCCGGTTTTACCCAACACCAAATTTCTCAATCCGAAATCCGCGCCGCGCCCAAAGCCACCGTCTGCGTTCCCAATATTTTTTCAAACTCCGGCAAGGGCGTTACCCCCGCCATACGCTTGACCAAAACCAAACCGTACACCGCCGCGCACTGCGGCCACCACCTGTCCCCCGCCTTCTCCATAAAACGCCAAAACCGCAGCCCCTTTTGCGAATTCACAGCAGGCAGGTACACCATAAACTTTCCAAATTCCACCTCAAAATCCAAATCCCCCAACCGCTGCTTCAAAGCCGGCAAAGTCAGGCAATGCTCCTTTTTAGGCAGGTGCGTTCCATCAAACCACTTGCTGAAAAACCACAAAGATTTCGGATTAAACCCCGTCAAAACCAACCGCCCTTCAGGTTTCAACACCCTGGACGCTTCATGCAGCACTTGCGTCAGCGCGACAGTTTCATGACTGTGCGGCATCAGCAGCACATCAATAGAATGACTATCCCAAGCCATAGCGTCCGCCGTCATCAATACATCACGGGGTACGGCAACCACGTTTTCAGACGACCTTAACCATTGACCGCCTTGTTGGACAACAGTCTGTCCGTCAAAATATTGCAAATGCCGCTCAAAAAAAGCAGCTTCGTTCTGAGCAACATAACGCCCCATAGCCGTATCTTCAAACCATACATCCATAGTCGTTATCCTATTAACTGTTTCATGCGTTCATTTCTACTGTCCGATAGAAAAATACAATGCAATCGCCGTATTTATGCCACAGATTTTAACATTAAGACCCAAGCATATGTAAATTTCACCCCCTTTACCTTGACGGCTACATCTTCAAACAGTACCATCGGGTAGACTAAATTTAACCTTATATCATTGATAATTATTGATTCATCATGGCAAAACTGAAAACCATCGCACTTACCATTTCAAGTTTATCCGCAGCTTCCGGCGCAGCATACGCTCAAAATGCCACACCAGATCAAGTAGGTATGGCAATGATGCGCCTCAATTCCTCTCTTTTGGATCAAGCCAAAGCGCAAACTTTCGGAACGGGCAGCCTTTGGGCATCGTTGCGCAAGGATTTCCGTATGAACGAGGTCAATTCCGAACTTGTTCGCCGCCATGAGAGCAAATTTGCTGCCAATAGTGCCTACTTCGACCGCACCATTACCCGCAGCAAACCCTATATGTACCATATTGCCAACGAAGTCAGAAAACGCAATATGCCTGCCGAAATCGCATTGCTGCCGTTTATCGAAAGCGCATTCGTTACCAAAGCAAAATCACATGTCGGCGCATCCGGTCTGTGGCAGTTTATGCCTGCAACGGGTCGCCACTACGGCTTGGAAAAAACCCCTTTGTATGATGGCCGTCACGATGTCTACGCAGCAACTGACGCAGCATTGAATTACCTGCAATACCTGCACGGATTATTCGGCGACTGGTCCCTTGCACTGGCTGCCTACAACTGGGGCGAAGGTAATGTCGGCCGTGCCGTCAATCGGGCGCGTGCGCAAGGTTTGGAGCCGATTTACGAAAATCTGCGCATGCCTGACGAAACACGGAATTACGTTCCCAAACTCTTGGCCGTACGCAATATCGTTGCCAACCCGCAAACTTTCGGCATGAATATCACCGAAATCAACAATCAGCCGTATTTCAAATCCCTGAGCATCGACAAGCCGATTGACAACAGCACTATCGCCCGCTTCGCCAACATCAGCGAAAGCGAATTGCTGACACTCAATCCGGGATTCAATGCGCCTGTATTCATCCCGAAAAACAATCGTCGCCTATTGCTGCCTGTTGATTCTGTGGCTTCTTTCGAGAAAAACTACCGAAACGCAAATCCCGATACTTTGTTGTCTTGGAACATATACACATCCCGAAACAATACCAGCTTGAACGCCATCGCAGCAGAAACCGGTATGAGCGTTGCCGAAATCAAACGACTGAACGGCTTGGGAAATAACTCCCTGTCTTCCGACCGCAGTATTTTGGTAGCCAAGAATAAAGCAGCAAATTCGGCGACACCTGATACACTCTCATTCATCGATGTTGATAACAGACCGGATACTTACCGTTCCAATATGCCGGAAATGGCACCTATTAAAACGGCAAAAGCAAATATTCCTACAATGGATTTTGCCAACATTAAACCCGTTGCAGCAGTACCAACAGATTATGTAGCCCTTGGCAAAAAAGCAGTATCCGAAACTGTTACCGCTCAATCAGTCTCTGTTGGCGGAGAAAGCAAAATTGCCTCTGCAACTCCTACTACCGTTGCCAAAGCAGACATCGCAACCACACCTGAAACCACTGTTCAAACCAACTCTTCAGCAGATTTGGCATCGGCAAATGTCAAAGAAGAGCGTATTCCTGAAGTGTTTGCCCAATTGTCTCAAGCTGAAAGCAAGCCTGCCGTTGTCGAGCAAACTGCTGCAAATACAACTACTGAGCTGACTACTGCTCAAGCTGCTCCGACGCAAGCTGCTGAAACAGCCGATGAACTGATGGCGTTGGTAGATTCAAATCTTCGTACTCAAACTGAAAATGTAGCAGTCGCACAAGCCGCCAGCGAACACAATATTGCATCCGACGCAGTCAAAGCGCGTAGCGAGCGTATTGCCACCAATACCGCCAAACAACAAAGCCGCACTGAGGCGCGTTTGGCCCGTGCAGGCAATCAGCAGCAATCTCAAACCGCAGGTGCGGGCATGCACCGTGTAGCCGATGGCGATACGCTGTTTAATATCTCTCGTCGTTACAATTTGAGCGTTGCTGACTTGATTATTGCCAACAACATCAAAGGCAATAACATCCGTAAAGGTCAGCTGTTGCGTGTGACCGCAGCGCCCGCCAAAACTCGAAACAGTATCCGAAACGTTTCTTATACCGTTCGCAGAGGCGATACTTTAAATACTATCGCCAACCGATTCAATGTAGATGTAAACGATATCCGCCGCTGGAATCGAAATACCAATGGTGTGACACCCGGTCAACGTTTGAAATTAATCGGCAGTTAAGATTACTCTTCATGAAAAAGTCGTCTGAAATTTTCAGACGACTTTTTATTTGCCAACAAATTCAATTTTCCCCGCATCATCACTACCCCTCCCTTTAAAGAGAAAGTTTTTAGTGAATAATATAGTGGATTAACTTTAAACCAATACGGCGTTGCCTCGCCTTAGCTCAAAGAGAACGATTCTCTAAGGTGCTGAAGC
>CAUSKT010000013.1:0-40813 GCA_963532335.1 uncultured Neisseria sp. | reverse complement strand
ACTATCTGTACTGTCTGCGGCTTCGTCGCCTTGTCCTGATTTAAATTTAATCCAATATAATAGACTGGGCCGATTGTGTCATATGGGCTAAAGAGAGGTCGTCTGAAAACCTGTTCCGTTTTCAGACGACCTCTCATTTTTGCGGAAAAGAGGCGATTTTCAGCTGCCGGAGAGCGGCAATTGAAAGTCAACTTACCCGCGCCATTCCCACACGTTCGCCCGCTCGACCTCTTTCCACGCGTCGAGAATCAGGCTGCCGTCGTTGTCTTTCAACAGCGTCGCGTCGGAAAGCATACGCCGCCAAGTGCGGGCGTTTTTCAGGCCGTGCATCAGCCCGAGGCTGTGGCGGACAATGTGGCGCAAGATTGTGCCGCGTCCGGCTTGGATTTGGGCTTGGCTGTATGTGTAGAGGCGCTGCACCAAATCGGCGTATTCAATCGGGCTGCGGGTATCGCCGTAAAACAGCCTGTCCCATTCGTGCATGACCATCGGGTTGTGGTACGCCTCGCGTCCGACCATTACGCCGTCAACGTGTTGCAGGTGTCCGGCGATTGCTTCGTTGGTGGTGATGCCGCCGTTGATGATGATTTCCAGCTCGGGAAACTCTTGCTTGAGGCGGTAAACGTAATCGTATTTCAACGGCGGAACGTCGCGGTTTTCTTTGGGGGAGAGTCCGTCCAGCCATGCGTTGCGGGCGTGGACGATGAAGGTTTTGCAGGCGGTTTTGTCGCGCAGCGTGCCGACGAAATCGGCGACGGTTTGGTATTCGGTCTGCCTGTCGACGCCGATGCGGTGTTTAACGGTAACGGGGATGCCTACTGCGTCCTGCATGGCGTTGAGGCAGTCGGCAACCAGCATGACTTCGTTCATCAGACACGCGCCGAACGAGCCTTTTTGCACGCGCGGGCTGGGGCAGCCGCAGTTGAGATTGACCTCGTTGTAGCCGTATTCTTCGGCGGCTTTGGCCGCCTTCGCCAAATCAGACGGATCGCTGCCGCCCAGTTGCAGGGCGACGGGCTGCTCGCCTTCGTTGAACATCAAAAAGCGGTCTTTGTCGCCATAAACGATGGCGCCGGAATTGACCATTTCGCTGTAAAGCCATGTGTTGCGGGTAATCTGGCGGGCGAGGTAACGGTAGTGTCTGTCCGTCCAGTCCAACATGGGGGCAACGGAAAGGCGGCGGGGCGGGAGGGAGGCTTGAGTCATGTGTTTCATGTATCTGATTATTTTGAGGCGGCATTATATCAGACGGACTGTGTCGAAAATCGGCTTGGAGGTCGTCTGAAACGGCAAAACCTGCTCTTAAAGCAGGTTTTGTATGCTCAAAGGCAGATTATTCGGCACAATCTTTCAGCGTATCTTTATAAGTATAAAGGTACGACGCGCCGACAAACGATGCGCCGCCTAAGACATTGCCTAAAAACACGGGAATCATGTTGAAGAAAAACTGCCCCCATGTGATGTCTGCGCCCGCCAAAATACCGGCGGGGATGACGAACATATTGGCGACAAGGTGTTGGAAACCGTTTAACACGAAAATCATCACGGGAAACCAAATCGCCAACATCCGCCCTGCCGTATGTTTGGCGGCAAAGTGCAGCCATGCGCCCATACACACCATCCAGTTACACGCGACCGCCGAGACGAAAGCCCTGCCGAAATCCATATGGACTTTGGCTTCCGCCACCGCAATCGTTTTTTCCGCCACGCTGCCTTCGGTCATGCCGACGTAGTGTCCGAGGAAAAACGCCATCGCCAGCGTTCCCGCCAAATTACCGAGACACACGACGACCCAGTTGCGCAGCAGCATTTTTGTGGAAATCCGCCCTGCCAAACGCCCCAAAGACATAATCATCATATTGCTCGTTACCAGCTCGCCGCCGCCGAGCAGGATGCAGATCAAGGCGATGGGGAACATTGCCGCACCGAGCAAAGTCGCCAAGCCGCCCCATTCGTGCGGAATGCCGCTGACCACTTTCAAATAGGCAAGATAACCGAAGCCGATGTATCCGCCCGCCAAAACGCTCAAAACCGCCAGCGTGGAAACGCTGGATTGTGCCTTGGCACAGCTTTTATCGAGGACGACCTGTAAAATTTCCTGTGGGTATAAATCGCGCGAAGCCATGATTTTCCTTAAAGTGGATTGAGGTGGGAACGCCGCTTTTGAAAGACGGCAAAACTGTCGCGGTAGGGCAGTGTCGGGGGATGCCGGTTTACGGTCTTATCGGATAAAAAACAATAGTGTATTAAACCTAAAATGCGGTCGCGCCGCCTTGCTTTGGCTCAAAAGAAAGATTATTACATCCAGCGGACAGGTCAGTTTGCGAAGTGGCGGCTTCAAACAAAAGGTCGTCTGAAAACCCTGATGTTTTCAGACGACCT
The DNA here is from genome assembly GCA_963532335.1 of uncultured Neisseria sp. Taxonomy (GTDB): domain Bacteria; phylum Pseudomonadota; class Gammaproteobacteria; order Burkholderiales; family Neisseriaceae; genus Neisseria. The sequence goes on along the minus strand of CAUSKT010000013.1, from coordinate 38,431 downwards.
TTTCATCACAACAAATACGGCATGACACTGGCTGCCGCTCAATCAATCCGTATGTATTCCACCGACAAAATTTCAATCTCTTCGCGCCCTTCCGGCGTATTCAAGACGACTTCGTCCCCTTCCCTCGCTTTAATCAAACAACGCGCCAACGGGGAAATCCAAGAAATTTTGTTTTGCGCGGTATCGATTTCATCGACGCCGACGATTTTGACGGTTTGTTCACGCCCGTCGCCGCGCAACAATCCGACGGTTGCGCCGAAAAACACTTGGTCGGTCGCTTCGCGCAATTCGGGATCGACGACAACGGCGGCTTCCAAACGCTTGGTCAGGAAACGGATGCGGCGGTCGATTTCGCGCATACGGCGTTTGCCGTAAAGATAGTCGCCGTTTTCGCTGCGGTCGCCGTTGCTTGCCGCCCAGTTGACGATTTGGACGATTTCGGGACGTTCTTTATTGACCAGTTGATACAGCTCGTCTTTCAACGCCTGCCAACCGACGGGCGTGATGTAGTTTTTGGTTTCGGTACTCATAATCTTGCCGTTAAAAATAATATAGTGGATTAAATTTAAATCAGGACAAGGCGACGAAGCCGCAGACAGTACAGATAGTACGGAACCGATTCACTTGGTGCTTCAGCACCTTAGAGAATCGTTCTCTTTGAGCTAAGGCAAGGCAACGCCGTACTGATTTAAAGTTAACCCACTATACAAAGGTCGTCTGAAACATGACCCCGTTTCAGACGACCTTTTGCCTTAATCGTTCAAACCGGTTTTATTCTTCGTCACCCGTATCGCTGATGCTGATGCTGTGTTCCATCCTGCTCGGGTGGACTTTCAAGCCGCCGCAGCCGGATTTCTCGGCGGACAGGCGGTCGAGGTAGGCTTGGTCGATGTCGCCGGTTTGATAGATGCCGTTAAAGCAGGACGAATCGAAGGATTCGATTTTCGGATTGAGTGCTTTGACGACGGCTTCCAAATCGCTCAAATTCTGGAAAACGATGCCGTCCGCGCCGATTTCGGCGGCAATTTCCGCCGCGCTGCGCCCGTTAGCAATCAATTCTTCGCGCGTGGGCATATCGATGCCGTACACATTGGGATAGCGTACTTCGGGAGCGGCGGAGGCGATATAGACTTTGCGCGCGCCCGCTGCGCGTACCATTTCGACGATTTCGCGGCTGGTCGTCCCGCGCACGATGGAGTCGTCCACCAGCAATACGCTTTTTCCTTCAAACTCGGTTTCCATCGGGCTGAGTTTTTGGCGCACGGACTTTTTGCGCGTCGCCTGACCGGGCATGATAAAGGTGCGGCCGATATAGCGGTTTTTAATCAAACCTTCGCGGTAAGGTTTTTTGAGGTGGACGGCAAGTTCCATCGCGCTGGGCCGGCTGGTGTCGGGAATGGGCATCACGACGTCGATGTCGTCCACGGGCAGCTCGCGTTTGATTTTTTCCGCTAAGGACACGCCCATGTCCAAGCGCGATTGGTAAACCGATACGCCGTCGATCACGGAGTCGGGACGGGCAAAATAGACGTATTCGAAGAGGCAGGGGCTGAGTTTGGCGCGGTCGCTGCATTGACGGGCAATCAGTGTACCGTCGAAGCCGACGAATACCGCTTCGCCCGGCTGGATATCGCGTTCCAAATCGTAGGCAAGCGCATTGAAGGCAACGGATTCGGAGGCAACGGCATAGGATTTTCTGCCTGCCTCGTCGGTTTGCGAACCCAACACCAGCGGGCGGATGCCGTAAGGATCGCGGAAAGCGAGCATGCCGTAGCCCGCAATCATGGCAACCACGCCGTATGCGCCGCGCACTAGGCGGTGGACTTCGGCAACGGCGTTGAAAATATTGTCGATATTGAGCCGGTGGGGATTGGCGTTTTTAGAGACTTCGCGGCGCAATTCGTGCGCGAATACGTTGAGTAAAACTTCGGAATCGGAGCTGGTGTTGACGTGGCGCAGGTGTTTGTTGCACACGTTTTCATACAGTTCGGCGGTATTGGTGAGGTTGCCGTTGTGCGCCAACACGATGCCGAAAGGCGAGCTGACGTAGAAAGGTTGCGCCTCCGCACTGCTGCCCGCGTTGCCCGCCGTAGGATAACGGACGTGGGCGATGCCCGCGTTGCCGATCAAATCGCGCATATTGCGTGTGCGGAACACTTCGCGCACCATGCCTTTGCCTTTGTGCATATGGAACGTGCTGCCTTCCGCCGTCACAATGCCCGCCGCATCCTGCCCCCTGTGCTGCAACATCTGCAAACCGTCGTACAGAAGCTGGTTTACCGGCTCATGGCTGACCAAACCTAATACACCGCACATATCGTCTTCTCCGAATTCGAGGTTAACTTGGAAAACAGAATTATAGAATAAATCGGACAAAGTTGCCCAAATTGTTGACAATCATTCGCCCGTTCAGTTTGAAATCAGATTCGGACCATGACTGATTGATGAATCAAACCAACCAAACAAGGCATCGGAAACACAATCCGACTTCATCATAAAATACGTCTATTTCACCGCCTTATTATCAATCCGCCCATACTTCTATCGGAGATTCAGACTATAAGCAGCTCGTTCGGCAAATATAGCTGCCGAACTTTTAACTCATGAAAAACCGGTTTCAGACGACCTTCGATGCAATCGGGGTCGTCTGAAACCGGTGGATTTACGATTCCGCCTTATCTTCCGCCTTGTTCTTCTGACCGGGCAGATAAGGCATGATGACTTCAGACAATGATTGGAAATAAGGAATGCTGTACGAGCTTTGCCAATCTTCCGTTTCCGGCAAATCGGTGTGAGCGCAGACCATGACCGCCAAAGTGACCAGCAACACGCCTTTGGCTGCGCCGAACACGCCGCCCAATACTCTGTTGACGCTGCCCAAGCCCATCGATGACGCTGCGTTGGTCAGTATGGTGCGTAAAAACTGCTGTAAAAAACGCGCTAAAAAGAAAATCACGACAAACGAAATGGCAACGCCCAAGGCGCGCGGTTGAATCGATTTGAACGCCACTTCCGAAAACGGAACGGCAAACGTTTTAGCCAACAAAAAGGAAATCACCCACGCAAACAGCGAACCCGCTTCGGCAATGACGCCGCGTATCATCGACATCACGATACACGCCGCAATCACGCCGAAGGCGAGTATGTCGGCTAACGGAATATCATTCATTGGTTACCTGTCCGGCAATGCCGTGTACGCGCAGTTTGTTCAAGTCGCGTTCGGCTTCGTAGGCGTTTTTGTATGCGCCTGATTTGACACGGTAAACCTTGCCTTTATCCGTCATCACTTCGGTAATGGTTGAGTCGATACCTGCCGCTTTCATTTTGCGTTGCAGGCTCAAGGCGCGTTCTTTTTCAGCATAACCAGCCTGAATGGCGGCTTTTTTACCTGATTTGACTTCGGCGGTTTTGGTTTTTGCCTTTTCAGACGACCTTTCGGCAGTAGCGATTTTCTCTGCCTTGGCCGTCTGCTCAGTTTTGGCTTTGGCAACTTTCGCTTCGGCTTCCCTTACCGCGGAAGCTTTTTTGTTGGCCGTTTCAATTTTTTCATATTTGGAAGTATCTACCCGAATTCTTTCTTTAGGTTCGGATGCGGATGCTGTGACGGTTTCTTTGGCTTTTTCCGCTGCCGCTTTGTGTTTCGCCGCCGCTTCTTCTTTGGCTTTTAATGCCTTACGTTCGGCAACGGCTTTCTCGGCTTTTTCCAACTGTGCCAGCTTGTTGCGCTCGGCTGCGGCGGCACGCTCGGCCTTCTCGGCTTTGGCAGCTTGAAGCGCACGTTTACGCGCTGCGGCATTGGCTTCGCGTTCCGCTGCTTCTTGGGCTTGAAGCTGCTGCGCTTTACGCTGTTCTTCACGATTACGGCGGCGCTCTTCCGCGCGGCGCTCGGCTGCTTCGCGTTTGGCGGCTTCGGCTTTTTGGATTTTCTCAGACTCTTCCAAACCTTTGATGTCGCTGTCTGACAGCGTATCGTTAATCAGCACCAAAGGCGGGCCTACATCTTCGGGCGCGGCTGGCGGCGCATCAGGTTGCGGCTCGGCTTGCGCAGTTTGCTCCGGCGCAGCGGTTTCCTGCGGTTTGTCCGCTACTTCGGCATCGGCATTTTTAGCCGCTTCCGCCGCTGCTTCCAAATCTTCTTTGGTAGAAGGCTCCAACACGGTCGCATCCGCCAGGTTGGCAGGTTCTGCGTTGGCATTATTCTGTTGGATGGTTGTAGTTTGGGCGTTTTCTTCTGGCTTGTTTTCCGGTCCGGTTGACAGGGCGACGCCCAATAAAACGGTCGATGCCGCCACCAACCCCGATGCCATAACCAAGCGGCGGCGGTTGCGGCGTTTGAGCTGTTCGTAACCGGTCAGAACTTCATTTTGCTTATTGTCAGACATGGAGATTTCCTTTTACAACGCCGCCATTACGTCGGCAACGGTATGAAATGAGCCGAAAACAACGATTCTATCATTTTCGCCCGCCTTAGCCAAAGCTGCGCGGTACGCCTCTCGAACGGAGGTAAAAGTTTGTATATTTTCGATATTTTGTGCTTCCAGTTTCGCCTGCAAGGCTTCCGCCGTCATGCCGCGCGGCACGTCCAAAGGCGCGATATACCACTCGTCAAACTGGTCTTTAACGATTTCCAACACGCCGTCTATGTCTTTGTCGGACAGCATGCTGAACACGGCGGTGCGCTTTTGCGCAAAAGCCAAATTAATCAGGCTGCGGCGTAAGGCGCGGGCGGCGTGGGGGTTGTGTCCAACATCCAAAACGGTCAGCGGGCGGCCGGGCAGGACTTGGAAGCGTCCGGGATTTTCAACCAGCAGCAATCCGCGCTTGATGGCGCCGATGTCCACCGGTAATTTGTCGTTTAAACATTCCAACACGGTCAGCGCGCAGGCGGCGTTGGAAAGCTGATATGCGCCGCGCAATGCGGGGAACGGCAGGGAATTGCGGTTGCGCGCGGGGTCGTCTGAATACTGCGGATGGAAGCGGTAGTTCCATTGGATGTTTTCTAACGAGGAAAAATCGAAATCGCGCTGCACCATCAGCAGTTTCGCGCCTATGGCTTCGGCGTGTGCGACCAACGATTCGGGCGCGGGGTTTTGCCCGCAGATTGCGGGTTTGCCGCTGCGGAACACGCCTGCTTTTTCAAAACCGACCTGCTCGACCGTATCGCCCAAAAACGCCTGATGGTCCAAATCCACGCTGGTAACCACCGCGCAATCGCAGTCGAACACATTGACCGCGTCCAACCGTCCGCCCAAGCCGACTTCCAATATCATCACATCCACTTGTTCGCGAATGAAGATATCGACCGCCGCCAAGGCATTGAATTCAAAATAGGTCAGCGATATTTCGCCGCGCGCCGCTTCGATGCGCTCGAAGGAAGCGGTAATGAGGTCGTCTGAAACCGGCTCGGCGTTGACGGCGATGCGTTCGTTGTAACGCAATAAATGCGGGCTGGTCAGCGTACCGACTTTGAAGCCTGCCTGTTTGTAAATCTGCGTCAGGTAGGCGCAGACCGAACCTTTACCGTTTGTTCCCGCGACAACGACGACGGGGCATTGCGGCTCGAGCTTCATGCGTTTTTTCACTTCGCCCGTGCGTTCCAAGCCCATGTCGATTAAGCCGCCGCTGTGGGCGGTTTCCAAATGCGAGAGCCAGTCTTGTAATGTTTTCATGTGTGTTTCGTTTTTCAAAAGGTCGTCTGAAACCGTCGTTTCGGCATAATGGGGACGGCTTCGGCTGCTTATATGAACTGTTTTTATATTGGGTTTAATTTGACAAGGACAAGGCGGAAAACCGCTTTACCGAATTAAAGCGGATGCCCGGCATCCTGAGCCTGACACCAGCGCGCCCAAACTTTCAGACGACGGTAAGATTCTTTATCCGCCATATCGGGCGTGACGCATTGCCGTATCGTTTTGCCGTCGGCGTTCCACTGCAAAAACAAAGCGTAAGAAGTCAGCATGGTCGCGCCGTCCAACACCGCGCCCTGCCCTTCTCCGTCTCCGCAAAATACACAAGCGCGCGCATGGCGGTCAATGGTGATTTTCTTTACCGCACCCGCCGTCCGCAAATTCACCACGCGCCAAGCGTGGACAAAACTGCCCGCCAACGCCGCCAGCCCGAACCACATCATCCAACCGTAAAACCATATCAGGCACACGGCAACTGCGGACAAATGCAACAAAACGGACAAGGCTTTTAAAGAACGGGACGGCTTCAAGGTCGTCTGAAAAGCGCGCATCGCCCTACATCATATTGTCGAACACGGGCGTAATGCTCAATTCCGCTTCTTCCATATCCAAAACCATATCGTGGATTTCGGTATCGAAAAATTCCCAAAACGCCTTCAGGCTCATGTCTTGCGGCCACTTGCTTTTATCGATGTCCCAGCCTGCCAACTCCGCCTCGAAAATCTGTTGGTAGCGTTCGTCAAAATAGGCAATTACGGCTTCTGGTTCGTCAAACTGCGGCACGAGGAATACGGAGCAGTTAGCACGGAGTTGCTCGATGGTCAGATCGGGCATATTTTCGTCGGCGGATTTCAGCCATTCCAAAAAACGGGCGGTCGGCTTAAGCACGACGGCGGTACGGTCAACAAAATACATGGTTTTCCTTTGCTACGGCAAAATGAGAAATGACCTCTTTGCCGTCTATATCTATTCTAAAATAATCCATTTGCCATTTTTGTGTTTTCTGGGCTGTTTTATTTAAATTTGTGCACCAGGGTGGATAAAATCGCATGGACATCTTTCCTTTACAATCCTTTGTAGAGAGAATTTTTTTACTGATAGCCACCTCTTTGGGAATTATAAATAAACCGCAATGACAGCCGTCTATCACGACAATAATCAGTTCATCGCCCAAGTCCTCATCGGTATAAGGGATATTTTTGTTCTCTTGGTCTTTTTTCCAAAAGACTGTAAAGTAGCCTTCTTTTTTGGGTGTTTTCTTTGCCAAACGACATCTTTTATATTTTTGATCATACTTTGTCTTAATCAAAATGCTTTCATAGTCTTCATTCCATTTTTCCTTTATCAGATCAAAGTCACCATAATACCTATGAAGAATGTCTGTCATTTTCATTGTTTTATTGTCTTGTCTTTAGAGATGTCGGTTGCATTCACCAAAGGTCGTCTGAAAGCCCAAATCTGTCTTTCAGACGACCTTTTGGCAAACTGTTAATGCGTCATTACTTGCTGCAAGAACTGTTTGGCGCGTTCGTGTTTCGGATTGGTAAAAAACTCTTCAGGCGTTTCGTTTTCCAAAATCTGCCCTTTATCCACGAAAATAATGCGGTCGGCCACTTCGCGCGCAAAGCCCATTTCATGCGTAACACACATCATGGTCATGCCGCTTTCCGCCAAGTCCTGCATCACTTTCAACACCTCACCAACCATTTCCGGGTCGAGCGCGGAAGTCGGTTCGTCAAACAGCATCACGCGCGGTTCCATCGCCAGCCCGCGCGCAATCGCCACGCGCTGCTGCTGCCCGCCGGAAAGCTGGCTGGGGAATGCATCTTTTTTATGCGCCAAACCCACGCGTTCCAACAGCTCCATCGCCTTTTCCTCAGCCTGTTCGCGGCTTTGTTTTTTCACCTTCATCGGCGACAGGATGATGTTTTCCAATACGGTCAGATGCGGATACAGATTGAAGCCTTGAAACACAAAACCCACTTCCTCACGCACCTTGTTCAAATCCGTTTGCGGATCGGCAACATTGATACCATCCACCCAAATCTCGCCGCTCTCAATGCTTTCAAGCTGGTTGACGGTACGGATGAGCGTCGATTTGCCGCTGCCCGAAGGTCCGCAAACCACCACCACTTCACCCTGCTTCACTTCCAGATTGACGCCGTTGATGACGTGCAGGTCTTTGAAATGTTTATGTACGTTTTTGAATTTAATCATGTTATTTCCAGATATTTTCAGACGACCTTACGGACGAGATAATTGCTCAGCTCCACATATTTCTCCGGCGCGATATGTTCGGCGCGGTCTTGCGGGCTGATACCGACTGCCTGCAAATCCTCGTCACCGGCAAACTCTTTCAAATTGTTGCGTATGGTTTTGCGGCGTTGGTGGAAGGCGAGTTTCACCAGTTTGGCGAAATGCTCGAAATCGTCTGCCTTACCGATGCGGTGTTTCACCGGAATCATGCGCACCACCGCCGAATCGACTTTCGGCGCAGGGTCGAACGATTCGGGCGGCACATCAATCAGCAGCTCCATATCGAAAAAATATTGCAGCATCACGCCCAAGCGGCCGTAGTCGTTGCTTTTCGGCGCGGCAACCATGCGCTCGACCACTTCTTTTTGCAGCATAAAGTGCATATCGACGACATCGTCCGCCACTTCCGCCAGTTTGAACAAAAGCGGCGTGGAAATGTTGTACGGCAGGTTGCCGACAATTTTCTTTTTGCCCGCGATGCTGTTGAAATCAAACTGCAATACATCGCCTTCATGAATCACGAGCTTATCCGCAAACGGCAGCGTTTTCAGACGACGTACGATGTCGCGGTCAATTTCGATAACGTGCAGGCGGTTCAGTTTCTTCGCCAAAGGCTCGGTAATCGCCGCCAAGCCCGGACCGATTTCAATCACCACATCATCCGCCTGCGGACGCACGGCGTTGACAATATCGGCGATAATCCGCGTGTCCTGCAAAAAATTCTGCCCGAAGCGTTTCCGGGCCTTATGTTCTTTCATCGCGTCTCTTCAAACTGTCGATCATTATAATAAGCGCGTATTGTAACTGAAAAACAAAGTCCTGTTCAGACCCGCAACCCAAGCAGCCGCCCTACGCCAATCGGGATTTCAAACCGTCCCGCAATGCAGTAATATCCCGTCCATCCTACACAGCTCGTCTGAAAACCCGCAAGGAGCAATTTCATGCAGATGAATTGGAAAAATCTACTCTCCACACAACGTTTCCGCACGAAAAACGGCGAAATCATCCCGACCGTCACGCCTTCCACCCAAGAAGGAGCCGACGCTTTGCGCACCGACTTCCATATCGACTACGACCGCGTCGTGTTCTCCGGCGCATTCCGCAGATTGGGACGTAAAACCCAAGTCCACCCTCTAGCCGAACACGACCTGACCCACAACCGCCTCACACACAGCGTCGAAGTCGCCAGCGTCGGGCGCAGTATCGGTAACCGCGTCGGCGTGATGCTGCAGGCAGGCGGCTTTTTACCGGAAAACAATACGCCGAGCGATATCGGCGCCGTCGTCCAAGTCGCCTGTCTCGCGCACGACCTAGGCAACCCGCCGTTCGGACACACCGGAGAAGACGCATTGCGCGACTGGTTCCGCAATCCTAAAAACCAGCCGTTTTTACAGACATTAAACGACGCCGAACGCAACGACATCCAGACCTATGAAGGCAATGCCCACAGCCTGCGCATCACGGCAAGTTTGGAAATGTATCCCGACGCAGGCGGCATGCGCCTGACGTCCGCCGCCATAGGCGCACTGCTGAAATACCCTTGGACCACGCAACACCCCAACGGAAGAAAAAAATTCAATATTTACCAAACCGAATTACCCTTCATCCGTCGCGTTGCCGACGAATTGGGGCTGATTGAATCAGATAAAGACTACTGGGTACGCCATCCCCTGTCCTACCTGATGGAGGCAGCCGACGACATCTGCTACGCCCTCTTAGATTTGGAAGACGCGGTCGAACTGGATTTGCTGAGCGACGCCGAAATCGAAAGCGTATTATCCGAACTCACTTTTGAAGAAAGCACTTGGCACGCGCAATCCAGCCGCCAGCGTTGCGCCATGTTGCGCGGCATCGCCATCGGCAAAGCGATAGAAGACGTCGCCCAAACCTTCATGATGCACCAATCCGACCTGCTAAACGGCAACTTCAAAGGCAAAGACCTGTTGGCGTTGTGCAGCCCGCAGGTTCAAAACACCTTGGAAAAAGCGAAAGAACTTGCCCGCACGCGCATTTTCCGCCACCGTACCAAACTCATGACCGAAATCGCCACTTTCCCGTGTCTCGGTTCCATTTTGGATTTATTGGTTCCCGCCGCATACGCCATGATTGCGCAAAAACAGGTCGATGTGCGCCAATCCCTCGCGCTTGATCTGTTAAAAAACCACGACCCCATCCAAGAAACTGACAGCCTGTATCGTGCCTACATGAAAATTTTAGATTTTGTCGGCGGCATGACAGACAACGCCGCCGCAAAAATGGCGCAAGATTTATCGGGATTGGGCATTTTGCGATAATTAATATCCTTTATTTTCATATTGTTATTTTATTATAAATATTTTTATCCAGAAAATACTGGACAGCCACCGACAGCTTGTATATTATTCGGTCTTCTTGATTCACGACGCAGTCGCGAAGTGATGAAAATGCACCCGTAGCTCAGTTGGATAGAGTATCTGGCTACGAACCAGAGGGTCGGGCGTTCGAATCGCTCCGGGTGCGCCAAAGAAAATTTATTTTATCCGCGCCCATCGTCTAGCGGTTAGGACATCGCCCTTTCACGGCGGTAACCGGGGTTCGATTCCCCGTGGGCGTGCCAAATTCCGAAAGCACAGTTTGATTAAACTGTGCTTTTTTCTTTGTCACTCAATTCATTACAAACAGAGTGAACCCACTTTAAAATCAACACAAGACAACCAAATCACAGCCAATACCGCCGCAAAATAAAACAAAAGAACATCACATTAAAGTCAAATCCATATATAGTGGATTAACTTTAAATCAGGACAAGGCGACGAAGCCGCAGACAGTACAGACATTACGGAACCGATTCACTTGGTGCTTCAGCACCTTAGAGAATCGTACTCTTTGAGCTAAGGCGAGGCAACGCCGTACTGATTTAAAGTTAATCCACTATACAACCGCCCCACCACGAAACCAACATAAGCAAAGGTCGTCTGAAAACCCAATTCAAGGTTTTCAGACGACCTTTCACTTTAAAACATCAAACCATCAGTTCGAACCAACTTTAATCTTCTGCCACAGATTAACCGACAGTTTCTTCGCATCCGAACTCATTTGCGGCATCACAAAACCGTCTTTCATATCCTGAGCATTCGGGAAGATGGAGCGGGTGTTAACCAACTCGGCAGGCATTTTCTCGCGTGCCGGTTTGCTTGCGGGCGCGAAGGTAACGGCAATGCCGTTTTTCGCAGCCACTTCGGGATCAAGTGTGTAGTTGATGTATTTATGGGCATTGGCGATGTTTTTCGCATCGGCGGGAATCAGCCAAGATTCAATCCAGAAGCCCATACCCTTCGGCGTCAAAACTTCAATGCCGACGTTGTTTTTCACTTCTTCGGAACGGGCTTTCGCCAAGTTCAAGTCGCCGCCGTTACCCGCTGCGAGACAGATGTCGCCGCGCGCCAGTTCGTCAATGATAGACGGGCTGAAACGTTTTACATCAGGACGGATGGCTTTCAGCACTTCCGCCGCCGCTTTCAAATCATCAGGATTTGTGCCTTTGGGGTCTTTACCCAAGTAGTTCAGCAAAATTGGGAACATTTCGCTCGGCGTATCCCACAAGGCGATACCGCATGATTTCAGCTTGTTGGTGTATTCAGGCTTGAACAGCAAATCCCAACCGTTTTCAGGCAGCTTGCCGCCCAACAGTTCTTTGCCCTTTGCTGTAATTGCCAAAGTGTTGACACCGGAGAAATAAGGAACGGCATACTGGTTGCCCGGATCGGCAGTTTCCAGCATTTTCAACAATTCGGGATCGATGTTTTTGTAATTGGGAATCAGGTCTTTATTGATTTTTTGATAAGCACCTGCTTCGATTTGGCGGGGCAGGAAGGCGATGCCGGGAACGACCAAGTCATAGCCGGATTTACCGGTCAGCATTTTGGCTTCGAGGGTTTCGTTGTTTTCGTAAAGGTCGTAGGTCAGCTTCAGCTTATTGGCTTTTTTGAAGTCTTCAACGGTACTCTCGTCAACGTAGTTCGACCAGTTGTAGATGTTCAAAGTATCGGTGGCGGCTGCTTCGGCATTGGCAGCAGGCGCGCTGCCTGCTTGAGGTTGCTCGGTTTTTTTCTCGCCACCGCCGCAAGCGGCCAGCGATAATGCCGCCAATACGGCTAATACGGATTTTTTCATACGGGCAGATTCCTGATGAAAGATTGTTAACGGAAAATGAACACTCTGCACCCCATCAATACCCCGGCGCAAAGCGGGGCTATTGTAATGGAAGTGGGTGAGAACTCAAAGCAATATCTGACTGATTTTTATTGAAATAAGGCACGATTTCTTAGGCTCGGGAAAACGGCGTTGCACAAGATGTCGTTTTTGGGCAAAATACGGGCGATTTGCGCGCGCGAACAGAGAAAATACTTGCATATAGAGGAATCTGTCTTTAAAATTGCGCGTTTACAGAATTTATTTTTTCAGGAGATATTCAATATGGCAAACAGCGCACAAGCCCGCAAACGTGCCCGCCAATCGGTTAAACAACGCGCCCACAACGCCAGCCTGCGTACTGCATTCCGTACCGCAGTGAAAAAAGTGTTGAAAGCAGTTGAAGCCGGCGACAAAGCTGCTGCCCAAGCAGTTTACCAAGAGTCCGTCAAAGTCATCGACCGTATCGCTGACAAAGGCGTATTCCACAAAAACAAAGCAGCCCGCCATAAGAGCCGTCTGTCTGCCAAAGTAAAAGCATTGGCTTAATCTTTTTCGCCCATTGCCTTGGCGTGTTATCGCGTCGGGACAGGCAAGCAGATAACGATGCCCCTGAGGTCTTAACCTTTCAGGGGCATTGCCGTATGTGGTGCAAGTTGATGTAAACTTTTCAGACGACCTGCTGTAACACCGGCGCAAGGCGGTAAAATGCGGTTTAATCTGTTTTTCAAACGATTAATCCCGATTTTCAGGCAAAAGGTCGTCTGAAAACACCTAATCGGCAACCCCATGAATGAAATGATGAACAAGATGTTGAAACACAATTTGGCGCAAAGCGATGCCCTAAAGAACAAAAAACCGTCATTATCCAAATGTCGGCGCGCTTTGATGCTTATCCTTATCGGCGGAACAGCCGCTCCTGTCGCCTATGCCGACACGGCTTTGCAATGCACCTCCATTCAAGACAATGCCACCCGTTTGGCGTGTTACGACAGCATTTACTCGGCACAACTGCCGCCGCAAGCACCGCTGCCCGTCATTCGCGAAGAAACCGCCAAAGCACCGGTCGATTTGCCCAAAACCATCAGCACCAGCCGTGAGAAAAAGGCAGCGACAATTGTGTTTGACGAAAATAAAGAGCAATCCACTCTTTCGGAAGACAATCTCCGCACCGCAGCCGATGCCTACACGCCGCTGAGCCTGATGTACGATTTGGACAAAAACGACTCGCGCGGCTTGTTGAGCGTGCGCGAGCACAATCCCATGTACCTGATGCCCGCATGGTACAACAGCTCGCCCAACCTGCATCCCCATTCTCCTTCGCGCGGCACGACCAATCAGGAAAAATTCAGCGAACAGAAACACATAGAAACCAAACTGCAAGTTTCGTTCAAAAGCAAAATCGCCGAAGATTTATTTAAAACCCGCGCGGATTTGTGGTTCGGCTACACCCAAAAATCCGATTGGCAGATTTACAACCAAGGCAGAAAATCCGCACCGTTCCGCAACACCGATTATGAACCCGAAATTTTCCTGACTCAGCCCGTGAAGGCAGATTTGCCGTTCGGCGGCAAACTGCGGATGGTCGGCGCAGGCTTCGTCCACCAATCCAACGGACAAAGCCGTCCCGAATCCCGCTCATGGAACCGCGTTTACGCATTGGCGGGGATGGAATGGGGCAAACTGACCGTTATCCCGCGCGTGTGGATGCGCGCATTCGATCAGACCGGTGAAAACAACGACAATCCCGACATTACCGACTACATGGGTTATGGCGATTTGAAGCTGCAATACCGCCTGAACGACAAACAAAATATTTCGTCCCTGCTGCGCTACAATCCCAAAACCGGACACGGCGCAGTTGAAGCCGCCTATACTTTCCCGATTAAAGGCAAACTCAAAGGCGTCGTGCGCGGCTTTCACGGCTACGGCGAAAGCCTGATTGATTACAACCACAAACAAAACGGCATCGGCATCGGCCTGATGTTCAACGACTGGGACGGAATTTGACACTCAACCCTGTTTTCAGACGACCTTTGGTACCATGTTGTACACAGGTCGTCTGAAAGCAAAACAAACACCCTTCCCATATTAAAAACACTCGTTTCCTATCGCCCAAACGCGTATAATGCAACGTTTGGGCGATATTTGTCGGAATGACACAGAAGATGACAAAACAAACGGCCGAAGGCGGAAAAGTTGCCAAGGCATTAAAAAAATATCTGATTACAGGCATGCTGGTATGGCTGCCGATAGCCGTAACCATTTGGGCGGTCAGCTATATCATATCAGCCGCCGACCGGCTGATCAGCCTGCTGCCCGAGCAATGGCAGCCACAATATTTCTGGGGATTCAATATTCCCGGCCTGGGCATTATTGCCGCCATCGTCGTCTTATTTCTGACCGGCGTGTTCGCCGCCAACGTTTTGGGGCGTCAAATCCTCGCCGCATGGGACAGCCTGTTGGGACGGATCCCCGTCGTCAAATCCATCTATTCCAGCGTTAAAAAAGTATCCGAGTCCCTGCTCTCCGACAGCAGCCGCTCGTTCAGAACGCCCGTGCTGGTTCCGTTCCCTCAACCCAATATTTGGACGATTGCCTTTGTTTCAGGGCATATTCCCGACAAACTCAAAGGCAGCCTGCCGCACGATGACGACTATCTTTCCGTCTATGTGCCGACCACGCCCAACCCGACCGGTGGCTATTACATCATGGTGAAAAAAAGCGACGTGCGCGAACTCGATATGAGCGTGGACGAAGCATTGAAATATGTGATTTCGTTGGGCATGGTGATGCCGGATGACTTGCCGCTCAAAGCCCAAGCCGAAATACGATGTTTAGACAAATAAACTAGAGATGGTAAACACATGACACATGGTCCTTTTGGCCTTGATTCATGGCTATTTACATTGTCATTATTGTTTTTAGCTGTTGTACTTTGGCGTTGGGAAAATCGTGATGACTGAAATTTTCAGACGAGCTGAACGCATAAACCAACAGCCTGAAAGTTTATTCAACCTCCAAATATAAACATGAAATATTTATCTGCTTTACTGCTTGCCTTGTTTCTGCCCAATCTAGCCGTCTCCGCACCTGTAACCAACAGTAAAGGCGAAGAGGTATTTCTATTTGATTGGCACAAACAACCCGCTTTCAAAAAGCTTTGGCACGAACAAGTCGGCAAACATGCACCCAAAGCCCCCATGCACAATTGGGTGCGTAAAATGGCAGGTCCGATGCCGCCGCTGGAAAGTGTGAAAATCGGCGGCAAGACCTACTACTACACCACCATGTGCCAACCGCATAACTGCGGAGGCAACAACATGTATATTCTGACTGACAAGCAACATATCGCTGCTTATCATGTTGTTTATAAAAATGATGACTCCTTTTCTGCAGACAATCCGGATCAAATCTACATTTACGGTAAGCCCACGGAAGCAGAATTAAATTTTCTGAAGGCAGAATGGCGTAAAGAACAAAACAATTAAGGTGTCTTTTTTCAGACGACCTTTTCCTTCTTTTCAAATTGAACAATATAAAAAGGTGATTTTATGCGTACCAACTATTGCGGCCTGATCAGCGAGCAATACTTAGACCAAACCGTAACCGTCAAAGGCTGGGTACACCGCCGGCGCGACCACGGCGGTGTGATTTTTATCGACCTGCGCGACCGCGAAGGCATCGTCCAAGTCGTGATTGACCCCGATACGCCCGAAGCGTTTGCCACTGCCGATTCCGCCCGCAACGAATACGTTTTGAGCATTACCGGCCGCGTGCGCAACCGTCCTGAAGGTACAACCAACGACAAAATGATTTCCGGCAAAATCGAAATCCTTGCCAAAGAAATCGAAGTCTTGAACGCCGCCGCTACGCCGCCGTTCCAAATTGACGACGAAAACATCAGCGAAAACGTGCGCCTGACCAACCGCGTTATCGACCTGCGCCGTCCGGTGATGCAGCGCAACCTGCGCCTGCGTTATCAAGTCGCTATGGGCGTTCGCCGTTATCTGGACGCGCAAGGCTTCATCGACATCGAAACCCCGATGCTGACCCGCTCCACGCCTGAAGGCGCGCGCGACTACCTCGTGCCGAGCCGCGTTCATCCGGGCGAGTTTTTCGCGCTGCCGCAATCGCCGCAATTGTTCAAACAACTGTTGATGGTGGCGGGTTTCGACCGTTACTACCAAATTACCAAGTGCTTCCGCGACGAAGACTTGCGCGCCGACCGCCAGCCTGAATTCACTCAAATCGACTTGGAAACCTCGTTCTTGAACGAGGATGAAATCATGGACATCACTGAAGGCATGGCAAAACAAGTCTTCCAAGACGCGCTGGGCGTGGACTTGGGCGATTTTCCGCGTATGCCTTACGCCGAAGCCATGTTCTACTACGGTTCCGACAAACCCGATATGCGCATCAGCCTGAAATTTACCGAGCTGACCGACCTGATGAAAACGGAAGAATTCAAAGTCTTCCGTGGCGCAGCCGACATGAAAGGCGGCCGCGTGGTTGCCCTGCGCGTACCGAACGGCGCGAAATTCAGCCGCAAAGAAATCGACGAATACACCAAATTTGTCGGCATCTACGGCGCGAAAGGTCTGGCGTACATCAAAGTGAACGATGTCAGCAACCTTTCCAACGGCGAAGACAGCGGCCTGCAATCTCCAATCGTGAAATTCCTGTCTGAAAACGCCCTGAAAGAAATCATTGCGCGTACCGGCGCGCAAAACGGCGACATCATCTTCTTCGGCGCAGACAAAGCCAAAGTCGTGAACGAAGCCATCGGCGCGCTGCGTATCAAAGTCGGCTTGGAACACGGCAAAGACAACGGCTACTTCGTGGACGAATGGAAACCTTTGTGGGTCGTCGATTTCCCGATGTTCGAATACGACGAAGACGCCGACCGCTACGTTGCCGTACACCATCCGTTTACCGCGCCTAAAGAAGGTCACGAAGACCTGATGGTTTCCGACCCGGCAAACTGCCTGGCTCGCGCCTACGACATGGTGTTGAACGGCTGGGAAATCGGCGGCGGTTCTATCCGTATCCACCGTGCCGACGTACAGGAAAAAGTGTTTGCCGCACTGAAAATCAGCCCCGAAGAGCAACAGGAAAAATTCGGCTTCCTCTTGGACAACCTGAAATTCGGCGCGCCTCCGCACGGCGGTTTGGCATTCGGTCTCGACCGTCTGGTAACACTGATGACCGGCGCCGAGTCCATCCGCGACGTGATTGCCTTCCCGAAAACCCAACGCGCCCAATGTCTGCTGACCAACGCGCCGAATGCGGTGGACGACAAACAACTGCGCGAATTGAGCTTGCGCCTGCGTCAAAAAGCGACCGAAAATAAAGAAGCGTAATTTTTAAAAGCAGGTGGGCAACACCTGACAGTCAAAAGGTCGTCTGAAACCTATTACACGGGTTTCAGACGACCTTTTTTATAACAGATGTGACAAATGTCAGGAGGTGGACATTTTCTATTTTAATCCTTCGGTATTCATCAAGTCATGGGCAAATCGCCTTATTAAATTTAATCTAGTTGAGTAATATCAGTTTATATTCATAATCCCACAGTAATTTTTTACATTCCCCCCCTTGTCATGCTATCCTCGCCTCCCCTGCATGTATCAGCTTGTTTCATCAAGCAGTTTATTGTTGCAGGCATACAGACAATATCCTAATTAATTATCGACAAGAGTATTGCTATGAAAAAAATAACTTCCTCTATTCTAAAAACCTGTTTTGCAGCGACGGCGGTTATCACAGCGCATTCTGCGTTTGCATATGACGCTTCCCGACCCACCTCTGCTCCCGCACGCAGCACTTTGGACAACCACAATTTCCCCTATTCCATGCCGATTAATCCTAACGCAGCGCGCGACGGCAAACCTTATTTGAAAGCACACGACGACGTAATGACGCTGGCAGGTGCTACCCTGCCTCCCGCACGTCCGGTCAAACCGACTGCGCCTCCTCCACAACGTGCGCCATTGGCTAACCAAGATTTCCCTTACTCCATGCCAATCAACCCCAACGCAGCCAATGACGGCAAACCTTATTTGAAAGCACACGACGACGTGATGACGCTGGCGGGCGCAACCCTGCCTCCTGCACGTCCGGTCAAACCGACTGCGCCTCCTCCATCCAAACCTGTCGGCAACAATGGCAACTTTCCTTACTCCATGCCAATCGGTGGCAATGTTTCGATACCGGACAGCGGTGTGATGAGCACAGCCTCCCAACCTCCTGCCCGCCCTATCGGCAAACCGATTGCACCTCCTCCGTCTAAACCTGTCGTCAACAATGGTAACTTCCCTTACTCCGAACCAATTTATGGCAAACGTACTTCGACAACACCTGTCGGCGTCATGACCACAGCCGACGCACCTCCTGCCTACAATCCAAACAACGCAGTGGCCAAACCTCAATACACAGTCAAAAATTCCGTCCGCGTTGCCGATGCCGACAACCTGAAAAACAAAGAAATCCTGTTTGTTATCGACAGAATCGAAGGCAAGGGCGAGCGCGTCATCCGCGAACGCCGCATCAATCAGATCGAGCTGTTCAGCCTGAACACTGAAGACGGCAAAGGAAAAGGCTTGCTGACCGTCGGCAAAATCCCGACCGCTTCGGGCAATGTGTTCTTCGGCGAATGGGCGCCTGCTTCAGAAGCCGCCGCTACTGCGCATGTCAAAGGCAACACTCATCCCGCCTGGTTCTATGGCAAAAACCCGACCGGCAGCACCAAAGGCTTGGCAACCGCAACTTACAACGTAGTCGGTGTCAACGGTCATAAAGCCGGCGAACGCGATATCTATACCGGTACCGTCAAAGCCTATTTCGGTTCAGGCGACAGCGGCAGCATGACCGGCAAACTGGCGCGCCATACCGACACTCTGGACTTTGCCGGCGTGAAAATCGACAACCGCAACGGTACTTTCGCCTCTGACGCCGCCCGCAACCGCGAAGGCATCAAAGGTCAGTTCTACGGTCAAAATGCCGCCGCATTGGCGGGTATTGCGACCCGTGGTACGGAAAGCCGCGCCGACGACATCTCCTTCGGCGGTATAAAACAATAAACCGTCGATAGAACAACGGGGAAGGCGCGGATTGCCGTGCTTTCCCCGTTTTATGGCAAGCTGCAGACGAATAGTATAGTGGATTAAATTTAAATCAGGACAAGGCGACGAAGCCGCAGACAGTACAGATAGTACGGAACCGATTCACTTGGTGCTTCAGCACCTTAGAGAATCGTTCTCTTTGAGCTAAGGCGAGGCAACGCCGTAATGGTTTAAAGTTAATCCACTATATCAGCTTCCGTTTTCAGACGACCTTTTGTGCTTCTCATTACCTCAAGGGTCGTCTGAAAACGGAAACAGACTAAAAAACAAAGCAATATTCAAAATCGCATCTTTTCAGACGACCGCTCCCTCTTCGCCGCAAACCCGCCTCGTCCGAAATTTACCCACCACACACCAACCTGAAAGAAAACGAATGAACAAATCCTGCCTCCTCCTGCTCGCCCTGCTGCCCCTGTCCGCCCACGCAGACAGCGACGACCTGCGCCGCCTGTCCGAAGAAAACGGGCGCGTGCAGCAGCAATATCGGGAAAGCGGCTGGCTGGACGGCGGCACACCCGCAGGCGATATCGAAAACGACGACGCATACATCCGCATCGGCGGTCAGATTTACACCGTAGGCAACAATACCGAAGAGCTGGAAAGCGCGATTTATCATGCCATTAACGAACATCAATGGAAAAAGGCAGAACGCTTCGCCACACGCTATGCCGCCCTGCCCGACCACAATCCCGCCCTGCCCAAATTGGTGCTCGGTTTGAAACAACGCGCTGAAGGACGCCTCGCCGAAGCCTTACGGAACCTGCAAGCAGCAGAAGCACTCGACCCCGACAACCCGCGCATCCTGCTCGAAACCGCGCGCCTTTATACCGAAGATAACCAAAACCGCGAAGCCCGAAGCGCATTCGCCCGCGCCCAAGCCGCCGACATTCCTGAAGAAACCCGCGCCCTGATCGGACAATACCTCGGCGAAATCGACAAACGCAGCCGCTGGCACGGACAAATCGGCATCGCCTACGGCTACAACAGCAACATCAACCAATCCGACGGCTCCGTCCGCTGCATCCTGCCGCTTGACGGCCAATGCCTCGCCTACCAAAACCTGCCCGACTCCATCCGTTCCCCCGTATGGAATTACAGCCTGAGCGCAGGCAAAATCACCCCCATTAAAGGACACCACAGCCTCAAAACCAACCTCCTCGCCTACGGCACGCACTACCGCCGCAAAGACACAGACGCCGCCCTGTCCGACTACGGCAGCCAAACAGGCACACTGTCCGCCGGTTACGAATACGCCGACGCACAAAGCCGCCTCTCGCTGATGCCCGTTTACGAACACGAACGGCGCAACCGCCACACCTACTACAACGCCTACGGCGCCGAAGCCTCGTGGACGCATACCATCAACCCCAAATGGCAGGTCAACGCCGACTGGTCGGGCAAACGCTACCGCCACAGCGGCACCGCGAAAACCTACGCCGCCGACTACACCGAATACCGCACAGGCTTGGGCGCAGAATACGCCCTGACCCCGAAAACCGGCGTGTTCGCAGGCTCCGACTACACCCGCCGCACATACAACGGCGGCACATCCGACCACCGCGAATACACCCTCCGCACAGGCTTATACACCCTGTTTGACAACGGTACCTACCTCAACGCCCTCGTCATGAAACGGCGCAACCTCTACGACCGCGCAGGCATCGCCGCAGACGGACAAAGACGCAGCGACCGCCAAACCGTCTGGCTCGCCGCCGCAGGCTTCAGACAATGGCACATCAGCGGCTTCTACCCCGAACTGCGCTTCAAACACACCACCGTCAAAAGCAATTCCGTGTTCTACCGCTACCGCCAAAACGAAATCATGCTGGGCGTAAAGAAACAGTTTTGAAGCGTCTTATTAGGATGGATAGGAAAATAGAAAGGTCGTCTGAAAATAAGGATTTATGAATTTCAGACGACCTCGTTTAATGAGTTCAAATAACAGCAACCATCTCACATCCGCCGCTATCCCCTTCCATACTTTTCCACATCTACCGCAACCTGCCCCCTCTCCCGTCTGGCGGGAGAGGGCTGGGGAGAGGGTGGCTCTATGGACTGCACGAGTTTTATTTACCTAAACCTGTAAAACCACCCCCATCCTAGCCTTCCCCTGCCGGACGGGGGAAGGGACAGGATTGCTGATACGGCAAAGAGGTCGTCTGAAAATAAGAATTTATGAATTTCAGACGACCCCTTTCACAATCAAACCACACTAAACAATCCTCCGTTGTCATTCCCACATAAAGAAGAGGTCGTCTGAAACCCATCTTTCAGACGACCTCTTCTCTTTCAAAAATGCTCTGCCCTAACCCCTAGCCTGCTTCTTGCAAAAAGCCTGCCAGTGCGGCGGTGTCTAGTGCAATCATCAGTTCTTCGTTGGTCGGTACGACCAAAACGGCGGGCATGGAACCTGTCGGGCTGATGATGCCTGAGTTGCCGTAGCGTTTTTCCATATTGGCTTTGGTGTCGATGTGCAGACCCAAATAGTCGAGGTAGGCAACGGTTTTGGCGCGGATGTTGCGGGAGTTTTCGCCGATGCCGCCGGTGAAGACGAGGGCGTCTATGCCGCCGCAGGCGACCGACATCGAGGCGATGTATTTGGCGAGGCGGTAGGTCATGACTTCGAGGGCGAGGCGTGCACCTTCGTGGCCTTCGTCGGCGGCGATTTCGAGGGTGCGGCAGTCGTTGGAGAGTTCGGAGATGCCGAGCAATCCTGATTTTTTGTTCAACATTTCATCGACTTGCTCGATGTTCATGCCGGCGTGGGCGGTCAGGTAGCTGTACACGCCGGGGTCGATGTCGCCGCAGCGGGTGCCCATGACGAGGCCTTCGATGGGGGTAAAGCCCATGCTGGTATCGACGGATTTGCCGTTTCGGATGGCGGTGATGGATGCGCCGTTGCCGAGGTGGGCGACGATCATGCGCAGGTCTTCCAGCGGTTTGCCCAGAATCCGCGCGGCTTCGGGGGCGACGTAGCGCATGCTGGTGCCGTGGAAGCCGTAGCGGCGGAAGGCGTATTTTTTGCGCAATTCGCGCGGTACGGCGTAGGTGTAGGCGCGTTCGGGCATGGTTTGATGGAACGAGGTGTCCATCACGCCGACGTTGGGCAGGCCGGGGAAGTGTTCCTGCGCGGCAAGGATGCCGCTGATATTGGCGGGGTTGTGCAGCGGGGCGAGCGGGATGCAGGCTTTCAGTTCGTCGAGGACGTCTTGGTCGATGAGGACGGACTCGTGATATTTTTCGCCGCCGTGGGCGATGCGGTGGCCGATGGCTTTGATGCGGTCGTGCAGGCCGTGTTTTTCCAGTTCGTTCAACAGCATACCCACCGCGCCGGCGTGGCAGTTGCGGCCAGTCAGGGGAACTTGGCGTTTGTTGCCGTCTTTGTTGAAGGTGATGACGGCTTCGGGCGTGGTCAGGCGTTCGCCGAGGCAGCTTAGGACGACGCTGCCGCTTTTGCGGTCGATAACGGCGCCTTTGAGCGAGGAGCTGCCGCAATTCAGAACGAGGATGAGTTGGTCGGACATGATGATTCTCCTTGTAGTTTGTGGTTGTTTTTTTTGGTGTGGGGTCGTCTGAAAAAGGATGGGCGTTGGGCGGGGTGTGTTTCAGACGACCTCTTTGGGCAAAGCTTATGCCGCATTTTCTGTCGTCATTCCCGTCCCCGCCTACGCGAGGACAGGCTGTGGCAGGAATCCAGAATGTAGAACTCAAGAAACCTGTTTCCCCCTGCCAATCCTCCATATTGACAGGTCTGGATTCCCGCCTGCGCGGGAATGACGGCGATACGGGAAGCTGTTTTTTATCGGGGTTTCCGTGTTTTCCCTTACGGTTTGTCGCCCGCCGCCACAGGGCAAGGGAAGGGAATGGTCAGTGATTTGATGTTTACTTGTTTTTCAGACGACCTTTTTATGGCTCGCGGGCAAACCCACGCTACGTCGGTTCAAAAACAATCATCGGGAACGCGCACCCGCCCTTCCATAATCACGCGCGCGCTGCGGCTCATGACGGCTTTTTTCACTGCCCAAATGCCGTCCGAACACTCTGCCGACGCGCCGACGCGCAATGTGCCGGAAGGATGGCCGAAGCGCACTTCGTTGCGCGTTCCGCCGCCTGCCGCGAGGTTTACCAGCGTGCCAGGGACGGCGGCGGCGGCGGCGATGGCGACCGAGGCGGTGCCCATCATCGCGTGGTGCAGTTTGCCCATGCTCAGGGCGCGTACCAGCAGATCGATGTCGGCGGCGTTCACGGTTTTGCCGCTGGAGGCGGTGTAATCGGCGGCGGGTGCGACGAAGGCGACTTTCGGCGTGTGCGCGCGGGCGGCGGCTTCGGACACGTCGTTAATCAAGCCCATTTTCAGCGCACCGTAAGCGCGGATTTTCTCGAATTTTTCCAGCGCGACGGCATCGTTGTTGATGTCGTCCTGCAACTCTTTGCCCGTGTAGCCCAAGTCGGCGGCGTTCAGGAAAACGGTCGGGATGCCCGCGTTGATGAGCGTGGCTTTCAGACGACCTATACCCGGAACGTCCAGCTCGTCCACCAGATTGCCGGTCGGGAACATACTGCCTTCGCCGTCGGCGGGATCGAGGAATTCGATTTGCACTTCGGCGGCGGGAAAGGTAACGCCGTCCAACTCGAAATCGCCCGTTTCCAAGACTTCGCCGTTTTGCATCGGAACATGGGCGATGATGGTTTTGCCGATGTTTTTCTGCCAGATTTTCACCGTGCAGATGCCGTCTGAAGGGATTTTGCCTTTATCGACCAAGCCCTGTTCGATGGCGAACGCGCCCACGGCGGCGGTGAGGTTGCCGCAGTTGCCGCTCCAATCGACGAAAGGCTTGTCGATGGAAACTTGCCCGAAAAGGTAATCGACGTCGTGATCGGCGCGTTCGGATTTGTCCAAAATCACCGCCTTGCTGGTGGACGAACTGGCGTTGCCCAAACCGTCTATCTGCTTGCCGTAGGGGTCGGGGCTGCCGAGTACGCGCAACAGGATTTTGTCGCGCGCGCTGCCCGCTTCCCGCGCCGCATCGGGCAGGTCGGAACGTTTGAAAAACACGCCTTTGGATGTACCGCCGCGGTAGTAAACGGCGGGGATTTTGATTTGCGGCATTTTTTGGGTTCTCCTTATGTAGCGTGGGCTCTGCCCACGATTTTTACCATGTCAATTTAGCCTTTATTTCGCGGGCAAAGCCCACGCTACACCCACTTTCCAGAAGTACATTAGGCTATCACTCCGACCAAAGCCGTTTGATTCCACAAACTGTCGGGGTTCACCCCAATCTACGGCTGCTGTGTTGTGATGCGGCAGACTATTAAACCCCGTCATTCCCGCGTAGGCGGGAATCCAGACTTATCCGCACAGAAACTCATCGGATAAAAAGGTTTCCTCAATTCCACTTTCTGGATTCCCGCCTGCGCGGGAATGACGATTTACAATAGATGCCTGCCATATCGGGAATTACGTGAATGAGCAAAATGTTGAACCCGACCCACGCTACGTCTGCTTTTCAGACGACCTCTACGCCGCGTTCCCTTCCAAAAAATCCTGTGCAAACCGTTGCAGCACGCCGCCGGCTTCGTACACCAACACTTCCTCTGCGGTATCGAGGCGGCAGGTAACGGGGACTTCGACGGTTTCGCCGTTTTTGCGGTGGATGACGAGGGTCAGGTCGCCGCGCGGTTTGCGTTCGCCGACTACGTCGTAGGTTTCCGTGCCGTCCAGTTGCAGGGTGTGGCGGTTGGTGCCGGGTTTGAATTGCAGCGGCAATACGCCCATGCCAATGAGGTTGGTGCGGTGGATGCGCTCGAAACCTTCGGCGGCGATGGCTTCCACGCCCGCCAGCCGCACGCCCTTCGCCGCCCAGTCGCGGCTGGAGCCTTGTCCGTAGTCCGCGCCGGCGATGATGATAAGCGGCTGTTTGCGGTTCATATAGGTTTCGATGGCTTCCCACATGCGCATGGTTTCGCCTTCGGGTTCGACACGGGCGAGCGAGCCTTGGCGCACGCTGCCGTCTTCGTTTTTCACCATTTCGTTAAACAATTTGGGATTGGCGAAGGTGGCGCGTTGGGCGGTGAGGTGGTCGCCGCGGTGGGTGGCGTAGGAATTGAAGTCTTCTTCGGGCAAACCCATTTTCGCCAAGTATTCGCCCGCCGCACTCGCCGCCAGAATCGCGTTGGAAGGCGAAATGTGGTCGGTGGTGATGTTGTCGGGCAGAATCGCCAAGGGGCGCATTCCCGTCAGGCTGCGTTCGCCCGCCAGTGCGCCTTCCCAATAGGGCGGACGGCGGATGTAGGTTGACATCGGACGCCAGTCGTACAGCGGACTCGGGGCCTTTTGCGCTTTGCCGGTGTCGAACATCGGTACATACACGTCGCGGAACTGCTGCGGTTTCACATATTCGGCAACGACGGCATCGATTTCTTCGTCGGTCGGCCAAATGTCTTTCAGGCGGATTTCTTTGCCGTCGTCTGAAACGCCGAGTACGTCGTTTTCAATATCGAAACGGATGCTGCCCGCGACAGCGTAGGCCACCACCAGCGGCGGGCTGGCTAAAAACGCCTGTTTCGCATACGGGTGGATGCGGCCGTCGAAGTTGCGGTTGCCCGACAGTACGGCGGTGGCGTACAAATCGCGGTCTATGATTTCCTGCTGGATTTTCGGGTCGAGCGCGCCGCTCATGCCGTTGCAGGTGGTGCAGGCGAAGGCGACGATGCCGAAGCCGAGTTTTTCCATTTCGGGCAACAGCCCCGCTTCTTTCAAATAGATTTCCGCCACTTTCGAGCCGGGGGCGAACGAGGTTTTGACCCACGGTTTGCGTTTCAGCCCGAAGCGGTTGGCGTTGCGCGCCAAGAGTGCGGCGGCAACGACGTTGCGCGGGTTGGAAGTGTTGGTGCAACTGGTAATCGCGGCGATGATGACCGCGCCGTCGGGCATGAGGCCGTCTGAAGGCTCTTCGTAAGGTTTCGCCAGCCCTTTCGCCGCCAAGTCGACGGTGGCAAAACGCGCGTGCGGGTTGCTCGGGCCTGCCATATTGCGCGTTACGTTGCTCAAATCAAACTGCAACACGCGCGGATAAACGGCGGTTGTCAGGTCGTCCGCCCACAGCCCTGCGGTTTTGGCGTAGGTTTCCACCAATTTCACCTGCGCGTCGTCGCGTCCGGTCAGTTTCAAATAATCAATGGTTTGCTCGTCGATGGCGAACATGGCGGCAGTCGCGCCGAACTCCGGCGTCATGTTGGAAATGGTCGCGCGGTCGCCGATGGACAGGCTTCTCGCGCCCTCGCCGAAAAACTCGACAAACGCCCCGACCACGCGCTCTTTGCGCAGAAACTCGGTCAGCGCCAACACAATATCCGTCGCCGTAATGCCCGCCTGCCGTTTGCCCGTCAGTTCCACGCCGACAATATCGGGCAGGCGCATCATGGACGCGCGTCCCAGCATCACGGTTTCCGCCTCCAAACCACCCACGCCCACGGAAATCACGCCCAGCGCATCGACGTGCGGCGTGTGCGAATCCGTGCCGACGCAGGTGTCGGGGAACGCCACGCCTTTTTTGACTTGGACGACGGGCGACATTTTTTCCAGATTGATTTGGTGCATGATGCCGTTGCCGGCCGGAATCACGTCCACATTTTCAAAAGCGGTTTTCGTCCAGTTGATAAAGTGGAAACGGTCTTCGTTGCGGCG
This sequence comes from uncultured Neisseria sp., assembly GCA_963532335.1. Lineage (GTDB taxonomy): Bacteria > Pseudomonadota > Gammaproteobacteria > Burkholderiales > Neisseriaceae > Neisseria. The sequence continues at coordinate 11,507 of CAUSKT010000013.1, read as the reverse complement.
GTCTTCGATTTCGCGGTTTTTGCGGAACGCATCGGGGTCGTAGCCGCCGCATTCCACCGCCAGCGAGTGGTCGACGATAAGCTGTGTCTGCACCACCGGATTCACTTTGGCAGGATCGCCGCCCTTCTCTGCAATCGCATCGCGCAAACCCGCCAAATCCACCAGCGCGGTCTGCCCCAGAATATCGTGGCACACCACCCGCGCGGGATACCACGGAAAATCGATTTCCTGCTTGCCTTCTATCAACTGGCCCAGCCAGCTTTGCAGCGTCGGCAAATCGACTTTGTCCGCGCGGTTGACCAAGTTCTCCGCCAAAATACGGCTCGTGTAAGGCAGCTTGTCGTAAGAGCCGGCTTGAATGTCCTCACACGCCGCACGCGCGTCGTAGTATTCCAAATCCGTACCGGGCAGCGGTTTGCGGTAACGTTGGTTGGCAGCCATGTTCAGTTCTCCTGTGGATCTATTTTTCTTGTGGTTTGGGGTTTCAGACGACGTTTTTGAAGGGGTCGTCTGAAACTTTAATATTCAGTTTTTAATGGATAACAACGATTGCACGTCGTCTGAAATCCGTTCGGCTCGCAGTTTTGGCGAAGCCGTGAAAAAAGTTGCCGCGCTGCCTCCGTCATTCCCGCCGCGGCCTGTCCTCGCTTAGGCGGGGGCGGGAATGACGGCAGACGTTGCGGCTGGTTTTTCAGACGACCTTCTCTCTCTCGCATATTTCAACAGGTCGTCTGAAAAGCAGAACCGTAGACGGGACTCAGTTTTCCGCGGGCAAAACCCACGCTACACGTCGTCTGAAATCCGATTGGCGTCTCCTACGGTTGTGGTCCGTCTCAGCGTTCTTCAATCTCCACAAACGCCAAGTCTTCAGGGCCGGTGTAATTCGCGCTCGGACGGATAATTTTGCCGTCTTTGCGCTGTTCGAGGACGTGCGCCGCCCAGCCGGTGGAGCGCGAAATCACAAACAGCGGCGTGAACATGGCGGTCGGTACGCCGAGTTTTTGGTAGGACACGGCGGAGAACCAGTCCAAGTTCGGGAACATTTTTTTCTCTTCCCACATCACGCTCTCCAAGCGTTCGGCGATGTCGAAGAGGCGCATGTCGCCCGCTTCCCGGCTCAAACCGCGCGCCACTTCTTTAATCACGACGTTGCGCGGGTCGGAAATGGTGTAAACCGGATGGCCGAACCCGATAACGATTTCCTTGCGGGCGATGCGTTCGCGGATGTCGGCTTCGGCTTCGTCGGCGTTGCGGTAGCGTTTTTGGATGTCGTAGGCAACTTCGTTCGCGCCGCCGTGTTTCGGACCTTTAAGCGCGCCGATGGCGCCGGTGATACAGGAATACATGTCCGACCCTGTACCGGCAATCACGCGGGCGGTGAAGGTGGAGGCGTTGAACTCGTGTTCCGCATACAAAATCAGCGAAACGTGCATGGCTTTAATCTGCGATTCGGTCGGGCGTTTGCCGTGCAACAGGTGCAGGAAGTGGCCGCCGATAGTGTCTTCTTTGCTTTCAACGTCGATGCGTTTGCCGTTGTGCGAATATTGGTACCAGTAGAGCAGGATACTGCCGAGGCTGGCGATGAGTTTGTCCGCAATGTCGCGCGCTTCGCTTTCGGGGTGGCTTTCGCGTTCGGGATGAACACAGCCGAGCATGGACACGCCGGTACGCATGACGTCCATCGGATGCGTGTGCGCAGGCAGGCTTTCCAAAACCTTAATCACGCGGATAGGCAGGCCGCGCATGGATTTGAGCTTGGCTTTGTAGGCGGCGAGTTCGAATTTGTTGGGCAGGTGGCCGTGAATCAACAGGTAGGCGACTTCTTCAAACTCGCATTTCTGCGCCAAATCAAGGATGTCGTAACCGCGGTAGCTCAAATCGTTGCCGGTGCGGCCGACGGTACACAGCGCGGTATTGCCCGCCGCCACGCCGGAGAGGGCAACGGATTTTTTCGGTTTGAAGGTCGGGGTTTCGGGGGTTGCAGTCATGGTATTTCTCCTTTGTGTTTTTATGGGTTTTGGGTTTTCAGACGGCCTATTCAAGGTTAGGGGTCGTCTGAAAACGGTTTTTACTTCTGAAACAATTTATCCAGCTTCTGCTCGAAGTCGTGATAATTCAAATGCTCGTAAAGCTCGGCGCGGGTCTGCATGGTATCGACCACCGCCGCCTGCGTGCCGTCGCGCATAATCGCCTCATAAACATTCAGCGCGGCCTTGCTCGCGGCGCGGAACGACGACAGCGGATACAGCACCAGCGACACGCCGTTGTCCGCCAGCTCGCGCTGCGTATAAAGCGGCGTCGCGCCGAATTCGGTAATGTTCGCCAACACGGGCACTTTCACCGCGTCCGCAAATTGCCGGTACATCGCCAAATCCGTCATCGCTTCGGGGAAAATCATGTCCGCGCCCGCTTCCACGCAAGCCTGCGCCCGCTCGATGGCGGCATCCAAACCTTCCACCGCCAGCGCGTCCGTCCGCGCCATAATCACGAAATCCTCATCCACGCGCGCATCCACGGCGGCTTTAATGCGGTCAACCATTTCATCTTTAGAAACAATGGCCTTGTTCGGACGATGCCCGCAACGCTTCTGCGCCACCTGGTCTTCGATATGCACCGCCGCCACGCCCGCACGCTCGAAGTTGCGAATCGTGCGCGCGATATTGAACGCCCCGCCCCAGCCGACATCGATGTCCACCAGCAAAGGCGTATCCACATTGTCCGTAATCCGCCGCGCATCAATCAGCACATCTTCCATCGTGGTGATACCCAAATCCGGAATCCCGCACGAACAGGCCGCCACGCCGCCGCCCGACAGATACACCGCCTTAAACCCGCTCTGCGTCGCCAGCCGCGCAAAATAAGCGTTCACACAGCCGACTACGGCAAGGGGATTCGACTCCTTCGCAGCTTGGCGGAAACGGGTGCCGGCAGAAAGTTGGCTCATGGTATTTCTCCTTTGTAGATTAGATTTTTTTCAGTTATCGACTCAGCGGCCCGGTTTCCGCAAAACCTGAAACGAACCGTTCAAAAAGAAACAATGGTTTCAAAACCGTTTCCAGACGACCTTTCAAAACCCAAACCCATCAGGTCGTCTTAAAAATCAAAATCAATAAAAACAATCAGTTAAAAAATTTAATACAAACAATTCGGCTAAGGCGGAGGTATAAGGAATTTTTAATAATTTTTAAATTCGGAAAGGAAATACAGTTGGAAAGACAGAATTTTCAAAACCCAAACCGTCCGCAGAAATGCGGAAACCCCGATTCGGGCGAAGAGCCGTCAAACCGCCGCGACTACCCAAAAGCAGACGACGACGGATGCGGCAGAGATAGAAGACGATCTATAACAAGACGGAGAAGTTTGGTACAGATTCATGATAGGGTTCCTTTGTAGTGCTATGTAGTTTTTATAAGTATGGACAAATTTAAAAAATAATTTTCAGGCTGTCAAATACTTTTTCTAAAATATTTTTAAAAAATTCAATCATTAATAAACAATACTTCAGAAACAAAACCCCAAACGCCCGCCTCAAAACAACCTAAATCTTTACCTGGCAAAGTTTGCATCGCCCTAAGCCAATCAAAACAATTTTAAACAATCCATCTCAAAAACAAATATAATTAATTCATTTATCAGGAATTTTTATTCAAACAAGAAAATAGGCATCCAAATCGCCCAAACCGCCCTATTTTCCACCTACTCCCTTTTCAGACGACCAGAACTAAAATAACATCATGATTTACAATTAAAACTATAATATTTAAAAATGTAGTCATATGTAGTTTTAAATATAAAAGGTCGTCTGAAACCCATCACCCCATGATTTCAGACGACCCCGACCCAGCCGTAGCGTGGGCTTCGCCCACGAAAAAAACAACACTATTTATCGCCCGACTCGAAAACCAAGCCATCAATCCCGTGGGCAAAGCCCACGCTACGATCCGCGGCAGGCATTGCCGCGCCCTACCCGTCTCCCCGCCAAATTTATCTGTCAAGGAAGTTTTTTGTATTTAAAGGAAAAGTTGTTTGCTTATCTCGGACTCACGTCCATCCACCATAAAGCATAAAAAGGTCGTCTGAAATCCATCACCCCACGATTTCAGACGACCCCGACCCAGCCGTAGCGTGGGCTCCGCCCACGAAAAAAACAACACTATTTATCGCCCGACTCGGAAACCAAGCCATCAATCCCGTGGGCAAAGCCCACGCTACAATCCGCGGCAGGTATTGCCGCGCCCTACCCGTCGCCCGTTGAATTTACTTATCAAGAAAATTTTTTGTATTTAAAGGGAAATTGTTTGTTTATCTCGGACTCACGTTCATCCACCATAAAACACAAAAAGGTCGTCTGAAACCCGTAATCACATGGTTTCAGACGACCTTTTATCTTTCCCATCCGCTTTTCAGGCGACCTTACAACAAGAACATCGTTGCCAGCCCCAAGAAAATCAGAAAACCGCCGGAATCCGTTACCGCCGTAATCAGCACCGAGCTGCCCAAGGCAGGGTCGCGTCCGAATTTTTCCATGATGACGGGGATGAGTACGCCGACTGAGGCGGCGAGCAAGAGGTTCAGCGTCATCGCGGCGACCATCACCAAGCCGATACCGATGCTGCCGTATAGCAGCCATGACACCACGCCCATGACCGTTCCCCAGATGATGCCGTTGACCAAAGCGACGCCGACTTCTTTTTTCAACAACCGTCCCGCCTGCATCCCCGTCAACTGCCCCATCGCCATCGCGCGGACAATCATGGTGATGGTTTGGTTGCCGGAGTTGCCGCCGATACCGGCGACGATGGGCATCAGCGCGGCGAGTGCGACGATTTTCTCGATACTGCCTTCAAACGCGCCGATAACGCGGCTGGCAAGAAAGGCGGTGCAGAGGTTGACGGCAAGCCACATCCAGCGGTTTTTCACCGAATCCCAGACAGGCGCAAACAAATCTTCCTCTTCCTGCAAACCCGCCATGTTCAACATATCCGCTTCCGATTCTTCACGGATAACGTCCACCATCTCGTCGATGGTAATCCTGCCGATGAGCTTTTTGTTTTCATCGACCACGGGCGCGGTAACCAAGTCATAACGTTCGAACGCCTGCGCCGCTTCTTCCACGTCGTCTTCGGGACGGAAGCGCACGACTTCGGTCGCCATCACGTCCGCCACCAAGTCTTCGGGATCGGCGACCAAAAGTTTGCGGATGGGCAGCACGCCTTGCAGGATGTCGTTCTCATCGACCACGAAAATCTTGTCGGTATGGTCGGGCAGGCTCTCGAAGCGGCGCAGGTAACGCAGCACCACTTCGCAGGCAACGTCGGCGCGGATGCTGACCAATTCGAAGTCCATAATCGCACCGACTTGGTTGTCTTCATACGACATCGCCGCCTTGACTTGGGCGCGCTCTTCCTCGTCGCGCGTCTGCAAGGCTTCATAGACCACTTGGTGCGGCAAATCGCCCGCCAGCTCCGCCAGTTCGTCCGCGTCCAAGTCATCGACCGCCGCCAACAGCTCGTCTTTGTCCATTGACTCGATCAGCGTTTCGCGCACCGCGTCAGATACTTCCAGCAACACTTCACCGTCGTCTTCAGGCGTGACCAACAGCCAGACGATATTACGTTCGCGCGGCGGCAACGATTCCAACACAGCTGCCACATCGGCGGGGTGCAGCTCGTTCAAAAGGACGGTCAGCTCGGTAAATTTGTCGCGCAACGCCTCGTCCTCAATCGGCACGCCTTCCTCAATCTGCGGGAAGGCGGGCGAGAGGATTTCGCACAGCGCGTGGATACGGTCGAAATCGGCGGAAACGCGCTCTACGTCGCTTTCGATACCGTCGTTTTCAAGGTTCGGAGGGGTTTGTTCGATGCTCATAAATGCTCCGCCCGCCGGATGCGGGAGGGCATTTCGGCGGGATGGTTATCGTGTATTTCGGGATAAACCGGAAGGGAAGTTCAGTAAAAACGAACTGGGAAGGTCCATAATAAAAGCCTGCTGATTCAGGCGTCGTGTTGGAAACGGAGCGTATTTTACCGCGTTTCGAGGCGGTTTACTATTTTTAACTGAAGAGGTCGTCTGAAATTTATAAATTTCAGACGACTTTGGTAAACGTTGAGTTTTCACCCTAACCTATTCTTTCTCAATTTGTTGCGTAAAAACTTCATAAATTTCTTACCTCAAAACTGCGATCTGGAAAACTTTCAAATAGCAACTAAACCTAAGAAATCAGTTTTTTAACTTGTTCCACAAAGAAAGTGTTTTCGGTCCACGCGAGCTCGATTGATAAGGATAGGTAGGATAAGCCTTAGTGCCTTCAGTTTGGGACTGTTCAGGCAAAGGTAGCCCCGTTTTCATGTCCAATCCTACTTTATCTGCTAGCTTTTTCATCAGTTCGTCCGAGGGCTTTTGGGGTTCTTCTCCCTCCACCCAGCGTTGAAAGGAAATCTTGCCGTCCCATTCGGGTAAAGGCGCTGGCGGTAGCGGGACGATGTCGTCCAAGTCGGGAACAGTAGGCGACATGAAGTCGTAATCTGAAAGATAGGTATTAATAATGTCATAACGGCGGGCACGTTCTTCATCAGCTTCAACATCTAAAAAGTCGTTACTACTTTTGTCTTTTCCTGCCTTAAATGCATGAGAAAGAATATGTGCAGACAAATGGTTACCATTTTTTGTTCCTTGATGATAGGCCTTTACTGCTTCATCAAATCTATCTCTATTCTGTAAATGGCTACCCAGTTCTAAAGAAGAAGCCCCCTGTCCTTGTTCAGAAGCACATTGGTGTATCTTGCGCATCAAATCCAGTCGGAACTCCCGTGTCGGTTCGTCATCAACCCAAGCTATTTTTTCCGCCAGTACATATTGCGCCTCCCTGCTACCCATATCTGCAGCCTTGCGTAAAAATGCCAGCTCGCTGTCGGGGGGCGCACTGACACCGTAGCCGTCTTCGATATAGCCTTTAAGCAGATAGTAGGCGGTAGCTGGAAGTTGTTTGTGCAGCATTTTATACAATTTGTGAACTTCAGTTTCAGCCTCAATATCGGGAACCTTCGTCCAGCCGTCGCTGAGCAGGAACTGTAGCCGTATGTTTGCCTTATAGTCGCCGTTGGCGGCAGCAATGCGGTAATAGGGCAATAATTCATCCCAAAAACCGTCCCCCCTCTGTCCAGGCCACATATGGTTCAAATCACGGTGCAGAGCATAATTGTAGAGTTGCTGCGTTTCTTCAGACAGAGACGGGCGTTTTTCATGCACACAGGTAAACTCTAGGTTCTTTTTGATTTCTTCAATGGTTTTCATGGTTTCTTTCTTCCGTTGCTTTTCTTCCCACTTTTCCCCTATGCTGCAATACGCGGGTTTAACCTGACCGTTTGCGCCTCCTATATGGATAGGATTGCATTGCAACCAAAGGAGAAAGCAAATAAACATTGCTGCCAGAAAGCCTAAAACAATCAAAGTGTATTTGAGGGATTTATGCATAATAGTCAATCCAATCGGGAGACTTTAGGATCCAGGCGTAAAAATTCGCATAGGGGATGCAGTGGCGGTTTGCCATCTTTGATATTTGTTTTATTTCTTTGCATAATGCGTTCCCATTGCTCAAAAGCTTTTTTAGCTATATTCGGATCATTCATTCCCTCTGGATTTGCCACATTGTCAAACTTTCCTGCTGCATTATTGGCTTTGTTCAGATCGCGTGTATGTAGCCTCCACAAATCTTTGCGCAGTTTGCGCGCCACTTCGCCGTTTTCGGTGAATATACCCAATTCCGTATCAACCTGCATACTACGGGTATTCAGATTAGCGGAGCTGATAACGGTAAAGACATCATCTATAATGGTCACCTTCGAATGAATGTAAACTTCTTTCCAAGCATTACGTGCAGTCAAGGTGCAGACATGGACTTTGACACCCAACTCTTTTTTCAGTTTTTTGGCAAATTCTTTCTCCCTCACTTCTTCCGCATTTTTAGTATAAGGTCGTTCTTTCATTCCTTGTCGACTATTAAACCTTGCCTGCAAATTATCACGCTCCTTTTTCCATTTGTTTACTGTTTCACCAGGCACGCCCCTGGGAGTGTGCATAAGGGTGGTATTCAATGCATCACGACGCCCATTGTCATCTGTTAGTGCCACATTCGGCATTACATCCTGCCGCCCAAGTTTTTCTAGCATTTTATTTGTTGTATATGTTCCCTTCCCCATCGCGTCGTCTGACGAATTGGTAATTGCAAACCAATGTATCGGCATATTAGCAGAGCGGCCTTTTGACCTTAAATTCTGCCAATGTTTGATAAATGCCTCTGCCAACGGCGGCCATCTGAAATACTGATTTTCTGTATAGATATAGCTGGTAACCCTTTTGATATTTTGCAGATAGATTTTTTTGATATCTTCAATATCCGGCTTGTCGTAAGTACGCAATATCTGTGCCATCAAAGGAGTACCTCCGGCAGATTTGTTAAAAGGATATTTGTCGAAAGTCAACGCTTTTCTTTTTTCTCCCAGTTTCTCACTACTTACCCTATCCCAAGATTGGCAGAAATTACGATTGATGTACCATAAAACTTCACCGCTGACGATGCTTGATACATCCTGCAACGGTGTATCAACGTTTTTGCCTTTATTGGGCGATAATACATTGCCGGAGATGTGACTGTCATCATCCCAATAATTGTCCAGCATATTATGTTCCATTACAAAACCTACTGCCTTGTGAGGGACTTCATAATCGATTAAAACTGTTTTTTGATGATGGGAAGAAGATACAGCTAATATTGCTTTCGCATCTTGCGGAAATTCCTTATCTTCGTATTGAGTACTCTGAGATTCAACACTCCGCGTTTTAAATTTTAGATTCTTTTGATATGAAGACGTGGATAAGTCTACTAATTGAGGGTATTCTCGAGTAATATTATATTTTTTTTGCATGTTAATTTTTATCGTATCGTTATCTGCATTTTGAGGATTTTCAAATTTCTTATGTAATTTTCCCTCAATGGCTAGATACCAATATTGATCATACTTTTTCTGAGCTTTAGTTACCCCTGGGACTCCGCCTGAAAAAACACCTGGTGCATTCCCCATATTTGCTTCTGCAAAAGTCTGTATTTTAAAAGGTATACTCCAAACTAATATCCTCACCTGCACACCTGATTTTGCTTTTTCAATCAATAAATCCCCAATGCACTTACTCTTACCGTCCCGCTTTAGATGCATCGAAGGCTGAAATCCCCATATCGCAATATCAATTGAATGTTCAGCTTTTTCAATTTTTTCATGGAGCGTTGTAAAAGCTTCTTTCCCATTAATCAATGGTCTGAAGGTTGCTGCAACAGGGGCTGATTCATTTGAGTCTAAAAGAAACCAGTTCATTGATGTTGTTGCACCTAATTTAGACTTAGTAGAGGCAGCAATTATATTTTTAGCCATTTTTAGAACCTTTCAAATCTTTGTCTTTTATATTATGTACGATTTCGAAATATTTCTTTGCCTGCTCTATCGGAGAAAGTTCAGAACTTGTATATTTCAATCCATGAAAACCACAGTTGGTTATTTTATCCCTTGATGTATTTTCGTTAAATTCATCCTCAATCGGAATCAAATATTCTAAATCGTTGGCAAATACAATCTTATATTTACTTGTTGGTATTTCATGTTCGATGGCGATATAGCCGGTGGAATCCGTTACCCCTTTTTGAATTTCTGAACCATCCGCATAGAGCGTATACGGCATACCAATGTAAAAACCATCCGAATGGGGCGATTGACGTAAATTGATACGCATCGGGCGTTTGGGTAAAGTTTTAGGCCAACTTGGATGAGTAATTCCCATACTACTCGGCCCAGTCACCTCCAACGGCGCCTTCACCCGCACCAGCTTCGGACTCCCAATCTCAACCTCCCCGTTGCTCAGCTTGATATACGCCCCTTTGCAGGTAATCAGAATCTCTTCCTTCGCCGCAAGGGTGATTTTCCCTGCGCTACTGGTTAACGTTGCATCCTTCAGCGCATTCAGCTGCAACTCGTCATTCTGTGCCTGCACTTCCACTTTGCCCTGATTGGCCTGCACCTTGATGCCGCTGCTTTGGGCAAACAGGTTGAGGCTCTCTGCCGCATGGGCGGTCAGGCTTTGACCGGCGGTGATGTCGGTATGGTTGCCGCTGACGAGGTGGATGTTTTCATTGGCGGTGTGCAGTTGGCTTTGCTGGGTTGCGGTGGCGATGCCGGCGGGGGCGGTTTGGATCAAACCGGCCTCTTTCAGGTCTTTGAGGGCGTCTTTCAGACGACCTCTTTGGGTTTCTTCATCGGTGTGGTGGTTGTTGGCGGTTTGGGCGGCTTTGTTCAGGCTTTTGGCGAGGGAAAGTGCCTGTTCGAGTTGGGAAATGGCATCGTCCATATCCAGCACTTTGCCGTTGGCATCTTGGTTTTGTGCGCTGACGAGTATGCCTTTACCTGCCCGTACGGCGCCCCAGCCGTCGGTTCTGAGTTCGAAGCCTTCGCCGTTCTCTCCGCGTTTTTCCCGACTTGAGTCGACGATGTGGCCGAGGTTGAGTTGGGATTTTTGGTAGTCGGTGGCGAGTTTGATGTGTTCCTGACCTTTTTGGTCTTCCATCCTGAGTTTGTTGTTCGCCCAGGTACGGATGACGTTCCTTGTGTTCCAATCGGCAGGGATGTGGTCGGGATGGGCGCTGTCGTGCATGACGCCGGAGATATACGGACGGTCGGGGTTGCCTTGGACGAAGGACAGCATCACTTCGGTGCCTTCGTGCAGGGGGAAGTGGATGCCGTATTCGGGACCGGCATAGGGTTTGGCGAGTCGGACGGGACGGCTTTCTCCGCCGGGACTCCATTCGTCCAAATCAAACGGCAGTTTGACGCGGTAGCGCCCCATGTCGTCGATGTAGGCGTAGGTGCAGTTCTCCGCCGCGGTTACCCGTGCGGGCAGTGTGCCGGCGATATGCGGACGCGGGGTGGTGCGTTCGGGACGGAAGGCGAGTTGGGCGGGTATGGCGGTAAAGGTGTGGCTGTAGGCGGTATCGCGGCTGCCGCTGTGTTCCATACTGAGTACCAGCCAGCCGTCGGGGGCTTCGGGGAAGGCGGTATCGGTTTGGAACACTTTCATCGGTGCCATGGAGACGACGTTGCCGCTGCCGGCTGCGACGGTTTGGCGGCAGAGGACGGCTTCGTTCAACAGGGTCGTCTGAACTTTGGCTTCGTCGGGGGTTTTGGGATGAAGGCCCCAGTGTTGTTGTTTGCCCAGTAAGACGGTATTGTCGGCCGATTCTTCGGACTGTTTGTTGTCGGTTTCGGCGAAGAGGTCGGTATCGGCGGTACGGTAGTTGTAGTCGGCACTGCGTATGCCTTCGACGATGGGGTTGTGACGGATGCTGAGGTTGAACAGTGCTTCGGTACCGGTGCTTTCCAGTCCGGCATGGGGGCGGTAGGAAACGGGCAGGCTTTGGTCGCGGAAGTAGTGTTCGGGACTGTCGCCGAAGACGACCACGTCGCCAT
>CAUSKT010000012.1:0-43355 GCA_963532335.1 uncultured Neisseria sp. | reverse complement strand
TCTTTGAGCTAAGGCGAGGCAACGCCGTACTGGTTTAAAGTTAATCCACTATATTGAGTCAATTCGTCGATTATGCGCCGATTAAGACAATGTGTCATCCGCAGCCGGACCCAAATGTTTAGATCATGCAACCACCATCAACAAAGGTCGTCTGAAAACACAGATTTAATCTGCCAAACGTTTTCAGACGACCTTTTTGCGTAACATTCACGCCAAGCTTTAATGGATCAGTCAAAGCAAGGGCTGAGTATCTCTATCCCTTTGTTTCAGATTGATTTCTGCCAAACACATTTCCGCAGCCGTCAAACCCGACTGTACCCCCGCTTCCAACGTAGCCGGATAGCGCGGGTGCAGGTAGTCGCCTGCCGGATAGATGCGCCGCTGGTGCAACCAAGCAAAATCGGGAGTGGCGGAATCAGGCATGCAGGCTGTGGTCGCGCGTTTTTCGGTGATGACGCGTGCGGCCTCGGGTTCGTCCAAATAAGGGCAGATGCGTTTTACATCGGCATGGACTTTCTCTGCCCATTCTTGGCTTTTGAACGCGCCGACATGGTCGGAAACGCTGATGACGGCGGCGACTTCGTTTGCCGGCAAACCAAGTGCGCCGCGATACACCAGCCATTGCGCCGTACCATCGGCAAATCCGGTCAGCGGCGCGGGCAGATGGACGGGAACGGCATAGCGAAGATAGACGGTAGTAATTGAGTGATAACGGAGATTTTGATAGGTCGTCTGAATATAGTCGGGAGTATCTTCAGGGAAAAGATGGACGGCATGATACGGTGCAACCGCAACAATAACGGCATCAAAAACCTCGTCATTCACAACGACACGTCCATCAAGAAGGTTTTTCAGACGACCCACACGGGTTTCAAGACGAATATCCGTACCGAATTGCTTGAGTTTTGCCAGCGCAGGTTCGGCGATGATTGCGCCCAAATCGCGCTTGGGTAAAAGGTAGTCGCTGCCGGATTTATCCGCCCATACGCCGTCGGACAACACATTGCACAATACCCGCAAACTTGCGTGTTCCAACGGCGTATTGAGCGCGCCCCACACCAGCGGCTGCCAAAACTCTGTAACCAGCCTGCGCGGAACATTGCGCTGCCGCAGCCATTGGGCAACGGCCAAATCAGCATGCTTGCCGCGTGCGTAACGCTGCAACGCAGCCATATCGGATAACAGCCTGATTTTCAGCGAGAACGAAACGTTTTTAGCACGCAATATGCCGGTCAAAATATGCAGCGGCGAAGGAAGGTTCGTACTTTGAAACTGCAAACCTTCATACATATGCCATTGCAGCGGCAAACGGCAAAAAGCGACTTCAGGGTCGGCACCGATGTGCTCCATCAGCGTCAATACGCCGTGATAAGCGCCGAGCAAGATATGCTGCCCATTGTCCAAAAAACTAAATCCGTCGGTATTCCCAGCCAAAGTACGCGCCCGTCCGCCCGCCTGCCGACCGGCTTCAAACACAGTAACATCGGCACGGCGCGCCAACGACACTGCGGCGGACAAACCTGCCCAGCCTGCGCCGACGACGGCAATTTTCGGGCGAAGATGCGGAGTGTTCATGGCTTAAATCCGAATAACCAAGTTTTCAGGGCGATACGCTTTTTGCGCGGCGAAGGAATGGCAATTTTATAAGTCAGGACATTTTGCGCGCCGTCGCGGTCGATTTCGTTCAACAGCGCGTAATAAATCGCCGCCATCACCAACCCGACTTTTTGGGATTTTTTATCTGCGGCGGGCAAAAGCGACATCGCCTCACGATACATCTCGCGGGCGCGTGAAACTTGAAAACGCATCAGTTCGGCAAAATTATCTGTCGGCTTACATTGCATAATCACGCTTGCAGGCACGTCAAACCGCTGCATTTCCTCCATCGGCAGGTAAATCCGACCGTTTCTCGCATCCTCGCCGACATCGCGGATAATGTTTGTCAGTTGCAGCGCAAGTCCCATTTTATCGGCGTATTCCAACGTTCGGTCGTCTGAAAATCCCAAAATCCGCGCAATTAGGCAGCCGACTACGCCTGCGACGCGGTGGCAATACAGTTTTAACTCTTCAAAACTGCCGTAACGTGCCTGAACCAAATCCATCTGCATCCCGTCGATTAAGGCTTCCAATTCATATTTCGGCAGCTTGAAGGTTTCCTTTATCTGCCGCAAAGCCTGATTGACCGGATGCTCCGGCATCATGCCGCCGAATACTTTGTCCAAATCGCCGCACCACCAGTTCAATGTTGCCTGCGCCACATTCGGATCGGAACAGTCATCGACCACATCGTCCAATTCGCGGCAAAAAGCATACAAAACCGTTATCGCATCCCGCTTTTCCTGCGGCAGGAAACGGAAGCCCGATAAAAAACTGGAGCGGCTTTCTTCTGCCTTCTGACGGCAATAATCAAGTCCTTGCACGGCGTGTCCTAAAAATATGGTTATGAAGAACGATTTTATCGGGATTTGGGGAATTGTGGCAATTTCAGACGACCTTTCATCCCTATATTGTTCAAATCGTCCATATTTGATTTACTTCATTTTTAAGACAAGTTAATATAGACAATCGACTCTCCTAATACCAATTATATTTTATAGTCATGAACATTACGTCTAAAACACTTATCCTAACCATCCTGCTTTCCATCTCAGGAATGCAGGCTTATGCGGCAAAACCACATTACACTCCGCGTCACAATATCTCTCAAAACAGTGAAAACCAAGCCTTCCGATTGATTCAAGAAATGGCGAAACAGGGGGACACCCGCTCTCAGCTTGACTTAGGCACTATGTACGCAAAAGGCATCGGCACGACGCAGGATTACGAGCAGGCTAAATACTGGTTTGAAAAAGCAGCGCACAACGACAACGCCGAAGCGCAATTCAATCTTGGAATCATTTATTACGAAGGTCAAGGAACAGCACAAGACTATCGCCAGGCCAAATTTTGGTGGGAAAAGGCGGCCGAACAAGGCAATGCAGAAGCAGCGTTTAATTTAGGCATCATTCACTATGCCGGTATAGGCGTTCCACAAGACTATATACAGGCAAAAACTTGGTTTCACAAAGCAGCAGACCAAGGGGAAGACAGTGCGCAATTTTACTTGGGTTTGATGTATTACTCAGGTGAAGGCGTAGGCCAAGATTATAAACTTGCCAAGTCATGGTTTGAAAAAGCCGCCAAGAAAGGCAACGCCAAAGCGCAATATAATTTAGGCATCATGTATGCAGAGGGACAAGGCGTTACCCAAAATTATCCCAAGGCAAAATATTGGTACAAAAAAGCGGCAGAACAAGGCAATCCCAACGCCCAAAACAACTTAGGCGTTTTATACGAAAACGGACAAGGGGTAACCCAAAACTTTACCCAGGCAAAATCTTGGTTTGAAAAAGCCGCCGCCCAAGGCAATACGCTCGCGCAACATGCTTTGGAATACATTGTGCAACAAAATCAAAACTGAACCCTGGATTTTTCCAATACACCATTATCAATGGGTTAACCCTGTTCAATGCCCTGCGGGCAACTTTGCAAAGAAAGCTAAAAACAATAAGGCATACGGTTATAACTGTATGCCTTATTTGCTGTTTCAATCCAATTTCAATTGCAATATTTATTGATATCGCTTTGATAATGTTTAATCAAATCATCACGATTTGCAGTGCGCGCACTTTCCGCAAACTGACGGTTTACGCGGGCAATCCGACAGTTGTCTTCTTTATTTTTGCGGTTTTCTTCTTCAACCTTCTTATTCTGCTCCTCAACCTGCTTATTCTGCGCCAAAATCTTCTCGTTCAGCTTAGCCTGCTGCTCTGACAGCGTCCCTTCTTGGGCATTTTCCGGTTTGGCAACTGCAGGCGTCACGTTACGGGTTCGAATATTCACAATATTCGAACGTTCCGGCTGCAAACGATTAGGCGTATCGGAGTAGCTGGTGCTGCCACTGCCGCTTTTCCATGTATAAACATTATTTCCGGCCATTGCTCCGGCAGCATACAAAACGCCAAGCAAAAATAAGGATAAAGATGATTTTTTCATTTTGTTTTCATCGTAAACGTGTTTTCAGACGACCCTATTTTACTTGATTTTTAAAAATATGTCATATTAATTCAAAAATATGCATCGTAATGGTGTCGTAAAAAAATAATCTCAAATTGCAAACAATCCGCTGTCAACAAATCTTAGCGGGTGTTATAATGCCGTGCATCTTGCACAAACTGAAAGACTGAGCATCATGCGTATCGTAGAAAAAGCCTATACTTTCGACGATGTTTTGTTGGTTCCTGCACATTCAACCGTGCTGCCACGAGACGTTAAACTTCAAACCAAGCTCACCCGCGAAATCACGCTCAACCTCCCCTTACTTTCCGCCGCAATGGACACCGTTACCGAAGCACGCCTCGCCATTTCCATGGCGCAAGAAGGCGGTATCGGCATTATCCATAAAAACATGACGCCCGAAATGCAGGCGCGTGCCGTTTCCAAAGTGAAACGCCATGAGAGCGGCGTGGTGAAAGACCCGGTAACGGTTGCCCCGACGACGCTTATCCGCGAAGTATTGGAAATGCGCGCGCAACGCAAACGCAAAATGTCCGGCCTGCCCGTCGTTGAAAACGGCAAAGTAGTAGGTATCGTTACCAACCGCGACCTGCGTTTTGAAAACCGCCTCGACCTGCCCGTTTCCGCCATCATGACCCCGCGCGAACGCTTGGTTACCGTTCCCGAAGGCACAAGCATCGACGAAGCGCGCGAACTGATGCACGAACATAAAGTCGAGCGCGTTTTGGTCTTGAACGAAAAAGACGAGCTTAAAGGCTTGATTACCGTAAAAGATATTTTGAAAACCACCGAGTTTCCAAATGCCAACAAAGACTCCGAAGGCCGTTTGCGCGTAGGCGCGGCTGTCGGTACAGGCGGCGACACCGAAGAGCGCGTAAAAGCCTTGGTCGGAGCGGGAGTCGACGTCATCGTCGTCGATACTGCACACGGTCATAGCCAAGGCGTTATCGAGCGCGTGAAATGGGTGAAAGAAACCTATCCGCACATCCAAGTCATCGGCGGCAATATCGCAACCGCCAAAGCTGCTTTGGATTTGGTCGCAGCAGGAGCAGACGCAGTCAAAGTCGGTATCGGACCGGGTTCGATTTGTACCACCCGTATCGTTGCGGGCGTAGGCGTGCCGCAACTGACTGCCATTCACAACGTTGCCGAAGCCCTCAAAGGCACCGGCGTTCCACTGATTGCCGACGGCGGCATCCGCTTCTCCGGCGACATCGCCAAAGCCTTGGCAGCGGGCGCATACAGCGTCATGCTCGGCGGTATGTTTGCCGGTACGGAAGAAGCACCGGGCGAAATCGAACTCTACCAAGGCCGCTCGTACAAATCCTACCGCGGCATGGGTTCTCTGGGTGCAATGAGCCAAGGCTCCGCCGACCGCTACTTCCAAGATAAAACCGACAGCACCGACAAATATGTCCCCGAAGGTATCGAAGGCCGCGTTCCCTACAAAGGTCCGATTGTGAACATTATTCACCAACTGACCGGTGGCCTGCGTTCCAGCATGGGCTATTTGGGCTGCGCCAATATCGCAGAAATGCACGAAAAAGCGGAATTTGTAGAAATCACCTCTGCGGGCATGAGCGAATCACACGTTCACGATGTTCAAATTACCAAAGAAGCACCAAACTATCACCGCTAAGGTAAAGTGAAAAAAGGTCGTCTGAAAAGCTTTTCAGACGACCTTACTTACAAAAAAATTACAAATCGTTATTCCACTTCAACTGGCTTGCCTTGCTTATCAATATAAAAGAATTCATCTTCACTAAAATCTTCGTCTTTAAACATATTCTTCATATTGACAAGTGCCACACCATTTTGGAAATCATTGAAAGTACCAAATTTGAACGGGATAACCACCTTACCGGTTTTATCTAAATAGCCGAATTTGCCGTTTAATTCCGCACCAATCAAACCCTCACTCAATGAACCTAAATATTCATATTTAAAGGGGATAACTACCTTTCCCTTTTTATCGATATAACCGTATTTATCATTTTGTGAAACCCTTGCCATACCATCTTCAAAATTAGAAGCGCTTTTATATCGCGCAGGAATTACCCACTGATTTCTTTTATCGATATAACCCCATTTATCAAGAATCTGAACAGCGGCTACACCTTCATTAAAATAAAAAGCCTCTTCATATTTTAGTGGAATAACCATCTCGCCTTTTGTATTGATATAGCCATATTTATTTGTATCAGCAGTGACAACTGCAGCCAGTCCTTCACTGAATGAATCGGCTTTAACATATTGAAACGGAATGACAACTTTGCCATTTTTGTCAATAAAGCCCCATCTGCCTTTTTGTTTGACAGGAGCAATACCTTGTTCAAAATCACCAGGCAAGTCTTGAAATTTTAAAGGAATAACTTCTTTACCACTGGCATTGATATAACCGCATAAAATCTGATCTGATTTTCCTACTATTTTACAAACTGCTGCCAATCCTTCAGAAAAATCGCGGGCAACGTAATATTTGAGCGGAACAATAACTTTCCCTTGTCGATTGACAAAACCATACAAAAAAGGAATCTTCTCGTTACCCGGCTTAGTAACCATAGACAAGCCTTCTTCATTCAGACAATAAACCGTGTCATAACCTTCTCTGCCGGATAATTTTGGTTTTTCGCAGGTATCAGCCAGTGCAATAGGCATATACATTGATGCGATAAATGCACCTAAGAATATTTTCTTCATACATTAACCTTGTTGAAAATGATGTCTGAATTTTATAAAAAACCATATGACCTGTCCATATTCAAAAACAGTTAGCTTACTTAAGATATTTTCAGACGACCTTTCCACCTAAAACAAAGCATTTGCAGCAAGCCTCCCTGCCCTAAAATCTCAAAAACTGTTAAAATGCGAGGCTGTTTAGACGTATTTGGCTTCTTGTGCAAACCGATGTTGACGTGAAACAAACTTACAGTCGATTTCATCGCGATTCTAGTATCGCTATCGGTATAATCGCCATTGATATACTTTCAGCGGCAATCATAGGTCGTCTGAAATGTAACAAAGCTACTTTTTCTTTTTCATCCTCATTTGGAGAATATTCATGAGCGCA
This sequence comes from uncultured Neisseria sp., assembly GCA_963532335.1. GTDB lineage: Bacteria > Pseudomonadota > Gammaproteobacteria > Burkholderiales > Neisseriaceae > Neisseria. Next base: position 36,229 of record CAUSKT010000012.1, on the reverse strand, counting down.
ATCGTTGATATTTTTGCCCGCGAGATTTTGGATTCACGCGGCAACCCCACCGTAGAATGCGATGTATTGCTGGAGTCCGGCGTAATGGGCCGTGCCGCCGTACCGAGCGGTGCGTCTACCGGTCAAAAAGAGGCTTTGGAACTTCGCGACGGCGACAAATCCCGCTACTCGGGCAAAGGCGTATTGAAAGCAGTTGAACACGTCAACAATCAAATTGCCCAAGCACTGATCGGTATCGATGCCAACGAACAGTCCTACATCGACAAAATCATGATCGAGCTGGACGGCACTGAAAACAAAGGCAATTTGGGTGCGAACGCTACTTTGGCGGTTTCTATGGCTGTTGCCCGTGCTGCTGCCGAAGATTCAGGTCTGCCTCTTTATCGTTACTTGGGCGGTGCCGGTCCTATGGCTCTGCCGGTTCCGATGATGAACGTTATCAACGGCGGCGAGCATGCCAATAACAGCTTGAACATTCAAGAATTTATGATTATGCCTGTCGGCGCAAAATCCTTCCGCGAAGCCCTGCGCTGCGGTGCCGAAATTTTCCACGCGCTGAAAAAACTGTGCGACGGTAAAGGTTTCCCGACTACTGTCGGCGATGAAGGCGGTTTCGCACCTAACCTGAACAGCCACAAAGAAGCCCTGCAACTGATGGTTGAAGCAACCGAAGCCGCTGGTTACAAAGCAGGCGATGATGTCTTGTTTGCTTTGGACTGCGCATCCAGCGAGTTCTACAAAGACGGCAAATACCACTTGGAAGCCGAAGGCCGTTCTTACACCAGCGCAGAATTTGCCGAATACCTTGAAGGCCTGGTTAACGAATTCCCGATTATCTCCATCGAAGACGGTATGGATGAAAACGACTGGGACGGCTGGAAACTCCTTACTGAAAAACTCGGCAGCAAAGTACAACTGGTCGGCGACGATTTGTTCGTAACCAATCCGAAAATCCTTGCCGAAGGCATCGAAAAAGGCGTGGCAAACGCATTGCTGGTCAAAGTCAACCAAATCGGTACTTTGAGCGAAACCTTGCAAGCGGTTGACTTGGCAAAACGCAGCCGTTACGCCAGCGTAATGAGCCATCGTTCGGGCGAAACCGAAGACAGCACCATTGCCGACTTGGCCGTCGCTACCAACTGCATGCAGATCAAAACCGGTTCATTGAGCCGCTCCGACCGCATGGCGAAATACAACCAACTGCTGCGCATTGAGGAAGAATTGGCAGAAGCTGCCTACTACCCCGGCAAAGCCGCATTCTATCAACTGGGCAAATAAGAAAAGGTATTGATGTATGAAGTGGGTAACTGTTGTTTTATCCATCGCGCTTGCTTACTGCCAATACAGCCTTTGGTTTGGGAAAGGCAGTATCGGGCATACGGAAGAATTGCAGGAACAACTTTCCGTGCAGGAGGAGAAAAACCAGACGCTCACTTTGCGCAACCAGTTCCTTGCTGCGGAAGTCGATGATTTGGCGAACGGTCAAGAAGCGATTTCTGAAATTGCCCGTGTGGAATTGGGTTACGTCCAAGACGGCGAAACCTATTACCGTTTTATCGAACGCAGCCGTTAATTGCCCTAATGGGAATAAAAGGTCGTCTGAAAAAGAGTGATTCCCAAATTTTAGGTCTCTATAAATAACTTTCAGACGTTTCGTACAAGCCGGTTTCTGTATACCACAAAAACCGGCTTTTCTAATTTCAAAACAATATCACTCCCATCATTTCCAAAACATATGCAATCATCTATCTGTTATCAATTCATACCCGATTCCGATTCAGATATCCCATTCTCAACACGACAAAGAAATCCATCCTAGACACAAATCTTTCTATTGAGAAAAATATTGTACTTCAAATCTAAATCCGCCCCCTATTCTTTTTCTAATATGCGGTTTCCAAACGCTTTTTGCGGTACAATACCGCCCTTAAATTTTTCCTTATTTCAAAGCACAAACCGCCATGTCCAAAAAAACCAAGCAAGAATTAGAAAACAACAAACTCAGCAAACGTCTACGCCACGCCGTCGGCGACGCGATTAACGATTTCAACATGATCGAGCCGGGCGACAAAATCATGGTCTGCCTCTCCGGCGGCAAAGACAGCTACGCCCTGTTAGACATCCTGCGCCAGCTCCAAGCCAGCGCGCCGATTGATTTCGAACTGGTTGCCGTCAATCTCGACCAAAAGCAGCCGGGCTTCCCCGAAGAAGTGCTGCCGACCTATCTCGAAAGCATAGGCGTGCCGTACAAAATCGTCGAAGAAGACACCTACTCCACCGTCAAACGCGTATTGGACGAAGGCAAAACGACTTGTTCGCTGTGCAGCCGCCTGCGCCGCGGCATCCTCTACCGCACGGCAAAAGAATTGGGCTGCACCAAAATTGCCTTGGGACACCACCGCGACGACATCCTCGCCACCATGTTCCTGAATATGTTTTACGGCGGCAAACTCAAAGCCATGCCGCCCAAACTGGTGAGCGACAACGGCGAACACATCGTCATCCGCCCGCTGGCATATGTGAAAGAAAAAGATTTGATTAAATACGCCGAACTAAAGCAATTCCCGATTATCCCGTGCAACCTCTGCGGTTCGCAGCCCAACCTGCAACGCCAAGTCATCGGCGATATGCTGCGCGATTGGGACAAACGCTTCCCCGGCCGCATTGAATCGATGTTCTCCGCCCTGCAAAACGTCGTTCCCTCCCATCTTGCCGACCCCGAGCTTTTCGACTTCGCCGGTTTGGAACGTGGTCAAACCTTAAAACACGGCGGCGACTTGGCGTTTGACAGCGAAAAAATGCCCGAACGATACTCCGACGGCAGCGAAGAAGATGAGAGTGAAATCAAAATCACCCCGTCCAAACCTGAACGTAAAGTCATCAATATTCTGGCAAATAAGCCGAAAACTTGCAGTTTATAACGGGATTTAGATTTTCAGACGACCTCTGGGATTCCCTCCCAAGGTCGTCTGAATTTTTATAGTGGATTAACTTTAACCCAGTACGGCGTTGCCTCGCCTTGGCTCAAAGAGAACGATTCTCTAAGGTGCTGAAGCACCAAGTGAATCGGTTCCGTACTATCTGTACTGTCTGCGGCTTCGTCGCCTTGTCCTGATTTAAAGTTAATCCACTATATATCTAAAATTCAACGTATTCGCCAGTTTTGCATCAGCCTAACTGTTTTCTAGAGAATCCGGCATTATTCTTCCTCTTCTTGACAATCCATACAGAAACAATCTCAGCCTATTCTTGCGACGCTTTTGCAGGGAAACTATATAAAGCACGAACCGTCATAGATCACAACAAAAGGTCGTCTGAACATTCAGTTTTCAGACGACCTTTTCGTTTTTCTCCCCCTCACTATTAATATACTATTAAATAGTATCTCTTACTCTAAATTAATATACAAAACAATAATATAAATTATTATCTCTTTCCCATCATTTTATTCCCCGATACAATCGGCATCATACGACACAATAAAAAATCTATTAATGTCAAATAGATAGCATTATTTTTTTCCCAGCAACTTGTTCTCAAGGAGAGCCATTATGGCCAATACATTGCACTCTTTATCCCGCAGCGCAGCAAACAATAAATCAGACGTCCTTAAAGGAACGCCCCGCGATGACGTTTTACATGGCGGTCTCGGACATACCACATTCTACGGCGGCTTGGGCGACGATATTTATTACAGTAAGAACGCGGGCGACACCATTGTTGAATATGCAAATGAAGGCAATGATACGGTTTACGCCGATACAACCTTTACCTTACCGACACACGTCGAAAACCTGACACTGACAGGCAACGGCAACACCTTCGGATTTGGCAACAACTCCAACAATATTCTAATAGGCAACAGCGGCAACAACCGCTTGAGCGGCGGTCGCGGCAATGACAAGCTAGAAGGTATGGCTGGTAACGACCTGTTGCTAGGCGGTGACGGCGACGACTCGCTCTATGGTGGAGATGGCAAGGACTCACTCTATGCTGGAGATGGCGATGACCGGCTCTATGGTGGAGATGGCGACGACTGGCTCGAGGGCGGACATGGTCGCGACGGCCTTGTGGGTGGAGATGGCAACGACACTTTAAACGGTGGTAGTGGAGTAGACTTCATGCGTGGTGACCAGGGGGATGATATTTACTATGTTGATAATTGGCTCGATGAAGTTGACGAATATTTTGATGAAGGTACCGATACTGTTTACAGCAGCGTTTCCTACTTTATTAATAGCAACGTCGAAAACTTGACGCTGATAGGAAACGATAACATCAACGGTTATGGCAACGAAGAAAGCAACATCCTGACAGGCAACAGCGGCAACAACCACTTGCTCGATAATCTAGATGGATATGACACGCTCTACGGCATGGACGGTGACGACCTTCTGCAGAGTGGCGCAGGTGACGACCGTCTTTACGGGGGTAACGGAGATGACATCCTAGAAGGTGGTGAAAACAACGACGTACTTGATGGTGGACACGGAAATGATACTTTAGACGGTGGCTACGGTGTAGACAAGATGACCGGCGGGGATGGAAATGATGTCTATCATGTGGATAATGTAAATGACACAGTTACCGAGCGATCGGGAGAAGGTACCGATACCATTTACAGTAGCGTTTCCTACACCGCCGCAGCAAATGTTGAAAACCTGACTTTGACAGGTAGCAACAACATCTTCGGTATTGGCAACCATAATGACAATATCTTGACAGGCAACAAAGGGGATAATCGTCTGAGCGGTGAAGACGGCAATGATACCCTGTACGGCATGGGTGGCAACGACACCCTGTTAGGCGGAAATGGAAATGACCATCTCAACGGTGGAGACGGTGATGACTATATTGCAGGCGGCTCGGGTAGCGACACCATCATCACAGGTGAAGGCAACGACACCGTTGCCTTTACTGCATCAGATATTCGTGAAGGCAGTATAGATCGCGTGGTCGAATTTGACCCTAATACGGACAAACTCGACCTATCTGGTATGCGTTCACTGCTGACTGGCAGCAACGCCAATTTGAGCTGGTCAAAGATGTTCGTTGAAAAAGACCCTGAGGTCATTCTCCAAAAAGACCGTCCTTATCTCATCTTCGATACAGAGCAGCATACTCTTGCTTATCGTGAGGCAGGTTCAAGCAGCAGCACCATATTTGCCAAATTCGATTTTGTCTGGTTGGGCCCATCCAATATCATCGGCTAAAGATTTGCTAAAAAGAACAGACCATTTAAAACGAATCTGCTTTTACTGGGAAACGACACATAAAGCATGATTCGTTACAGATAGCAACAAAAGGTCGTCTGAAAATCAGTTTTCAGACGACCTTTTCGTTTTTTTACCCTCTCGACATTAAAATACTATTAAATATTATTTCATATTTTAAATTAATATAAAAAACAATAATATAAATTATTATATCTTTTCCATCATATTATTCCCCGATACAATCCGCATCATACATACAATCAAAAAATCTATTAATGTCAAATAGATATATTTATTTTTCCCCGCAACTTGTTCACAAGGAGAGCCATTATGGCCAATACATTGCACCCTTTATACCATAACATAGCAAACAATGAATCCGTCGTCATTAAAGGCACGAACCGCGATGATGTTTTATATGGCAGTCTCGGGCATACCGTATTCTACGGCGGCTTAGGCAATGATGTTTACCACAGTAAAAACGCAGGTGACACCATCGTTGAATATGAATATGAAGGCAACGATACCGTTTACGCCGATACAAACTTTACCTTACCGACACACGTCGAAAACCTGACACTTACCGGCTACGGCAACAATTACGGTTTCGGCAACAACTCAAATAACACCCTGATAGGCAATAGTGGCAACAACCGCTTAAGCGGTGGTCGTGGTAATGACACGCTACACGGCATGGACGGTAACGACCTGCTGATGGGCGGCGATGATCGTGACTATCTTTACGGAGGTAGTGGAAATGACGTGTTACAAGGAGGAGAAGGAAACGACCTGCTCGATGGTGGATACGGCAACGACACTTTAGACGGTGGCAGCGGTGCAGACAGCATGAGCGGAGGATACGGAGATGATATTTACTATGTAGATAATGTGAACGATACGGTTACTGAATGGTGGGGAGAAGGTACCGATACCATTTACAGCAGCGTTTCTTACACTGCCCCAACCAACGTCGAAAACCTGACACTGACAGGCTATGACAACAATTACGGTTTCGGTAACAACTCAAGTAACACCCTGATAGGCAACAGCGGCAACAACCGCTTAAGCGGTGGTCGTGGAAACGACACGCTACACGGCATGGACGGTAACGACCTGCTGATGGGCGGCGATGATCGCGACTATCTGTACGGAGATAACGGAGATGACGTGCTACAAGGAGGCGAAGGAAACGACCTGCTTGATGGTGGATACGGCAACGATACTTTAGACGGTGGCAGCGGCGCAGACAGCATGAGCGGCGGATATGGAAATGATACCTATCATGTGGACAATATAAATGATACTGTCACCGAGCGGTGGTTCGAGGGTACTGATACTATTTACAGCAGCGTTTCCTACACCGTTCCAACCAACGTCGAAAACCTGACTTTGACAGGCTACGGCAACAATTACGGTTTCGGTAACAACTCCGACAATACCCTGATAGGCAACAGTGGCAACAACCACTTAAGCGGTGGTCGTGGAAACGACACGCTACACGGCATGGACGGTAACGATCTGCTGATGGGCGGCGATGATCGCGACTATCTTTACGGAGGTAGCGGAAATGACGTTCTACAAGGCGGCGAAGGAAACGACCTGCTCGATGGCGGATACGGCAACGACACTTTAGACGGTGGCAGCGGTGCAGACAGCATGAGCGGCGGATATGGGGATGACATTTACTATGTAGACAATGTGAACGACTCCGTTACTGAAGGATGGTTTGAAGGGACCGATACCATTTACAGCAGCGTTTCCTACACCGCCCCAACCAACGTTGAAAACCTGGCTTTGACAGGCAGCAACAACATCTTCGGTATTGGCAATTATGGCAACAATACCCTGACCGGCAACAGCGGACATAATCGCTTGAGTGGCGAAGACGGCAACGACACTCTATACGGCATGAGCGGCGACGACACACTGTCAGGCGGCAATGGATATGACTACCTCAATGGTGGAGACGGTGATGACTATATTGCAGGTGGCTTGGGTAGCGACACTATCGTCACAGGTACAGGTAGAGACACCGTCACCTTTACTGCATCAGATATCCGTGACGGCAGCACAGATCGTTTGACAGACTTCAACCCTTATATGGACAAACTCGACCTGTCTGCTATGCGTTCATTATTGAGTGGCAACAATGCGAAGTTGAGCTGGTCAGAAATGTTCGTCAGCAACCCTTCTTATTACGATGCCGACCGCTCTTATCTCGTTTTTGATTCAGCACAGCAAACTCTTGCTTATCGTGCGGCAGGTGCAAGCAGTAATACTGTATTTGCAAAATTCGATAGCGACCAAGCAGTATGGTTGAACGCATCCAATATCATTGGCTAAAGACCTGCATAAAAGAACTGACCATTTGAAACGAATCTCCCCAAAAGAACAGATTCAAGACCAAACGCTATTGTTAACAAATTGTCCGTTCTTTCTAAGCTGATTCAATATAAAACGTCGTCTGAAAACTCAATTACAGGTTTCAGACGACGTTTTGGTTTCTAAGATCCGTGTTGTTGACATCTATAAGATCTTTCGTCGAATCAGAAGCTCTCCCTCAAACTCAAGTTTCAAATCCTAAATTGACATGGAAGAAAATTGATTTAAGCAGTTGCTTGAAACTATAGTGGATTAAATTTAAACCAGTACGGCGTTGCCTCGCCTTGCCGTACTATCTGTACTGTCTGCGGCTTCGTCGCCTTGTCCTGATTTAAATTTAATCCACTATATGTTTACCAATCAATTTAAAAGGTCGTCTGAAAACCTAAGTTTCAGAGTAAAGTACATTGCGCCTATAAAAACTGCACCTTAGCGAATCTACTAAGGTGCGGTTTAATCCATTCTAAAGCGTAAAACATCATTTCAGACGACCTTCTGAGTAATGATTTCTTGAATAATCAAACAAAGTCTCAGGAAAGTATCAACTATTTTTTCCTACTTTTTATTTGAAACAGGTTCGCAACCTGTATTACCGTTTTTAGTGGTTAACTTGGCTTTGGCTGATTCAGCATCGGTACATTTGTAGGCATTGCCCAAACTGTCCATCCAGACGGAAAGTTTGTAATTCGTCCCGCTTTTCGGGGTCGCAAAAAGATAATAAGCCTTGCTGTGTTTAGCGTCCTTATCTTTCATTGCGCCGCTGAAATCATACTTAGCAGCAACTTCTGATGTAGCCTGATAGGTCTTAAAAAAACCCGCATCTCCCTCAATTTCATCTTTCATTTTGAGGGCAGGGTTTTTAACCAGTTTGGTTTTCAAGGAATTATTGATGATAACCAATTCAGCATGCGCCTGAGATTGATAGCCGCGTTCAATGTAATGGATATAGGAAGGGTAAGCGATGGTACTGAGGATGCCGATGATAGCAACGACAATCAACATCTCAACCAGCGTAAACCCTTGAAATTTAGTGATAGACGTATTCATGATTTTATCTATTTATTTTATTCGTTGGCTACATAAGATTGCAGCATGACTACCGTATTTTCGTTTTTTCCCCACGCTTTCGCAGTGACGCGATAAATGGTACGGTTGTCGGTAGAATTGGTGCTTAGGTATTCGATAATGTAGCGGGGAGGTTTTTTAGCCCCGCTATTTTTATCAAGCGGATACTCTCTACCATTAACATTAATACATTCTGTTTCTTTCTTAGAATATGAATCAAGACATTCTGCATGCTTTCTTTTCCAAGCTTCTTCAACTTTGCTCAGATCAGCCTCGCCTTTAACATCAATAATACCAGTTGGGGTAGTGTATTCTTTAATACTGAGCTGTTTGGCTCTGCAAAGCCCCTTGGAACATTGATCGTTAAAAATCTGAGTGCCTTCTTCAATTGTATAAATATAGTTCTCACCTTCTCGCAATGCAGCTTCCGCAAGCGTAGTAGCAAATTTATGGTCGGCATCATTAGTACTGATTCGCTGCTCGGTATTATAGGACTGGGTCGCAGTAACAACGAGCAAGGCGATGACGATCATGATCATCAGGACAATGAATAATGCAAAGCCCTTTTGTGCAGAGGCTTTAGCAGGATGGTTTAGAGTAATCGGTCTGCGCATTTGTTTCCTCCGCGTACAGTTGCATTGATTTGATAGAGTTGAACTTTGTTTTCATCATTGCTTCCGCCTGCATTAAAACTGCCACTGTTCAGCAAGAGTTCGATAGCGGCCGGGGCTTCATCATTAGACAGATTCTGAGTATATTTAAATGTCTCATCTTTTGACTTATCCTCACCCTGCTTCTGAGCATTTCCGGCAGGAGTTGGGGCAGGTGCAGACGCAGATGCTACTTCACTTTCCTCAAATGTTTCAGGACAGCCTTCGGTATAAAAGTAATGAATACTCATACTTTCAACTCCCTTAATCAGCAACTGCGGGTTACTCCACTCACCTTTATCTGTCAGTTGGAAACGGTAAAGACCTTTTTGCCCTCCGGCAGTACCCACAGCATAGGCATTCACCTCATGTTTCATGATGGAGATATTGCCTGCTTGGGAACCATCTGTCTTTAAAGCTGCTTTACTATCAGTAATTTGCTTGCCTGGTTTGGTAATGTTTGTGCAGCTGCTGGCTACTACTGTTGCCGCGTCTGGTGATGCGGTATCAATGCCGTATTGGAAAATCAGCGCCTTACCGCTCTGTTCAAAATCAGTTACACCTAAAGAATCTGTTTCTCTGACAGCAGGAAGCATTTTCCCACTACCTTTAAGCTTGAGAAAATCTTTGGAGCCAGAATCAGCGATAACGGCTTGAGCATCATATGCCGACATATTGAAACAACCGAAGTTTCCAGCCATGCGGGCATCACGTACGATCTGATTAGATGCGTTACGCAAATCCTGCTGAACATTTAAGCGAGCTGTGGCAGCAGTATTCAAACTGCGTGCAGTGAAATAGCTGGAGCTGACTGCCAACAGGACTATCATGCTCAATGCGCTCGCTACAAGGAATTCAATCAGGCTGAAGCCTTGCATACCTGCTTTTACCGGAATGTGTGGGCGGTTTTTATTATTCATTATTTTTCCCTTACGCGTACTTGGTAGGTGTAAATGATCGAATCTTCATATGTTTTGACGTCACTTGCGGCTTTACCGCCTTCTAAATCTTTAAGCCATAAGACTTTGATAACGGTATCAGCATCTGTTTTTTTATCGCAATTTTCGTGGAAAGTTCCGTCATAAGTAGCTTCCTTGTTCAAACTATCTTGGCATACTGAGTAGTAGAACGCAGAGTCAGGAAGAGCTGCTTTCAGTTCGTCATGAAATTTACCAAGCTGTGCTTTAGCCAACTCTTCTTTTTTCATACTCTCTTTCAGCGGTCCTTTTTTCAATGGTTCAGTAGAGGAATCACCGTATGTAGTGTAATAATCCTTATAATTCTTACACCACCCTCTACCATTCCTGCTATTGGTTGCTCCTTGTTTAGGGGTTGGGCATTCTACAAGCCTCGGATTAATCAACATCCCTTCCACCAAATTTTGAGTAAGTTGCGATACGATAGTCTGTCCTTCCGCTTCGCGTACGCTGGAAACGGTACGCAGTTGGATGGCAAGCAAAGCGAGCACGCCAATTGCAAGGACAAACATGGCAACCAAAACTTCAATTAAAGTCATACCTGATTGATATGGCTTAGAAAAACTTACCAATCTCGTTTTGGCGAATCTCGATTCGCTCGTTTTCAGACGACCTTTTGTACGTAATGTCATGGGTTTCATAGAGCTATATTTTATTGTTGGGGTTGTTTGTTGGATTTTGCTTTAGATTCTGCATATTTACAGAGATCGCGTGAATCTGACTTGGCGCAGATTTCTACTCGTCCGCTACTGTCGACCAACACAATGCTGGCACGAGACTTTTTGGTGCTTTCTGTGGTTGCGGCGGAATCGGTCATGCTGATTTTGATATAGCCGTCCGAGTAGGTAAAATCAGTTTTTTTACTGGGTTTATTGACAGAATAGCCAAAAGTACCGTTCGGTTGAAATGCCCAAAAAACAGGCTGTGAATCAGAGTCTTTGCCACCGAATTTGACATGATCAAATTGGTAGGTGACTTTATTCGCATCCTTAGCGTTTAAGACGATAGTGCGCAGGAAAATGTCCGCCCTATCATCATTGTAGTTAACATCACCACTCTTATCAGCATAGGCCAAGATGCCACTTTGATTGTATTTGGTATCACATTTATTGTCTGGAACCCCGTTTTTTCTGATTTGCACGGGACAGACATAGACAGGGAGATTGAGGCGGACTGCTTCGGCTCGTGCGAAACGCAAGAGGTTTGCCACCTGCTCTGCCTGACTGGCTGCGCGGCGGGAGGCAATCCATTCGCTCATATTGGGAAGGGCGATGGTGGCCATGATGGCGGTAATAGCGATCACGACCAACAATTCGATTAAGGTAAAACCTTTTTGTTGTGCGTACATGAGTAGTAAAAACGTCTAGAGTTAAGTAATGTGTTTTATCATCCGGCTTAGAATGTTTTTATCGCCGGTAATTATGCGGTTTGGCTCATTCTAAACGATATTGGGATGAATTGCCTAATAAAATATGAAATTTGCTTGGTTTTTAGGCTGATTTGTCTCAATCTTCCATCAATGCGGATTCGGGAATGTAGGCTGCATTGTCGAATTTGGTAAATTGTCCCATCCAAGTGAGGAATACTTTCCCGACGGGACCGTTACGGTGTTTACCGATAATACATTCCGCAAGGCCTTTCATAGGCGATTCTTGGTTATAGTATTCGTCGCGGTACATAAACATAATCAGGTCGGCATCCTGCTCGATGGCACCAGACTCCCGCAAGTCGGACATCATTGGGCGCTTGTCGGTACGCTGCTCTACGGTACGGCTCAACTGCGACAAAGCAATAACAGGAACTTGTAACTCCTTCGCCAAGGCTTTGAGGGAGCGCGAAATTTCGCCGAGTTCTGAGGCGCGGTTGTCCGAGCGGCCTGAACCTGCCATTAATTGCAGGTAGTCAATCACGATTAAGCCCAATTTTCCGTTGAACTGGCGTGCAAGACGACGGGCACGGGCACGCAATTCGAGCGCGGTCAAGCCCGGTGTTTCGTCAATATACATAGGCGCATCGGAAAGCTTGACTACTGCTTCGTTCAGACGACCCCAGTGTTCATCTTCCAATCTGCCTGTTTTCAAGACGCTCTGATCAAGCCTGCCCACCGAACCCAACATACGCATCACCAGTTGCGCGCCTCCCATCTCCATCGAAAATACGGCGACAGGCAGCTTGCCCTCTACGGCAACGTGTTCCGCGATATTGATGGAAAAGGCAGTTTTACCCATAGACGGACGACCTGCCACAATAATCAAATCGCCCGGCTGGAGACCTGAGGTTTTTTTATCCAAGTCGATAAACCCTGTTGACACACCGGTAACTTCATCGGGATTATCGCGGGAATAAAGCATGTCGATGCGCTCGACCACTTCTTTCAAAAGCGCAGGCATTTCGAGAAAGCCCTGTTTGGACTTGGCGGTACTTTCCGCAATTTGGAACACCTTGTTTTCCGCTTCATCCAAAAGCTGTCCCGCATCCCTGCCTTGCGGATTGTAGGCGCTACGGGCGATTTCGGTACCGACTTCAGCAAGCTGGCGCATGATAGAACGCTCGCGCACGATTTCGGCATAGCGGCGGATATTCGCAGCAGACGGCGTGTTTTGCGCCAAAGTAATCAGGTAATTGAATCCGCCCGCCGCCTCCAATTCTTCGTTACGCTCCAAACTTTCCTGAACGGTAATCACGTCGGCAGGACGGCTTTCGTTAATCAGATTGGCGATGGCGCGGAAAATCAGGCGGTGTTCGTGTCGGTAGAAGTCTTCACCGGTAACCACATCGGCGATTCTGTCCCAAGCCGAATTCTCGAGCAAAAGTCCACCCAAAACAGATTGCTCCGCCTCCATCGAATGCGGCGGCAGCGACAACGCGCTGACTTCACGGTCTTCAGACGATGTATCGGGATAATCGTTCATGGCAGTTGCTCTTAGGCTAAAATGGGAATCCGCTATTATAGCGTAGTGGAAATCGGGTTGGCATTACCTTTGTTCTGACTTGCCTACCATCAAGAAATAGATAGGTCGTCTGAAAATTTTCAGACGACCTTTTTGCTATAATTCCCCATTTCCCCGAACCAAAAACAGGCGGCAATATGGAAGTCATCCAATACCCAAATTCCCCCTTCAAACTCCACCAACCCTTCCCGCCCGCAGGCGACCAGCCCACCGCCATTGCCGGCCTGCTCGAAGGGCTTTCAGACGGCCTTGCCTATCAAACCCTGCTCGGCGTAACCGGTTCGGGCAAAACCTACACCATGGCGAACGTCATCGCCCAAAGCGGCCGCCCCGCCATCATCATGGCGCACAACAAAACCCTTGCCGCCCAGCTCTATGCCGAAATGCGCGAGTTTTTCCCCGAAAACGCGGTGGAATATTTCGTCTCCTACTACGACTATTACCAGCCCGAAGCCTATGTGCCCAGCCGCGATTTGTTCATCGAAAAAGACAGCGCGATCAACGAACACATCGAGCAAATGCGCCTTTCCGCCACCAAAAACCTGATGACGCGCGACGACGTGATTATCGTCGCCACCGTGTCCGCCATTTACGGTATCGGCGACCCGACCGAGTATCAACAAATGGTGTTGTCCGTCAAAGAAGGCGACACCATCGAGCAGCGCGACATCATCGCCACGCTCGTTTCCATGCAGTACGAACGCGGCGATTTGGACTTCAAACGCGGCAGCTTCCGCGTGCGCGGCGACGTGATTGACGTGTACCCCGCCGAAAGCTCCGAAAACGCCTTGCGCATCAGCCTGTTTGACGACGAAATCGACCGCCTCGATATGTTCGACCCGCTTTCAGGCAGCCTGCACCAGCGCGTCGGCCGCTACACCGTCTTCCCGTCCAGCCACTACGTTACCCCGCGCGACACCGTATTGCGCGCCTGCGAGTCCATCAAAGAAGAATTGCGCGAACGCATCGAGTTTTTCGCCCGCGAACAACGCCCCGTCGAGCAACAACGCATCGAACAGCGCACCCGCTTCGACCTCGAAATGCTCTACGAAATGGGCTTCTGCAAAGGCATCGAAAACTACTCCCGCCACTTCTCCGGCAAAAAAGAAGGCGAACCGCCGCCCACGCTGATGGACTACCTGCCCGACAACGCCATCATGTTCATCGACGAAAGCCACGTTACCGTTACCCAAATCGGCGGCATGTACAAAGGCGACGCATCGCGCAAACAAAACCTCGTCGACTACGGCTTCCGCCTGCCTTCCGCCCGCGACAACCGCCCGCTCAAATTCCACGAATTTGAAAAAGTCATGCCGCAAACCGTCTTCGTTTCCGCCACCCCCGCCAAATACGAAGAAGAACACGCCGGACAAGTGGTCGAACAAGTCGTCCGCCCCACAGGGCTGGTCGACCCCCAAATCATCATCCGCCCCGTCGCCACCCAAGTCGACGACTTAATGAGCGAAATCAACGACCGCATCCAAAAAGGCGAACGCGTGCTCGTTACCACCCTCACCAAACGCATGGCGGAGCAACTCACCGACTATTACAGCGAACTCGGCATCAAAGTGCGCTACCTGCACAGCGACATCGACACCGTAGAGCGCGTTGAAATCATTAGAGATTTGCGGCTCGGACTGTTTGACGTACTCGTCGGCATCAACCTCTTGCGCGAAGGCCTCGACATCCCCGAAGTCTCCCTCGTCGCCATCCTCGACGCCGACAAAGAAGGCTTCCTGCGCTCACACCGCAGCCTGATTCAAACCATAGGCCGCGCCGCGCGCAACGTGAACGGCGTCGCCATCCTGTACGCCGACAAAATCACCGACTCCATGAAAGCCGCCATCGACGAAACCGAACGCCGCCGCGAAAAACAGATTAAATTCAACGAAGAACACGGCATCGTACCGCAGCAGATTAAAAAACAGGTCAAAGACATCATCGACGGCGTGTACCACGAAGAAGACGGCGGCAAAGGTCGTCTGAAAGGCAAAAACAAGGTTAAAGTCGGCGAAATCCACAACGAAGAAGACGCGATTAAAGAAATCGCCAAACTCGAAAAAGCCATGCAGCAGGCGGCTAGAGATTTGCAGTTTGAAAAAGCGGCTGTGTTGAGGGATAGGATACGGGGGATTAAGGAAGGATTGTTGTTTGGGGCGGAGTGAGAAGAAACATATCAATATTTGATTACAACAAAGCAAGCATAGGTTGGGTCAAGACCCAACAAAACTGTTAAATTTTACAAAATGTTGGGTTTGCAACCCAACCCACATTTTGCTGTCCCTCATATCAAATATTCTCTTATTTTAGCACCTTACCAAAAATTTTCGGAATAAATATTGACTTTAACCTTAGGTCAAAGTTTATGATTTGTGCTCCTTCAGTTATCACATAGGCGAAAAACATGAAAAAACTTATGACTTTTATCACACTTAGCGCTGTTGCAGTTTCAATTTATGCCCAAGCTAATGAACAACCGCATCAAGCACACATGAATATGCCAATGTCGACAGGTTCTGCAATGCAACAAGAATTAATGCAAGGTATGAATCAAATGCATCAAGACATGATGGCAGCCGCGCAATACAAAGATCCTGATGTTGCTTTTGCAGCAGGTATGTTGCCACACCATATTGGCGCAGTAAAAATGGCGGAAGTTGAATTAAAATACGGAAAAGATCCTGAGATGCGTAAGCTTGCTGAGAATATTATTAACGCACAACAAGCGGAAATTGAACAAATGCAAAAATGGCTTGAAGCACACAACAAAGGAGCAAGCCGTAGCCTGCATCCCCGCTAACCGCGTTCGTGGCTGCGCCACACACTCCACCTGAGAATGGCACAAACTTTAAAACCAAGGTGTAGGGTGTGTGCGGTACGCACGCACGCGTTCTTTGCTTGAGGCAGCCTGCATCTGTAGCAAGCGTAGGTCGGATACTTGTATCCGACAAAACCTTTAACACTCCCGTCATCATTGCAATTCATTGCAGCAATGCCCAAAATGTCGGATTCGAGAATCCGACCTACGTCTGAGGTCTTTGCAAAATAAGTTGAGACCTTTTTACATTTTCAACGCAGGAGTTTTGGAGACGGGGGGATGCGTTGAGCCAACCGTAGCGTGGGCTCTGCCCACAGGTTGTTTTTGAAAAGCTGAGGTCGTCTGAAAGCCTGCATACAGGTTTCAGACGACCTTTCGTATTTTCGTGGGCATAGCCCACGTTACAAATTGAAAATTGCTGGAAATATCGTTCTTTTCGATCGTGTTTCCATTGATGTAGCAAGCGTAGTCGGATACTTGTATCCGACAAAACCTTTAACACTCTCGTCATTGCAATTCATTGCAGCAATGCCCAAAATGTCGGATTCGAGAATCCGACCTACGCCAAGCTTATTAAGTGCAGCCTATATGGATGTGTGAAAACAATATCCATGCCATTTGAACACTGCCGCCCGATGATGCGGATTATTTCCGGTGTTCCAAAGGAGTAACTATAATGATTGATTATCTGAATATAAATCTAGATTCGAATTTCAGAAAGATTAAAATAAAAAAAGATAAACCTATCGTGGCTTTAATCAGTCAAAACTTCCTAAAAACAATAAACTGCAATAATTTATTTGAATCGATTAAACAATATCCTTTATTTTGGATAATTCTTATCGGAGAGAATTCTAATCTTTTAGAAGATGAATTTGATAATCTCTTGGAACTGGAATCAATCAAAAATAACAATATGTTAAATGTGGTAACAACTAATTTTCAATTTAGTGATTTAACAATAACAGATATAGAAGATATTACTTATGAATTTTTATTTTTGCCCTGTCCGAATGGCAACTGCCAATATTTATCTTTCTTAGATTTGAATCATACTGCTGACAGGAAAATTTCTGATTTCATCGAAACACAGCTTAATAATAAAACAACTTAGTGGTCATAGGACGCCTTCCTCATAATACGATCGCAGAAAATTCATTGCTGGCGGTGCATTCTTTTTCACCGTCAAACCCGCCGACCCAAAATCGCGCCTGTTTCTCAGACATATCAGCTGATTTTGTGCGGCTTATATGGCTACAATTCATTTTTCAGACGACCTGAAAAGGAAGAGAGGTCGTCTGAAAACAACGTTTCAGACGACCTCAAAATCGTTATCTTCCATCACATAGAAAACTTTTTCATTCGTCAAATTTATCATTCACTTCATGCGGATTGATACGGGCGTTTTCCTCCTGCCCTAAACCGACTAATTTACGCAGCCGGGTCATATAGGCATTGACATCCAAACCGCGTCCGTATCGTTGCGCTTCCCAAATGGTTTCCGCCAGTGCATCCATCATGTCATGCTCGGCGCGTACCCAGTCGTTGTTATAACGTGCGCAAAGTTGCCGGTGAATCGCCCGTATGCCCGGTGGCTGGTCGATGGCTGCCTGCTCTTGAAGGGAAAGATGCAGCGACATGTGCAAAAAAGGATTGCTCTCCCCATCTTCCGGCAGCCAGTTTTTATCTAAATAATCTTCAATATTTTCAAGATAATGAGTGTATTCGGGATGAGATTCGATGATACGGAGGGCTTTAAGCTGAAGTGCATCCAGTTGCAGCGGGGTCAGGCGATGTTTCCAAACGTGTGCGAAAAATCGGCGGACATCGTGGGTGTTGACATCGTACATGATAAGAATGGGAAGTCTGTTGAACCGTCTGAGGGGATATTTTAGAGATTGAGCGAAACTTGAATTTTGGCAAATAATGGATTTATAGCGAGGCAGAACCTGATGACAAGTTCTGCCTCGCTATATTTCTATTACTGCTAAGAAACCCTTATTGATCCACAAACGCGCGCTCAATCAGGTAGTCGCCGCGTACACCGGTTTTCGGAGAGACGGTCAGACCGAAATCGTCCAGAACTTTGCAGGTGTCTTTCAACATGGCAGGGCTGCCGCAGAGCATGGCGCGGTCGTCTTGCGGGTTGATTTTGGGCAGACCGATGTCTTCAAACAGTTTGCCGCTTACCATCAGGTCGGTCAGGCGGCCGTGGTGTTCGTAGTCTTCGCGGGAAACGATGGGGTAGTAAATCAGTTTTTCTTTAACCAAGTCGCCGAGGTATTCGTGTTCGGGCAATTCTTTGGTAAAGCGGTCGTAGTACGCCAAATCTTTTTTGTAACGCACGCCGTGCACGAGGATGATTTTTTCAAATTGCTCGTAAATTTCGGGGTCTTTGGTGATGCTCAAGAAGGGGGCGATGCCGGTACCGGTGCTCAGCAGGTAAAGGTGTTTGCCGGGATTCAGGTCGCCGGCAACCAAAGTTCCGGTCGGTTTTTTGCTGATTAACACGTCGTCGCCGACTTTGAGGTGTTGCAGGCGGCTGGTCAGAGGGCCGTCTTGGACTTTAATGCTGAAAAATTCGAGGTGTTCTTCCCAGTTGGCGGAGGCGACGCTGTATGCGCGCATCAGCGGCTTGCCGTCCACCATCAATCCGACCATGACGAATTGGCCGTTTTCGAAGCGCAACGATTCGTCGCGGGTGCAGGTAAAGGTGAAATACGCATCCGTCCAGTGGTGTACGGACAATACTTTTTGGGTATTGAATGCTGCCATTTGAGTTTCCTGTCGGTAAATCCGTCTGATCGCGCGGGTCGGGCGGATGATGGTTTTAAAAGGGTTTTCAGACGACCTCTCTCGCCTGTGAATAGATAATGCCGAATTAGAGCAAACGCGCAATTTTAAACGAAAATATTTATCATCACAATGCTTGCTGTCTAGTAGAGGTCGTCTGAAAACTTTTCAGACGACCTCTCGGACAACGCCTTACTTGTCTAACGTTTCGCGGATGATTTCTTTGACGGCGGCTGCATTGTTCGGCACGACTCGGACGCGCTGCGGCAGGTTTTCCAAACCTTCCAGCGCGGCGGGGCGTGGAATGGCGACATCGCCGACGGCTTCGTGTATGGTCGCATCGAATTTCGCTGCCAACGCGGTTTCCAAACACACAACCGTCTCCCCCTCTTCGCGCACTTCGCGGGCGACTTTTACGCCATCGGCAGTGTGCGGGTCGATGAGTTCTTTATCTTGCTCGTAAACCTGTTTGATGGTGGCGAGGCGGTCAGCATGTGTGGATTTGCCGGAAGTAAAGCCGTACTTGCCGCCGACTTTGTCCAAGGCAAACTGCAAATCAAAGCCCTTGCCCGCCGCGACTTCCGCCCACAGCGTATTGATTTCCTGAGGATCGCGATCCATCAGGTCGAACACGAAACGCTCGAAGTTGGACGCTTTGGAAATGTCCATAGACGGGCTGGAGGTAACATAAGTATGCTCGCTGTTGCGCGGGCGGTATGCGCCGGTTTTGAAAAACTCGTCCAACACATCGTTTTCATTGGTCGCAACAATCAGGCGGCGGATAGGCAAGCCCATTTGTTTGGCGATGTGTCCCGCGCAAACGTTGCCGAAGTTGCCGCTCGGCACGCAGAAGCTGACCTGCTCGTCATTGCTTTGCGTCGCCTTGAAATAGCCCGCAAAGTAATAAACCACTTGCGCAACGATGCGTCCCCAGTTGATCGAATTGACCGTACCGATATGGTATTTTTCCTTGAACGCGGCATCGTTCTGCACCGCCTTCACAATGTCCTGACAGTCGTCAAACATGCCCTTCACAGCGATATTGTGGATATTCTCGTCTTGCAGGCTATACATCTGCGCACGTTGGAACGCGCTCATTTTGCCGTCGGGCGACAGCATAAATACGTTTACGCCCTTTTTACCGCGCAAAGCATATTCCGCAGCCGAACCCGTATCGCCGCTGGTCGCACCCAAGATATTGAGTTCCCTGCCCTTTTGGTTCAACACATATTCAAACGCGTTGCCCAAAAACTGCATCGCCATATCCTTAAACGCCAGCGTCGGGCCGTTGGACAAGGCTTGGATTTTGATGCCGTCGGACAAAGTACGCACAGGCGTGATTTCCTTAGTGCCGAACGCCGCTTCCGTATAAGTACGGTTCAGAATATCGCGCAAATCGTCCGCCGGAATATCCGTAACAAACAGGCTCATCACCTCAAACGCCAGCTCCGGATAGCTCAAACCGCGCCACTTGTCCAAAGTCTCGCGGCTGACCTGCGGATAACGCTCCGGCAGCATCAAACCGCCGTCGGGCGCCAGTCCCATCAACAAAACCTCGCTAAACGGTTTATGCGCCGTCTCGCCGCGCGTACTGATATATTTCATGATTTCTTCTCTATAAAAAAACAAAAATATTGCCGATCAAAATAAGAAACCCGCCTGCGAACTATCCCGCAAGCCGCCCTATCCCGACCTTAATCCACTATAAACTTTCAGACGACCCCGATACACAGAAGTCGTCTGAAAACATTATCTATACAAACGCTTGAAACAAGCATTGACGGTTTTCACCGTTACCGACGCAATCGCCCGATCGCGAGAAGAAGGATTCAAAACATCCATCAACTCTTGTGCGGACACCTGATTCGGCGCCTCCTCGCTCGCGCAGCCGCAGATTTTGTCTTCCCACTCGCGCTGTTTGTCCGCGCTCATCGTCAGCGCGACCAAACGCCACTCATTGCGCTTGTTCAACTCCGAACGGCACTGATGATCGACCGCCATTTTCACCACGCTGCCGCCGATACCCGTACCGCTGCCCAACCCGCCGAACGCCGAGTCAGAATCATAAGCGCAACCGCCCAACAACGCCGCCACAGAAGCAACGGCAACAATCTTTTTCATATTCATAGCCATCCCTTGCCGCAAGGTCGTCTGAAACGCCCCGCAAAGTCTTTAAATAAACGCGTATTATACCGTAAGCGGTGTGAGATGGGGGATTGGGGAAAGTCGGGGTATAATTTCGATATTTATTTAAAAATGGGGCATTTTTAGACATGAATCATTTTAAGAAAAACAAACAGAAACAACTTAGATCACTATTACTTTTGAAATCTTCAGAAGAGAAGGAAAAAGCAAGGTTTATCGATTATTTAGAAATAACTAGTAAATTTTTTGCAGCTTTTGCTGCGCTTGGATTAATACTTGGAAGCTTTTTAACTCATCGCTATTTAAATTTTATAGGACAGCCCAGTATTTTCCCAGAAACAATGGCTTCTTCATCCAGCTTGACTGTTATCTTATTTGTTTTTGCTTTAATTCTCTTAATTTTTGTTTTCCCATTTCTATCCCCATACTTACTAATATCCATTTCAAAAGAATTAAAAGCAGAAGGAATTAAAGTCAAAAATTTATTCCCATCTTTATTTGCTTCAACCTTAAGCCTTCCGATAATAGTAACATGCGCAATTTTTATTGATTCAATTGAGAAATATATATCATTAACATCAATAGTAGATTTGTGCTTTGCATTCACAATATTCTCGCCATATTTTATTTACCTCATACAAGATAAAGTCAATTTCTCTCTCAATACGAAGTTCCGTATTAATTACAAAAAAATCATTACATGCTTGAATTTCGATAAAATTTTTACAGCCTTACTCTATACAATATACTCAACCTATTTAATAATTATATGTTTTTTTGCCTTTATCCCATTACTATTTTGTTTCATTATTTATTACCTTTATTATTTTATAATAAATTTTAGTATTATAAAGAATAAAATTATTTTTATTATACCATATTTAAAATTATTACCAGCACTATTCCAAACATTGCTGATATGTTTATCAATGTTTCTCTATCCAATATTTTTTATAATTTTTGCATCGAACTGGCTTCCGGATGGTTATATTCAATATATCTTTTTGTATTTTTTATATTTCCTCACACTTCTTAATATTTACGCCGTAGCCAATGAAGTAAATTCAAAAAACAAAAATAATATAAATACTTACACCCCTCCGGTTATATTGGCAATAACCTCATTCTTTGCAGCTTCGCTTCTTTCTAATAACTTTGCAACGCATATGCTTTATCCAACTCGTTTTGTAGAAGTTCCCAAAAATTCTTCATGGTACCTATTACACAATAACTTCCAACATAACAACGGCACCCAAGAAATTAACGGGGTCGATAAAAATGATTTATTTAAGTTAAAACAAAATTTCAAATGTTCCATCCTTTCAGAAAAGGAAAAAGGAGAAAAAGGCATTATCTGTTCTTCGATTCCCGAACAGCGTAACAACGCTTTATATGGCTACATGGCTTGGAATCTGGGTGACACCAAAGTTTTCTGCCCACCAACTACTGACAATACCAAAGGAGAAAAAGAAGCTGATAAATTAGCCAATGAATGTGTCGTCATCAGCGGAAAATCCTTGCAAATATTGAATGAAAAATACATCGATATTATGCCCAAAGAGCGTTAATCCCCCCTTTCAGACGACCTGCTATAATCCACGTCGTCTGAAAACCCTCTTTCACGGAAACCGCCATGTCCGATCTTTTCACCCGCCAACCTGATGCGCCGCTTGCCGAACGCCTGCGCCCGCATACGCTTGATGACGTTATCGGGCAGCAGCATTTAATCGGCGAAGGTAAGCCGCTGCGTGTGGCGGTGGAAGGCGGGAAGCCGCATTCTATGTTGCTGTGGGGGCCGCCGGGCGTGGGCAAGACGACGTTGGCGCGGATTTTGGCGCAGAGTTTCAATGCCCAGTTTCTGCCTGTTTCCGCCGTATTTTCCGGCGTGAAGGACATACGCGAGGCGATCGACAAGGCAGAAATTGCTTTGCAACAGGGACGCGCGACGATTTTGTTTGTCGATGAAGTCCACCGTTTCAACAAGGCGCAGCAGGACGCGTTTTTGCCCCATGTCGAAAGCGGTTTGCTGACCTTTATCGGCGCGACTACGGAAAATCCGTCGTTTGAAGTCAATCCCGCGCTGTTGAGCCGCGCGCAGGTGTATGTTTTGCAATCCTTGTCTTCAGACGACCTCAAAAAGCTGATTGCCAAAGTATTAGCCTTGCCCGAATACCGGGATTTCACGATTGAAGCCGATACGCAGGAGCTGCTCGTCAATACCGCCGACGGCGATGCGCGCAGATTGTTGAATTTATTGGAGCAACTTTTACGCGCCGCCGACACACGTCGTCTGAAAACCCTGACCGCCGAATTTCTCGCCGACAGCCTCGGCGCGCAAATCCGCCGTTTCGACAAAGGCGGCGAGAGTTTCTACAACCAAATCTCCGCCCTGCACAAATCCGTGCGCGGTTCGCATCCGAATGCCGCGCTGTATTGGTTCTGCCGTATGCTCGACGGTGGTACCGACCCGCGCTACCTCGCCCGCCGCATCGTGCGCATGGCGTGGGAGGACATCGGGCTTGCCGACCCGCGCGCCTTCCAAATTGCCAACGATGCCGCCGCCACCTTCGAACGCTTAGGCTCGCCCGAAGGCGAACTCGCGCTGGCGCAAGCCGTGCTGTACCTTGCTGCCGCCGCCAAATCCAACGCGGGCTACAAGGCATACAACCAAATGCGCCGCTTCGTCAAAGAAAACGCCAGCGACGAAGTCCCCGTCCACCTGCGCAACGCCCCGACCAAATTGATGAAGGAATTGGGCTACGGACGCGAATACCGCTACGCCCACGATGAACCGAACGCCTACGCCGCCGGCGAAAGCTATATGCCCGACGGCTTGGACGAACCCGATTTCTACCAACCCGTCCCGCGCGGGCTGGAAATCAAAATCGGCGAAAAGCTGGAATGGTTGAAATCGCTGGATGAAGAGGCGTTGGATAAACAGAAGTAAATGGTGTCTTCAGACGACCTGTTTCACAACGACGGTCAACTGCTTGTATCGTCAGGCTAATTTGGCTACAATCCGATTTTCCTTTTTCTTGCTGAATAATCGAACACAGAAAAAATCGCGGCTGCTGAACCCGATTTCCGAAACGAAGTTAGAAAGCAGATAATGGACAATTTAGACCACAGTCGCAGCCGTGCATGGCGGCGGCATCAAGCAAAACGACCCAGCCATCGCGTACACGGCAAAAACCCTTCTGAGGGTAAGCTCGAGAAAAAGTGGGATTTGATGTATTTCCGCAGGAATAAAGTCAAACGCGCGCAAAAACTGGGCTTTGTTTACCCCTTCAGGCAGCATGAATTTGAAGCCGAATGGTTTGATTAACTTAAAAACACATTTCGACTCAATCGAGATGATTTTCACAAGGCGGATATTTTTCCGCCTTTTTTAATTTCTATGAACGCACTTTTTATTTGCAGCCGCAACCAATGGCGCAGCCCCACCGCTGAAGCGGTATTCCGACGCTATCCGAACGTGCAGACCCGTTCCGCAGGCACAAGCCCCAATGCACGGCACACCGTTTCCATCAACGACATCGCGTGGGCGGATAAGGTTTTTGTGATGGAACAAAAACATAAAAACCGCCTGTCGGCACAGTTTTCCCG
This sequence comes from uncultured Neisseria sp., assembly GCA_963532335.1. Lineage (GTDB taxonomy): Bacteria > Pseudomonadota > Gammaproteobacteria > Burkholderiales > Neisseriaceae > Neisseria. Next base: position 11,626 of record CAUSKT010000012.1, on the reverse strand, counting down.
AGCTTTGCAACATAAGGAAATCATTGTTTTGGACATTCCTGACGATTACCGCTATATGGACGAAGAATTGATTGAGATATTGAAAGAAAGCGTCGAGCCGTATTTGTCTGACAGCTAGTCTATAAGACTTTGAATAAACGAAGGTAAAGGGCATAAATAAGGTTTCAGACGACCCCAAAGGTCGTCTGAAAACCCAATCATCGAAAAGAAAAACCGGGTTTCCATCAAAGAAATCCGGTTTGTTTTATTCCAAACTTAGAAATTCATTCTCACGCCTACACGGACGGAGCGTCCCAGCAGCGGGGCGATGTATTTCAGCATGGCGTTTGGCGGACGTGCGGTGCGGTTGGCAAGGTTGCGCGCATCGACAAACCGTTCCGATGTTACCTTGCCGTGTTTGAACGTTTTAAGATACCGAAACTATTCAAAGACAAACTCTGCAATTATCGAATTGCAGCAGCCACGTTTTTCAGACGACCCCTCCCTACCGTATAATGCCGTTTTCTGTTTCCGCTTCCCAAACGACCATCATGACCGAATCCATCCGCCTCCCCGCCGCCTCGCTCAAACCCGCCACCGTCGCCCTGCCCGGCTCCAAAAGCATCAGCAACCGCACCCTGCTGCTTGCCGCCTTGTCCGACAACACTTGCGAAATCCATTCCCTGCTCAAATCCGACGATACCGACCGTATGTTGGAAGCGCTCGATAAACTCGGCGTTGAAATCGAATATCTTGCCGAAGGTCGTCTGAAAGTACACGGCACAGGCGGACAATTTCCAAACCGCACTGCCGATTTGTTTTTAGGCAACGCGGGAACGGCATTCCGTCCGCTGACTGCCGCGCTGGCGGTTTTGGGCGGCGATTATCATCTGCACGGCGTTGCGCGTATGCACGAACGCCCTATCGGCGATTTGGTCGATGCGCTGCGGATTGCCGGCGCCGATGTCGAATATCTCGGCAACGAACACTATCCACCGCTTCATATTGGCGAACGCCAAGACCGCGGCGAGCGCGTGATTCCGATTAAAGGCAATGTGTCCAGCCAGTTTCTGACCGCCCTCTTGATGGCGCTGCCGCTGACCGGACAGGCATTTGAAATCCGTATGGTCGGCGAGTTGATTTCCAAGCCCTATATCGACATCACTTTGAAACTGATGGCGCAATTCGGCGTACAGGTTGCCAATGAAGACTACCGCGTCTTCAAAATCCCCGCCGATGCCTGCTACCACGCGCCCGACCATTTATATGTCGAAGGCGATGCCTCCAGCGCGTCCTATTTCCTCGCTGCCGGCTTGATTGCCGCCACGCCCGTCCGCGTTACCGGTATCGGCGCAAACAGCATACAGGGCGATGTCGCCTTCGCCCGCGAGCTGGAAAAAATCGGTGCGGACGTGGTTTGGGGCGAAAACTTCGTCGAAGTCTCGCGTCCGAAAGAACGTGCCGTCCAAGCCTTTGATTTGGATGCAAACCATATCCCCGATGCCGCCATGACCCTCGCCATCGTCGCCCTTGCCACAGGACAAACCTGCACGTTGCGCAACATCGGTTCATGGCGCGTTAAAGAAACCGACCGCATCGCCGCAATGGCAAACGAGTTGCGCAAACTCGGCGCGGAAGTCGTCGAAGAAGCCGAAGCGATTCACATTACCACGCCTGAAACACTGACGCCCGACGCAGTCATCGACACTTACGACGACCACCGCATGGCGATGTGTTTCTCGCTGGTTTCCCTGTTGGGCATACCCGTCGTTATCAACGACCCGAAATGCACCCATAAAACCTTCCCGACTTATTTTGAAGTGTTCTCATCGCTGACCGACGCGGTTTAAAGTAGGAAGACATTTACCCAAACAAAAAGGTCGTCTGAAAGTTTTCAGACGACCTTTTCTACACCACATTCAAATTAAAACCGGATTACAGTTTCCATTCGCTCAGTTTGGCAGCGTAGGCTTCCAAGTCTGCAATCGGACGGGTTGCCACGCCGCTTTCCATCGCAGCTTTAGCGGCAGCCGAAGCAACGCGCGGCAGCAGGCGGGAGTCGAACGGGGTCGGAATCAGGTATTCCGCGCCGAATTCGAATTTCTTACCGTAAGCGGCAACCACTTCTTCAGTTACTTCTTCTTTCGCCAAATCCGCCAAAGCATAGACGCAGGCGCGTTTCATTTCTTCGTTGATGGTCGTCGCGCCGACGTCCAACGCGCCGCGGAAGATGAACGGGAAGCACAATACGTTGTTCACTTGATTCGGGAAGTCGGAACGGCCGGTACCGATGACCACGTCCGGACGGGTTTCTTTTGCCAGCGGCGGCAGGATTTCCGGGTTCGGGTTTGCCATGGCGAACACGATAGGTTTGGCATTCATGGTATTCAACATTTCAGGCGTCAGCAGGTTCGCGCCGGAGAGTCCCAAGAAGATGTCTTTGCCTTTGACGGCATCGGCAAGCACGCGTTGACCGTTGTCTTCAATGGCGTAGAACTGTTTGGACTCGTCCATGCGGTCTTTGTCTTCGCGGGTTTTGTAAATCACGCCTTTGGAGTCGCAAACGGTTACGTTTTCGCGTTTCAAACCCAAATCGAGCAGTTGGTTCAAGCAGGCAATCGCAGCCGCACCCGCGCCGGAGCAAACCAAGGTCGCTTCCTCGATTTTACGGCCGGTATAGCGCAGGGCATTCAATACGGCGGCGGCGGTAATGATGGCGGTACCGTGTTGGTCGTCGTGGAATACCGGGATTTTGCAGCGTTTGCGCAATTCGCGTTCGATGTAGAAGCATTCAGGCGCTTTAATGTCTTCGAGGTTGATACCGCCGAAGGTCGGTTCCAACGCGGCGATGATGTCCACCAGCTTTTGTGGGTCTTTTTCATCGATTTCGATGTCGAATACATCCACGCCGGCAAATTTTTTGAACAATACGCCTTTGCCTTCCATCACAGGCTTGCCCGCCAATGCACCGATATTACCTAAGCCCAAAACGGCGGTACCGTTGGAAATCACGGCAACCAAGTTGCCTTTGGCGGTGTATTTGTATGCATTTTGCGGATCGGCATGGATTTCCATACAAGGAGCCGCAACGCCCGGCGAGTACGCCAAAGCCAAGTCTTTAGACGTGGCCAGCGATTTGGTGGGGGTAACGGAGACTTTACCCGGCACGGGGAATTCGTGAAATTTCAGTGCGGCTTCTTTTAATGAGTTTTCCATTTTTCGATCCTGTTGCGAGAGAGATGTTGAGACGAGGTCGTCTGAAACGTTGGTTTCGGGACGTTTGGCATCACAAAGGGTTTATTTATTAACAAATAAACCTATTTTGTAATAGCGTGTAATTTTACCATGTTCCCAATGCGGCGCATACCGCTATTTTCATCTGAAACAAACAACCTCAAAGCAAAAACGTATCCTTTCAGACGACCTTCATTCGGTTTTAAACATCCATACCGAAACTGCGCGCCAACGCATGTTCGATATCCGCCCTCACCTCCTCCAAACTCCGGTTGCCGTCGATAAGCGCGTAGCGTTCGGGATGCGCGGCGGCGCGTTCGAGATAAACAGCACGCACGCGGGTGAAAAAATCCGCCTGCTCCTGCTCGAAACGGTCCTTCTCGCGCGTCTGTCCGATACGCGCCATCGACACTTCCAGCGGCACGTCCAGCAGCAACGTCAAATCAGGACCAAACCCGCCCTGCACCCAATTTTCCAGCGTTTCAATATCCTGAAGGGGCACGCCGCGCCCACCGCCCTGATACGCGAAAGTCGCATCGGTAAAACGGTCGGAAACGACATGAATGCCGTCTGCCAGCGCAGGCAGGATAACGTCTTCCAGATGCTGCTGCCGCGCGGCAAACATCATCAACGTCTCCGCGCGCAATCCCGCCTTGGTTTCAGGGTTCAACAAAATTTCGCGCAAAGCCTCGCCGACAGGCGTACCGCCCGGCTCGCGGGTGAACAATACGGGAAGGCCGTGGTATTCGAACCATTGGCGGATAACGGCAAGATTGGTAGATTTACCCGCGCCGTCTATGCCGTCCAGAGTGATGAATTTGGGTTTCATAAGGTCAATTTTATTGAGAGAACGGATGTTCAAAAGGTCGTCTGAAAAGACGGATTATAAATGCTTGATACGGTTCGAAGTAGATTTTCAGACGACCTTGGATTCGGATTTCAGACGACCTCTATGTTAACTGCTAGTAATATTTTTAAAGAACAAATAGTTCAGACGACCTCAAAGAAAGTATTGAGATCGTCTGAACTATAAAATTACTTTTTCGCAGCCCGAATTTTTTTCAAGCCATTCTCCAAAATAGTAACTTTCTCAGGAGGAGTTCCCCTATCCAAAGCATTCCACCAATTATTTACTGGTTTAACAAATAATTGGAATCCTTCATCAGTTACATTGGATTTTCGAATGATCAAATCTTCTTTGATAGAGCCATCCTCATTAAAGGGTTCAATATCAATAAGTAAACTATTCTTTTTAAGAAATGTCATAAGTGCAATAGACATTCTGATAATATCTTCACGATAGTCTTCATCAGCGTTTGCCTCCCAAAATGTCTGAAAATTAAATAATGTCACATCCATGATAATCTCCTAAGGTAATCTAATAATTTCGAATATTTCTTCAACATAAACCAAGCTTTTGCTGTCTCTAACATATACTCCACCGACACCTCTAATTCTTTCTTCTTTTGCTACTGACTACTTTTTGAAATAGTCTTGCTAGTAACCTCTTAGGTGTATGTCTAAATCTTGGTATGGCCTGGCGGGCTTTTTGATTTCGGTGCGGACGAGCTGGTTTTCTAGGCTATATTGGTTTTCGCCGTCGGGTAGCTGCGGTAGATCAGGTTGTCTAATGCGTCGTAGGTGTTACGACGGCTGAACACATTACAATAAAGGTTGTCTGAAAGTTGTGTTTCAGACAACCTCCATGTTGACCAGTAATAAGGTGTTGTTTAAAAGCAAATATTTCATATACTCTCAAAGAAAGTATTGAGGTCATCTTAACAGAATAAATCGCGTGCGTACCGCACAAACCCTACGCCAAACTATAGTGGATTAAATTTAAATCAGGACAAGGCGACGAAGCCGCAGACAGTACAGATAGTACGGCAAGGCGAGGCAACGCCGTACTGGTTTAAAGTTAATCCACTATAATTTAAACACACCTGGCTACGACAAAAACCACCCAACCATTCTAATGAAAACCAAACAACCGCCCTGCTCCTTCCGTCCAAAAGAAAAGAGCGTCCGCATTAACCGCGTACGTCAACTCAACCCTGCTTATTGCGGTAATATTGCCCATCTGATCCGCCTGTACCTAAGGATTTGCCGCAATCCCTATCTGCATCTGCCGCGCGTACGCGCCAACCGAACGCCATGGCATTTTATCGAACTGGACGGTCATTTTTATTTGGATCTGGGACTGGGTTTGCCTGCAGGCCGCAGCGAATGTGACTTTACCCTTCAAACCTGCCAACTCCCCGCTTGTCTGCAGCAGGGCGATGACGAGGCTGAAGGGCATTTCTGCGATATTCTGAAGGCAATGTTAATGATGTTTTACCTGCCCGTTTTTGCGCTCAATCAGTCTCAGTCCTGCGTATGCAACAAAACCGTGTTGCTTCCTGAGACCGCTAAACCTCCACAAAATGATGAACAACGCACCAATCTGATTCAAAATCTATTTTTTAACAGTCATATAATGGATGCCCGCCGCAGGTTGATACAAGACGGGGGGATTCTGTATTTTATATTGGACGAAGCCAATCCCACCAAACGCCGCCCGTTGCGCGAATTGATAGATGAAATAAACATTCGACCTCAAACAAGCGAACCGGACCGGCAAAACATGCAAACCGTTATGGCGTTTTATCGCGAAATGTCCGATTTCCTGCAATCCGGCCTACCGAAACAAATAAACGAAACAACCTAGAACATTAAGGTCGTCTGAAACCATGTATTACGAACTCCACCTTACTTCCACGCCGCAACCTTCCTCTACCCTTCCCCGTTTTCAGACGACCTGTGCCGACTTGGGAGGCAAAGCCGTGCTAATCGAACTGCCCGAGGGCGAGCATTCTCAACAACCGATGTTTTCCGCCGTAATACAGTCGGACGATTATCAAACCGTGTTTGAGCAATACGTACAAAGCTTGCGCGATGCGGGGCTGACGTTAGACAATCTTGTCTTGCCGCAATAAAGTTCAGGTCGTCTGAAAATGATTTTTCAGACGACCTCTCAGAAAGGAGCATTATTATGGGAATCCTCATTTTTAAAACCGACAAAACGAAATGGCAGAAAATGCTCATAGCTCTGTTAGGTTTATTTTTCTTAACTACGGCAATAGCCGGAGGAAATATGAATTTTCGTTCAGGTAAAAATGATAGTGATGTTTCAAGATTGGCCCATGCCAAAACATTGGAAAGTAAATTAATTGGAGAGGAAGGGTCGAAATCCAAGCAAAGCAATAGCTTTGAAAGACTGAATAAAGAAGGAAATAGGGATAAATTTAAAAAGTTATATCATGAATCAGAAAATATTCATGGGAAGATATATGCTTTAGTTTGGTTTTTCGATAATGATAAAAATTTGTACAGAAGATATAAGAATGAATTAAACCAAAATGAAGAAGTAATAATTTATCACGCAGATATTATAGTACCTTCCCCTCTGTCTGATGTTTTCCCAATGATTGAATCAGGCTATTTAAAGAAACATATTCTGTATTGAATGATCGGCGAATCATATTTGGGTAAAAATATCTACCCTGCGGATACAAACGGTTCATATACAAAAAGGCAAAAAGGTCGTCTGAATCTAATTTTCAGACGACCTTTTTGCCTTTTTGATCCTATTGAGGCTGCACGTTGAAAGGCATATCGATCTTTTGCCATTGCGCGCTTTCGTAGTCGAGTGCGGCGGCGATTAGGGGGTGTTGTTCGAGCCAGTTTTGGCTGATGCGCAGGATGAAGCCTTTTCCTGTTTCGTCGGCGCGCAGTTGGGTTTGCGGCGGCAGATCCAAAGGCAGGCGGGCGCGGCAGAAAAGTGCGGCGAGGCGCAGGGAGAGGACGGCGTACCAAAGCATTTCGCTGCTGCCGACGATGTCCGCCATTTTTTTCATGTCGCCGCGGTGTCCGATGACCAGTTGCGCGAGTATGGTTTGCTCTTTGCGGGAGAAACCGGGCATATCGGCGTTTTCGAGGATGTAGGCGGAGTGTTTGTGGTAGCCGGTGTGGGCGATATCGAGTCCGATTTCGTGCAGCCTGCCTGCCCAGCCGAGGTATTGTTGCCATTGGGCAAGGTCTTGGACGGTTACGTTTTTGGCGTGGCACAGGCTGTCCATAAAGGCTTGCGCGGTTTCGGCGACGCGTTTGGCTTGGTTGAGGCTGACGTGGTAGCGGTTTTGGAACTCGGCGGTCGTCTGATCGCGCATGTCTTCGTTCAAACCGCGTCCAATCAGATCGTAGAACACGCCGTCGCGCAGGGCGGCTTCGGTAACGGTCATTTTGGTGAGTTCGAGTTCTTCAAACGCTGCCATCATGACAGCCAGTCCGCCGGCGAACACTTCCACGCGCTCGGGCTTGAGGCTTTCGAATTTGGCTTTTTTGACGGAACCGGCTTCAATGATGCGGTCGGCGAGGTAGCGCATGCCTTTGTAGGTGATGTCGGCTTCTTGGGGCAGCTCGGCGGCGATGAGGTCGCGAATGGATTTGGCGGAACCGGATGTGCCGATGGCGAAATCCCAACCTGTACGCTTCATGAGTTTGCTGATGCGCTGGATTTCGTTGCGTGCGGCGGAGATGGCGGCTTGGAAATCTTTGGCGGTGATTTTGTTTTGGAAGAAACGCAGGCTGTAAGTGACGCAGCCTAGGGGCAAACTCTCGGTGGCGAGCGGCTGGAGGTCGGAGCCGATGACAAATTCGGTCGAGCCGCCGCCGATGTCGATGACGAGCATCTTGTCGCCGTTGGGCGGCAGGGTGTGGACGACGCCGGTGTAAATGAGGCGGGCTTCCTCACGGCCTGCGATGATTTCGATGGGGAAGCCCAGTGCGGCTTCGGCTTTGGGTAGGAATTGGGCGATATTTTTTGCTACGCGGAAGGTATTGGTCGCCACAACGCGCACTTGTTCGGGCTTGAACCCGCGCAGCCGTTCGCCGAATTTTGCCAAACAGTCCAAGGCACGCTCTTGGGATGCTTCGTCGAGGTTTTTATGTTCGTCCAAACCGGCGGCAAAACGCACCATTTGTTTGAAGGAATCGATGACTTTCAGTTGTCCGTTGTTATTTTCGCAAACTTGGAGGCGGAAGCTGTTGGAACCTAAATCGACGGATGCCAGGACGTTGGTGGGCGTAGTGGTCATGAAGGGATACCGGTGGATAAACGAAGCTCTAATGTTACTCTGTCCCGCCGTTGATTGACAATATCGCAGATCAACTTTAAACCGCCGCAATATTGCACCGTGTTGATGTATCACGCATTGTCTGTTTCAAGTCAATCTGCTCATCAATGATACACGCCACCTTTGATTCTGCACGGAGATATTCTTATAATATCCGTTTTGCAAACGTCAAAAGGTCGTCTGAAAACAAAAATAGGGGTTTCAGACGACCTTTAAACCGACTAAACGAATGACAGTACACATGAAAACGGAAAACCTGATCCTCACGCCCGAATCCCCGTCCCGCCGCCGCTTTTTACTGGCTGGCGGCGCATTGCTGCTCAGCCCTGCCGCCGCACTCGCCGGCGCGCAACGCGAAGAAACGCTTGCCGACGATGTCGCTTCGGTTATGCGCAGCTCCATCAACAATGTCAATCCGCCGCGCCTCGTGTTCGCCGATCCAAACGAAGGCGAACGCTGGCTGGCGGCGATGTCCTCCCGCCTTGCCCGCTACGTTCCCGATGCCGCCGAACGCCGCCGCCTGCTGGTCAACATCCAATACGAAAGCAGCCGCGCGGGGTTGAATACCCAAGTGATTTTGGGTTTGATCGAAGTCGAAAGCGCGTTCCGCCAATACGCCATCAGCGGTGTGGGCGCGCGCGGGCTGATGCAGGTTATGCCGTTTTGGAAAAACTATATCGGCAAACCTTCGCACAACCTGTTCGATATCCGCACCAACCTGCGCTACGGCTGCACCATCCTGCGCCACTACAACAATATCGAAAAAGGCAACATCGTCCGCGCTTTAGCGCGCTTCAACGGCAGCCTGGGCAGCAACAAATACCCCAACGCCGTCTTAGGCGCATGGCGCAACCGCTGGCAATGGGGCTGACCGCGGGGTATAAACGGCTGCTACCCGTGCAAATGCAAACCCTTTTGAATCCTGTATAATCCGCACATCTGATAATTTTAAAATTTCAGACGACCTCAAAATCCTACCGGGTCGTCTGAAAAACCGTTTATGGCAAAAGACACCCGCATCCAAATGTTCCCGCACGAATGGCGTGCCAGCACCACCCTCTCCGGCGTTTACGCACTGCGTATGTTGGGGATGTTCTTGGTTCTCCCCGTTTTGTCCTTATATGCCGCCTCGTTGCCCGGCGCGGAAAACAACAAAACCTTGGTCGGTCTGGCAATGGGTATCTACGGACTGACGCAGGCTTTGCTGCAACTGCCTTTGGGCATCGCCTCCGATAAATTCGGACGCAAAAAAACCATTTATGTCGGACTGATTGTCTTTGCCGCCGGTAGTTTTCTCGCTGCTGCCGCCAACTCATTGCCCATGCTGGTTGCCGCGCGCGCCATCCAAGGGGCGGGCGCAGTTAGCGCAGCAGTGACCGCGTTGCTCGCCGACTTGACCCGAGACGGCGTGCGTACCCGCGCAATGGCGATGATAGGTTTGAGCATAGGTTTGACCTTTTCCGTCAGCCTGGTGGTCGCCCCGATGATTGCCGACATAATCGGCGTTCCCGGATTGTTTATGCTGACCGGTATCCTGACCGTCATCAGCATAGGCGTTGTCGCTTGGATGACTCCCGACCCCGAAGTGTCCAAACTGCACGAAGACACACAGGCGCAGCCCTCGCGCATGGGCGAAGTCCTCCGTGACCGCCAGCTTCTCAACCTGGATTTCGGCATTTTCGCGCTGCACGCCGCACAAATGGCGTTATTCACTGCCCTGCCTTTTGCCATGACGCAGCTCGGTTTGGAAAAAATCCAGCATTGGAAAGTCTATCTGCCCTCGACCATCGCAGGGCTGGTGATCATGATCCCCCTCATCATCATCGGCGAAACCCGCAACAAGCTCAAACAAGTCTTCATCCTCGGCATCGCCTGCATTGCCGCGGCGCAAATCGGCTTATTGTTCGGCATGCACTCGATTTGGCTGATTACCGCCTATCTGGTTGTTTACTTTATCGGCTTCAACGTATTGGAAGCCAGCCTGCCGTCCATGGTGTCTAAGATTGCGCCGGCCGATTTGAAAGGCACGGCGATGGGCGTTTACAATACCATGCAGTCCGTCGGGCTGTTTGTGGGCGGCGCAAGCGGCGGATGGCTGTTTCAACAATACGGCTTTGCAGGCGTTTTCACCTTTTGCAGCGCGTTGATGCTGTTGTGGCTGGTCATCGCCATACTCGCCCCCGCGCCCAAACCCGTCAAAAACCTCAGCTATCCCGTCAGCCGCGCATGGCAGGAAAAACACGATTCGCTCTACCAAGCATTGTCCCAAGTCGAAGGCGTCGAAAGCATTACCTTCAGCGCAGACAAACAAACCATTTACATCAAGGCGTTGCAAAAAGGATTTGACCAAGAGGCCGCCGAAAACATCATCACAGGAGTTTAAAAAATGTCATTGAACAAAGTCATCCTTATCGGCCGTCTCGGTCGCGACCCCGAAGTCCGCTATATGCCCAACGGCGAAGCCGTCTGCAATTTCAGCGTCGCCACCAGCGAAACATGGAACGACCGCAACGGCCAGCGCGTGGAACGCACCGAGTGGCACAACATCACTATGTACCGCCGCCTCGCCGAAATTGCCGGACAATACCTGAAAAAAGGCAGCCAAGTTTATCTGGAAGGCCGCATCCAAAGCCGTAAATACCAAGGCAAAGACGGCATCGAACGCACCGCATACGACATTATCGCCAATGAAATGAAAATGCTCGGCGGCCGCAACGATAACAGCGGCGGCGCACCTTACGACGACGGCGGTTACAGCCAAGGCGGCTACAAACAACAAGCGCCGCAGCAACAATACCAAGCCGCCCCGCAAAACCAAGAACCCCCTGCCGCCCCCCGCCGCCAAGCTCCTGCCGCACCGGCAGCCCCAGTCGAAGACATCGACGACGATATTCCGTTCTGAGTTACATATAATTAAATATTGTAAAATATAACACAAAAAAATGAGAGAAACCTTATAAAATAAGGTTTCTCTTTTTTACACTTTTATTGACACAGGCGGATTGAGACCTTTGCAAAATTCCCCAAAATCCCCTAAATTCCCACCAAGACATTTAGGGGATTTCTCATGAGCACCTTCTTCCAGCAAACCGCACAAGCCATGATCGCCAAACACATCGACCGCTTCCCGCTATTGAAGTTGGATCAGGTGATTGATTGGCAGCCGATCGAACAATACCTGAATCGTCAAAGAACCCGTTACCTTAGAGACCACCGCGGCCGTCCCGCCTATCCCCTGT